>NZ_CP166625.1:4171312-4497575 GCF_041320595.1 Pleomorphomonas sp. PLEO
GCGAAGATGCTGACGCATCCGCTCATTGAAATCACTGCCGATTTCTCATTTGCGTCAGGGGCATGAGAAATCGGCAAACGGAATACCAAGAGGCATTTTCAATGCATCTTGGTATCAGACAATGCGCGCGCCGGCGGCGTCGAAATAGAATGGCTTCAGCGGCTGGATCTTGACGATGTCCCCTGCCCGCAACGGTGTGTGGGCATCGATGACGGTGGTCAGATCGTGGCTCTTGAACGCCAGGTGCAGGCGGGTCTGGTCCCCCAGATGTTCGACCCGCTTGACCAAGCTGTCCTGCCCTTCGCCTTGCTGGATTTGCTCGGGGCGCATGCCGATATAGGTCGCGCCCGAAGGCGCCGGGCCGAACAGGTCGGCCGGCAGGATATTGATATGCGGCTGCCCCAGGCGCCCGGCGGCGTAGATGCTGACCGGCTGTTCGTAGATCTCGCGCGGCGTGCCGAATTGCACCAGCCGACCATGGTCGAGAACGCCGACATGGGTGGCCATGGTCATCGCCTCGATCTGATCGTGGGTGACGTAGAGAAAGGTTGCCCCGAGATTGGCCTGGATGTTCTTGAGTTCGATGCGCAAATCGGCGCGCAACTTGGCGTCCAGCGACGACAGCGGCTCGTCCATCAGGTAGACCGACGGATTGCGAACCAGCGCGCGACCGATGGACACCCGCTGCATCTCGCCGCCGGACAGGGCCGTCGCCTTGTTGTCGAGCTTGTGGGAGATTTGCAGGATTTCGGCCACCTCGGCCACCTTGCGGTCCATGTCAGCCTTGGGCGTCCTGAGCAAGGGCGATTTCAGCGGAAACTCCATGTTCTCGCGCACGGTCAGATGCGGATAGAGCGAATATTGCTGGAACACCATCGCCACATTGCGCTGGGCCGGCGGCAAGCCCCGCATAGACTGCCCCGCGATGAACACCTCGCCAGCATCGGGCTTGTCCAATCCGGAAACCATGCGCAACAGCGTGGTTTTTCCCGCGCCGGTCGGCCCCAACAGCACCACGAAGGCGCCGTCGGGAATCGTCAGGGAAACCTCGGCAAGGGCGGTCTGTGGGCCGAAGGATTTCGAGACGCTCTGCAAAAGGACTTCAGCCATGATGCAGCACCTTTTGATTGGCCGTTGAGATCAACGCATGGCCATTGGCCGCGAACAGCGAGATCGAGCGGGCATCGAACCTGAGCCCGACGGTATCGCCAACGATCGCCACCTTGTCCGAACCGATACGGACCTTGACCTGCCCAAGCGCCGTATCCAGCGTGACGATCTGCGTGGTGCCGAGATATTCGACCGCGAGGATGCGCCCGCGATATCCCGCATCGTCGTCCAGATGAACATGCTCGGGCCGCACGCCCAGGACCAGCCCGCCGTCGTCGCCGCTGATCATCTTGGGGATGTGTACCTCGGTGCCAGCCAGCATGACCGAGGTCGCGCCATTTCCCACCATGCCGTCGAACGGCAACAGGTTCATTGCCGGAGAGCCGATGAACTTTGCCACGAAGGTGGTGGCCGGCCAGTCGTAGATTTCCTGCGGGCGGCCGAACTGCTCGACGACGCCGTGGTTCATCACCACGATCTTGTCGCCCATCTGCATGGCCTCGAGCTGGTCATGCGTCACATAGACCGTGGTGGCGTGCATCCGGTCGTGAAGGGCGCGCAGCTCTTGCGCCATGTGCTCGCGGAACTCGGCGTCCAGCGCGCCCAGCGGCTCATCCATGAGAAAGCAGGCTGGATCGCGCACCACGGCGCGCCCGAGCGCGACGCGCTGCCGGTCGCCGCCGGACAGTCCACCCACCGGCTTTTCCAGCAACGCGGTGATGCCCAGAATCTCGGCGACTTCGTTGACCTTGGCGCGCACCTGGTCGCGCGGCATTCCCTGGCTGACCAAGGGATAGGAGATGTTCTTGCGCACGTTCATGTGCGGATAGAGCGCGAACATCTGGAACACGAAGGCGATATCACGCTTGGAGGCCGGCTTCTGGCTGACTTCGATGCCGTTGATGTAGATCTCGCCCGCCGTCGGCAGCTCCAGCCCGGCGATCATGCGCAACGTGGTCGTCTTGCCGCAGCCCGACGGGCCCAACAGCATGAAGAACTCGCCGTCTTCAATGGTAAAGCTGGACGACTGCACGGCGGTGAAAGCGCCAAATTCCTTGCGTAGGTTCTTGATGACGATCTGTGCCATCGTTTACTCCGGAAAATGGCTGACGATGATGAACATGACCGTTCCGATCAACGTCACTAGAAAGGAATACGTGAACAGCACGAGAGCGATGGGCTGCATCAGCATGACCACGCCGAGGGCGATCAATATGGTGGCGACCATCTCCCACGCCCCTCGGCGCAGATGCAGCAGGCCATGGATGAAGTTGCTCATTTGCGAACCGCCCCGAAAGTGATGCCGCGCAGCAGGTGTTTGCGGAGCAGGATGGTGAAGATCATGATCGGCAGCAGGAACAGCGTGGCGCCGGCGGCCACGGCGGGCCAGTCCTTGCCGCCCGAGCCGATGATCGTGGGGATGAACGGTGGCGCTGTCTGCGCCGTGCCCGAGGTGAGGAGCACCGCGAAAGCGTATTCATTCCAGGAAAAGATCAGGCAGAAGATGGCGGTGGAGGCGATGCCGGTGGCCGCCTGCGGCAGGACGACCTTGTAAAAGGCCTGGAAGCGCGTGTAGCCGTCGATCAGCGCCGCTTCTTCGTATTCGATGGGGATTTCATCGATGAACCCCTTCAACAGCCAGACCGACAGCGACAGGTTCACGGCGGTGTAAAGCAGGATCATGCCGAGGTGGGTGTCGCTCAATCCCATCTGCCGGTACATCAGGAAGATGGGGATGGCGACGGCGATGGGCGGCATCATCCGGGTCGACAGGATGAAGAACAGCAGATCGTCCTTCAAGGGAACCTTGAAGCGGCTGAAGGCATAGGCGGCAATGGTGCCGAGGAACACCGACAGAAAGGTCGAGCCAAAGCCGATGATCACCGAGTTCATGAACCGCTCGCCGTAGCGCGAGGGGCCATTGATGACCATGCCATATTGCCGCACGATCGTGTCGTACCAGGTGGTCGGCGGTCCCATGGCGGCCAGATCTTCTGGCGTCACCCGGCTGCGCGAGGTGAAGAGATTGACGTATCCCTCCAGCGACGGCGTGAAGACCACTTTCGGGGGATAGGCGATGGCATCGGCCGGTGTCTTGAAGCCGGTGGCGATGATCCAGGCGAGCGGCAGCAAGGTCAGCAGCGCGTAGCCGATAACCAGCACTCCAGCGAACCACTTCTGGCGGTTTGACGGCTCGGTGATGGAGTAGCTCATCTGTCTTTCACCTTGTTGAGCGCCTTCACGTAGATCGAGGCCAGACCGAAAACGGTCACGAACAGGATGACCGCGTAGGCCGAGGCAAAGCCGGTGCGCCATTTCTCGAAGGCTTCGCGCTTGAGATCGATCGAGGTCAGCAGGGTGGTGGCGCCAGGGCCGCCGCCGGTGAGCTGCACCACGAGGTCGAACATCTTGAAGTTCTCGATGCCCCGGAACAGCACGGCCAGCATCAGAAAGGGCAGCGCCATTGGCAGCGTGATGGTCCAGAACTGCCGCCACTTGCTGGCGCGATCGCATTCGGCGGCTTCATAGATGCTGGGAGGGATCGACCTCAGACCAGCCAGACAGATCAGCATCACGAAAGGCGTCCACATCCAGGTGTCGACGAGGACGATCGTCCAAGGGGCGAGCGAGACATCACCGATCATGGAGAAGCTGGCGGGATCGACGCCGGATATGAACTCTATGAAGTAATTGAACAATCCGATCTGTGGCTGATACAGGAAGGTCCAGAAATTGCCGACGACGGCCGGTGACAGCATCATCGGCAGCACGATCAGCGTCGTCCAGAGATCGTTGCCGCGAAACTTTTTGTTGATGAGATAGGCCAGCGTAAAGCCGATCACCACCTGCAGAACGATGGTCCAGATCAGGAAGTGCGCGGTCGCCTGCAAGGATGCCCAAGTATCGGGATTAGTCAGGATCTTGCGGTAGTTGTCGAAGCCAACAAACTCGACCGGGTTATTGGGTCGGTTGGTGCGAAAATTCGTCAAGCTCAGGCGGATCGTCCAGATCAGCGGAAAGATGTTCACCGCCAGCAGCAGAAATATGGTCGGCGTCACGAACAGCCAGGCGATTGTCCTGTCAGAAACACCCCTGATACGGCGCGCAAGTTTGGGTGGCGTGGCTGACGCGACGCGTTGGACGAGATGATCGGACATGGTTTTGCTTTCCTGGAGCAACGGGCATCGGGCGCGGGATAGATCCGGCTCGCTTAAGCCTCGCGGAAATGCCACCCGCGATCCGTCCGGAGCGGGTGGCAATCAGGTCAGTACTTGCCGTCTTCCTCGAAGGTGGCGTGCCAATCGGCCACAAGACCATCGAGGGCTTGCTTGGCGGTGCCATTGCCGGCCACCACATAGTCGTGGAACCACTTCTGCGAGGATTGCAGCAACGTCGCGTAGCTGGGTTCAGCCCAGAAGTCCTTCACGATCGCCATGCTGTCGAGGAAGGTCTGCGCATAGGGCTGGCTGGTGGCAAAGCCAGGGTCTTCAACCACGGCGCGGAGGGCCGAGTAACCGCCCAATTTCCACCACTTGGCCTGGACGCTAGGTTGGGCGAACCACTTGATGTAGGACAGCGCGGCGTCCTGCTTGTCCGAAGCCGCGACAACCGAAATGCCCTGCCCGCCCAACTGCGCGAACTTCTCGCCATTCGGCCCGGCCGGGTTGGCGAAATAGCCGGTGCGGTCCCCGCCGACGTTGGCATCGGTGTTGAAGCCCGGCCAGGTGAAGGCGAAGTTCATCTGCATGGCCACCTGACCCGACTTGAAGGCGTCGACGCCCTCGGTCATGTAGCCATTCGATGACCCCGGCGGCACGCAGCAATCGTAGAGCGACTTGTAGAACTCCAGCCCCTTCACGGCATTGGCGGAGTTCACGAAGCCTTCCATGTCGTAGGGCTTGTCGGGGTTTTCGTATTTGAAGCCATAGCTATAGAGGACGTCCATCACGCCCATGGTGATGCCTTCCGAGCCGCGCTCGGTATAGATCGACGCGCCATAGACCTTCTTGCCGTCGATGTCGCGGTTCTGGAAGAATTCGGCGATCTGCTTCAGTTCGTCGAAGGTAGCCGGCACGGCCAGGTCATGGCCGTATTTCGCCTTGAATTCGGTCTTCAGTTCCGGACGCGCGAACCAATCCTTGCGATAGGTCCAGCCGACCACGTCGCCAAAGGCGGGAAGCGCCCAATAGTTCGGCGTGTTCTTGGGCCACTCGGAATACCCCACCACCGTCGCCGGGATGAAGTCGTCCATCTTGATCTTGTTGGCATCGAAGAAGTCGTTGAGCTTGATGTACTGGCCGTTCTCGGCGGCGCCGCCGATCCACTGGCTGTCGCCGATCATCAGGTCGCACAGTTTGCCGCCCGAATTCAGCTCGTTCAGCATGCGGTCGGCAAAGCTGGTCCACGGCACGAATTCGAAATGCATCTTGTTGCCCGACTGGGCTTCATATTCCTTGCTGAGTTCCACCAGCGCATTGGCCGGATCCCAGGCTGCCCAACATAGCGTCAGGTCCTTGGCCTGCGCCGCGCCGGCACTGAAGCCAAGGGCGACGACCGCGGCAAGAAAGGCCCGCGTCAGCATTCGTTTCGCGTTCATGTGGTTGGTCCTCCCCGAATGCAAGCGATGGCCTCCTCGCCAGTGCGCTTACGGGAAAAACCATACTTGAGGTACGTACTTCATGGCAAGCTCTTTTTTAGGTACGTACCTCAAATCTGTTGCGCTCGGCCAAAATTTCAATGAAAAGAGACCAATGAGCAATGCGGGAAGTCAGATGCGACCGACAACCAAGGATTTGGCCGTTGAGGCGGGCGTCAGCCTCGCGACGGTGGATCGGGTTCTGAACAACCGGCCCGGCGTGCGCCAGGACACCATCGTCAAAGTAAACCAAGCCATTCAAAAGCTAGGGTTCATTCGCAACGTGGTCGCCGCCAATCTGGCGCGAGGAAAAAACTATCGCTTCCTGTTTTTGCTGCCGCGAACCGGCGACGAATTTCTCGCCGGCCTGATCGCGCGCATTCACGAGGCCAATCAGAGCTTCGCGGCGGAGATGATCCACGCCGATGTCATGCATATCCACGAAAGCGATCCGCACCAGATCGCCAATGTGCTCGGCTCGCTCGACCTCGATCAGGTGGACGGCATAGCCATCATGGCCCCTGAATCGCCCCAGGTACGCGATGCCAAGACTCGCCTGATCGAAAAAGGCATAGACACCGTCAGTTTCATCGCCGGGCAGATCGCCAGCGACCACGATGATTTCGTGGGCATCGACAACCACGCGGCGGGGGCCACGGCGGGACGGCTGATGGGGCGCTTTCTGGAGCGCGCCGAGGGGGCGATCCTTGTCATCGCCGAGACGATGCTCGCCCGCGACAGCCTGGAGCGGCGGCTGGGTTTTGATGAACTCATCAATACCGACTATCCGCACCTGACGGTGCTGCCGTCCCTGGAAACCTATGGCGACGCGGAGCGCACGGCGCGCATCATTCGCAACAGCCTTCTCAGCCAGCGCAAAATCGCCGGTGTTTACATCGTCAGTTCCGAGGCGCGCGTTCCCCTTGAGGTGGTCACCCAGGTTTTCGCCAAGGACAAGCCGGTGATCATTGCTCACGAGCGCACGCCCTTCACGGAAGCCGCCTTGCGCTCGCATCAGGTCGACGCCCTGATCACTCAAGACCCCGGTCATCTGGTGCGCAGCGCCATCCGCATCCTCAGAGCCCGCCGGGATGGGCGCGAAATACTGGCCTCCCAGGAGAAGATCCGGATCGAGGTCCTGATCGAGGAAAACCTGTAGCCCTTCAGGGCACTCTCGCTCGCCTCCGACCGGCGCAGCTATCGCGCGATGCCCATCGCCCGCTTTGCCGTCGATCACTCCCTATGGTGTGCCAACAACGCACGACGATATCAACCGCGAAGTCCGCGCGTTCAGTCTACCAAGCGACGAGTAGGCCATTGATTTCGCAATCTGAAAGTTCAGGGTGTGGCTTTCGGGTTACAGCCGCTTGGCCCATCGTTTCCCCATCGCACGACCCGCGCCAAAAGAGATGGCGGGCCGTGGTGCAAGACGCGAGATTGCAGTTGTGAATCGCTCGCATCTTAGGGCCGGCCCGCATGGCGGCGGACCAGGATGTGGACCGCGCCAAAAAACCGAGGGAACAAAACAATGAAATTCACCAACAGCATCCGCGTGAGCGTGATGGCCTTCGCCGCCGCCGCCGCGCCCATGGCGTTCGGCAGCCTGCCGGCTGACGCCGCCGGTCTCAAGATTGCGATGATTCTGCCCGGTCCGATCACCGACAACGATTGGAATTCAGTGGGCTACAATGGTCTTGAGGCAGCCGCCAAGGCGCTCGGCGCCGACGTCGCCTATTCGGAAAACGTCAGCGACGCCGACGCCGAACGCGTGTTGAGAGACTATGCCAATCGCGGCTACAACCTCATCTTCTCGCATTCCTTCTCGTTCGGTGACGCCACGCTCAACGTCGCCGAAGACTTCCCCGACACCATCTTCATGGCCGGCACGGCGCGCGAACTGGCCAAGAACGTTGGAACCTACTCCAACCCTGACTATCAGGGCGCCTATCTCGCCGGCATGCTGGCGGCCGGCACGTCCAAGAGCAAGACGATCGGCTGGGTGGGCGGCATGCCCGCCCCCAACATGCTCGCCAACCTGCATGCCTATGAGGCGGGTGCCACGGCCGAAGTGCCGGATGCCAAGGTGCTGCATAGCTTCATCGGCTCCTGGTTCGATCCGCCGAAGACCAAGGAAGCGGCCGTCGCGCAGGTCGAACAGGGTGCCGATGTGCTTTCGGCGCAGGGTGTCGGCGTCATCGACGCCGCCATTGCCAAGAATGTCGACGCCATCGGCGCCATGACCGATCAGAACCACCTCGGGGAAAAGACGGTCCTCACGTCGGTCCTTTGGGACATCGGCCCGCTGGTCACCGCCGTCGGCAAAGACGTCGAGGCCAAGACCTGGGCTTCGAAAAACTGGTCTTACGGCATCGCCGAGGGGTCGGTGAAGCTGGCCGATTTCCACGGCCTCGATGCCAAGGTGCCGCCCGCCGTGCTGAAGGCCGTGACCGACAAGTTCGAAGCGATCAAGTCCGGCGCCTTTACGGTACCGATCAATACGTCAAACGCCGACTGAAGGCGCGACTATGCTCGCCGACACGATCGTCGCGGCCGGCGGACCGGAGGTTACCGGTCCGCCACTGCTTGATATGGCCTCCGTCACCGTCGACTTCGGCGACTTCCGCGCCATCGAGGACGTCAGCCTCTCCGTGCAGGCCGGTGAAATCCATGCCCTGCTCGGCGAGAACGGCGCCGGCAAGTCGACGCTGATGCGCGTGCTGGCCGGGCTGGTGAAGCCGACGGCCGGCGAGATCAGGATCGACGGCTCTGCGGTGCACCTGGGGTCGACGAACGCGGCGACGCGGCTTGGCATCGGCATGGTGCATCAGCACTTCATGCTGGTGCCGACCCTGACCGTGGTTGAAAACGTCTGCCTCGGCTTGCCGTCAACCGGCCGTTTCCTGCCCGATCTCAAGAGCGCCGCCAGCCGGCTACGGCAATTGGCGGCGACCTATGACCTCGACGTCGATCCGCAGGCGCGGGTCGAGCAGTTGTCGGTGGCGAGCCGCCAGCGGGTCGAAATTCTCAAGGTTCTGTTCAGAGGGACCCGCATTCTCATCCTCGACGAGCCGACCGCCGTCCTGCGGCCACAGGAAACGGCCGGACTATTCCGAATCCTACGACGCCTTGCCCAGGATGGGACGGCGATCATCTTCATCAGTCACAAGCTGCATGAGGTCATGGAAATTGCCCATTGCGCTAGCGTGTTGAGGCGCGGGCGTCTGGTGGCAAGCCTCGATGCGCACGCCACCGATGCGCGCGGCCTCGCCCACCTGATGGTCGGCGACGACGTCGCGCTGCCCACTCTCGACACGGTGCCGGCCACGGCGGCGAGCGCCGGCCCGGCCATTCTCGAAGTCGAAGACCTCACCTGCCGATCGGCGGAAGGCGCGTTGCAGGTGGATCGAGCATCGCTAACCATCCGCCCCGGCGAGATCGTCGGCCTGGCCGGCGTCGACGGCAACGGTCAGCAAGAACTGGCGTCGGCGATCGCTGGGCTCGGCGCGGTCACCGGCGGCACAATCCGTTTGGCCGGCGAGGACGTGACGCACGCATCCGTCGCCCGACGCCTTCAGCTCGGCCTCGCCCACATTCCAGAGGATCGCCAGCGTACGGCCATCGTTGAATCGCTGTCGGTGCGCGACAATATCGTGCTCGACCGCGCCGCCGCGCCCGGTCTGTCCTGGCACGGCTTCATCAACACAGACGCGGTGGCAGCCTATGCCGATCGCGTCATCGCCGACTATGACGTACGTGCCGCAGGGCCGACGCAGCCGATCGGAACGCTGTCGGGCGGCAATCAGCAAAAGGTGGTGCTGGGGCGGGCTCTGGTTGACGCGCCGGCGCTAATCGTCGCGGTGCAGCCGGTGCGTGGCCTCGATATCGGCGCCACCGCTTTCGTTCATCGGCAATTGCTCGATCGTCGCGCGGCCGGCGCCGGCGTGCTGCTGGTCTCGACCGAACTCGACGAGATCCTCGCCCTGTCGGACCGCGTCGCCGTCATGTTTCGCGGGCGCATCGTCGGCGAACTCGCCCGCGCCGAGGTCACGACGGAAAAGCTCGGCCTGATGATGGCCGGAGAGGCTGTATCATGAGCGATCCCGCCCGCGAGATCCTCGCCCGCCTGCGTCCGCCGAAGGGCTTTGTCGGCAGCCTCGTTGCCGTCCTGATGGCTTTCCTCGTCGGTGCCGTGCTGATCGCCTGCGTCGACGTCAACCCGATCGACGCATACGCAGCACTGTTCGACGCCGCACTCGGCAGCCGCGACGGTCTGGCCGAGACACTGGTCCGCACGGTGCCGCTGGCCCTTTGTGGCCTCGGTATCACCATGGGCTTCCGGGCAGGCGCCTTCAATGTCGGCGCGGAAGGGCAGCTCTACCTCGGCGGCGTCGCCGCTGGGGCAACCGGTGTCGCGCTGGCCGGCGCACCGGCATGGCTGACGCTGCCGGCAATGGGGCTGGCAGCGATGACGGCCGGCGGCCTGTGGTCGGCGCTGGCCGGCTGGCTGAAGCTGCGCTTCAGAGCCGACGAACTGATCACCACCATCATGCTGAACTACGTCGCCATCGATCTGGTTGGCTACCTGTTGCACGGCCCGCTGCAGGACCCCAATTCGCCACTGGCCCAGACCACCAGACTTGACGCCGCCGCTCGGCTACCGGTCCTGTTGCCGGGAACCCGCCTGCACGCTGGCGTATTGATCGTCATTGTCGCCGCCCTCCTCTGTCACGTTTTCCTTTGGAAACGGGTGGGCGGTTTTCATCTGCGCATTGTCGGGCTCAACCCGCAAGCGGCCAAGAACGCCGGCATCTCCGTGGGACGCTACCTGATGCTAGGCTTCATCGTCGGCGGCGTTCTGGCCGGGCTCGCCGGCTTTGCCGAGGTCGCCGGCATTCAGAGACGCATGATCGAAACCCTGTCGCCGGGCTTCGGCTACACGGCCATCATCGTCGCCTTGCTGGGGCGGACCAGCCCGCTCGGCGTACTGGCCGCCGCCTTCCTGTTCGCCGCTCTCCAGATCGGCGCCACTACGATGGAGTCGGCGGCCGGCGTTCCCGGCACGCTCACCGTGGTCATCCAGGGGCTCGTCGTGCTGTTCCTGATCGGCGCCGGCGCCTTCGCCGGCTGGGCGGCCAACATCGTCACGCACTTGCGGAGGCTCGGCAGATGAGCGCCCTCGCCACCCTTAACGACCCTGTGTTTGCCGGCTTTCTCGCCGCCTCGATGCGCCTTGCCATGCCCATCATGCTGGCGGCGCTTGGCGGAATCTTCAACGAGCGTTCCGGCGTCGTCAACATCGGCCTCGAAGGCATGATGCTGACCGGCGCGTTTACCGGCTTTGTGGCGGCAAACTTGTCCGGCCATCTCGGCATCGGCGTTGTCATGGCCATCGCCGCCGGCGCGGCGGTCGGCCTGTTGCTTGGATGGTATGCCATCACCATCGCGGCCAACCAGGTGGTCGTTGGCATTGCCTTCAATCTGCTTGCCGTCGGGGTGACCTCGTTCTTCTATCGAATGATCTATGGCGCAACGACGGCGCAACCACGCGTCACGCCATTCTCCCCCATCGATTTCGGGGCCCTCGCCGATGTCCCGGTCGTAGGTCCGCTGCTGTTCCGCCAAGACGTGCTCGCCTATGTCGGGCTGGCGCTGGTCGTCCTCACGCTGTTCACCATGCGCATGACCCGTTTTGGCCTGAATATCAGGGCGGCCGGCGAACACCCGGAAGCGGCCGAAACGCTAGGCCTCAACGTCGTCGCCATCCGCTATGTCTGCATCGGACTATCCGGCGCCTTCGCCGGGCTCGGCGGCGCCGTGCTGTCGCTGTCGGCCACCGGCGTCTACATCGACAACATGACGGCCGGTCGCGGCTACATCGCCCTGGCCATCCTCATTCTCGGCCGACGTCATGCCATCGGCGTGGCATTGGCCGCCCTGTTGTTCGGCGCCGCCGACGCACTCCAGCTGCGCGCCCAGCTCTTACACATCGCCCTGCCGCTGCAATTCCTGCTGATGCTGCCCTATGTGATGACCGTGGTCGTGTTGGCCGGATTTGCCGGGCGCCAGAATGCCCCCGCCGCCCTCGGCATCCCCTTCAGGCCCAGCGGCGCGCGCAAGTGATGGCAGTTAAGGTCTGCGACAGCGACCCAGCGGCACCTCCGACACAGACATGAGACACTTGGTTGCGCCCTCATCAAAGCGGCGCAACCAAGTGAAGTCCCATGCGTTGAAGGTAGAAGCTACCTTCAAGGAGATGACGATGAGACTTCGCATCCTGATCACACTGCTGATCTACATGATCGTGCAGGGCGTCCTGTTCGGCATCGGCATGGTCATCGTTCTGGCAACGCCGCTGACGGAACAGGCGAACGTGCTGGTGCCTTGGGTGGTCGGCCTCACCTTCATCATCGCGGTACCGGTCGCAGTTGGCATTGCACCGCGCATGGAGGCTTGGCGCGAAATGCGCAGCCACAGGCGGACCGAACAGCCCAGGCTCTAGAATTGGCCGCTTGGCTTCCGGCCGGCGGGAACCTCAAATATTCGCCCCCGCGTCGAGGCTGCCATAGCTTGCCTTGGCGAGCCCCAGCAGCGTCTCGCGTGGCAGATTGCCGACCAGTACGCAGCCGAGCGTTTCGGCCTGCCAGGACACTGCCGTAAGCCCATCGCCTGAGCTGAAGCGCATGGCCGTCTCCTCGCCCACCTTCGGCACGATGTAGAGAGTGACGCGAGAACCGTCGCGGTTTTCGTACATCAACAGGGCAGCGGCGCTGGTGGCCGCCGGCAGCAGACGGCCGCCGACCAACGAAAAGCCGTCCGACGAGAGATCGGGGATGGCCAAGGTGCGGTCGAGCCGCTTGGAAAGCCATTTCGACAGATGCGCGCCGTCCTGGCCGCTGACTTCCACCGGATGCAGCACTTCCGGCGTGTAAAGCGCGTGCGCCGCCTCGGCCTCGCTGACCAGCGTCGCTTCGGACATGTTGGGAGTGGCGAGACCGCGACCGACCCAGCCGCTCACCCCGCCAAGGACGACAAGCACCAGAGCGGCGGCAATGGCCGTGGCGGAGCGCATCATGCGATGTCGGCGGTCGGCGGCAAGACGATGCGGCGACAGGCGCGGGGGCATCGCTTCGTCAGCAACGTGCCCATAGAGGGCGCGCAAGGTGGCGGTCTGATCTCTCCACGCCGCGACGCGTTCGCTTTCGGCCGGGTTGTCGGCCAGATAGGCCTCCACCGCCGCCCGCCTCACGGGGTCAAGCTCGCCATCGAGATAGGCGTTGAGGTCCGCCTCGGTGATCATGTTCGTGTCGCTCATTTCACCGACCTCAGTCTCGGTCCCGTTCCATCCACCATGGTGCGCAAAGCCTCGCGTGCCCTGGCGATTCGCGACATCAGCGTGCCCTGAGGGATATCGAGGGCACTGGCCGCCTCGGCATAGCTCATTCCCTCCAGCGCGACGAGAAGCAAGGCCTCGCGCTGCTCGGCCGGAAGGCGCTGAAGCGCCGCCGCCGTTTCGGCCAGCGCCAGCCGCGCGCCCTGCGTTGCCGGGCTGGACGGCTCGAACGGCAAAACGTCCAGCGGTTCCTGTTCGAGGGAGTTGCGCTGGCGGCGGCGATCGTTGCGGTAGAGGTTGATCATGATCTTGAAAAGCCAGGGGCGGAGCGGGCCGATCGGCCGCCACAGGCTCTGCTTGGTAATCGCGCGTTCGAGACAATCCTGAACGAGATCATCGGCCTGATCCGTATTGCGGGTGAGCGCCCTTGCGTAGCGTCGCAAGGCCGGCACCAGCGTTTCGATATCGTCCAGGAAACTCGACATGATCCGAGATTACTCCTTGGCGAGGTGCCAGACGCCGCCCATGCCGTCGCCGCTCACGTCACCCGGCTTCTTGTCGCCCTTCCAGAAGTAGAGCGGCTTGCCTTTGAACGCCCACTGCTGGGCACCGTCCTTACGTGCCACCAGGGACAATTCGTCGTCAGCCTTGGCGCCAGCCGCCGCGGTCACCGGCGGCCACTTTACAGCGCAATCGCCATTGCAGTTGGAGACTCCGGCGGCATCCTTATCGAAGGTATAAAGCGCCATGCCCTTGGCGTCGGTGAGGATCTCGCCCTTGGCGGTCTTCATCGACTTGATGGCGCCGGAGGCATAATCCTCGGCAAAGGCCGGGACGGCGGCGGTAACGGCGAGGCCGCTGATGAGCAGCGCGGAAACAAGCATTCGGTTCATAGTACCCTCCTTGAGAAGCGCGGATATTCCAGCTCTCAAAGACAACAACACCGCCCGTTCGGTTTTATTCCCTCTGCGATCATCTTTTTTTGCGAGTCTGTCGCAAAGGCCGGCCATCGGTGACGCTGGCAAACTAAAGCTCAGCGATCCAACCATCAGCGATCCGCTCGAGACGTGGTGTCGAAAACGATCCGACCACCCGCTCCGGCCAGTGAGGCGACAGCTCCGACAGGGCCGGCCGCCAGCGTTCGGTCTGGAGCATGGCCGCCCCGATCACCACCGGCTCGACGCCGACGGCCGACATCAGGCGCAAGCCGGCGACAATCGACGTGCCCGAGGAGATCACATCGTCGACCAGTGCCACCCGCTTGCCTTCAAGGAGCGGCAACATGCGCGGGTCGATGTAAAGGCGCTTGGTGTGATGCGTCGTCACCGAACTCATCGGCACCGAAAGCTCCTCGACATACCAGAACTTCTTCGAGGTGCCGCAGGGCACGTAGCGCGCATGGCCGAGCCGCTCGGCAACGGCGGCGGCAAGCGTCAGCCCCAGCGTCGGTAGGCCGACCACAATGTCAGGTGCAAAGGGGCGCAGCCGGGCAGCAAGATCTTCGGCGAGCGCCGAGAGAACCGAAAAGCTTGCCTGGTTGACGATCAGCGAGGCCAGTCCATGCTGGCCATCGGCGAGCGTCCGGATTGGCAAGAGAAGCTGCCGCCCGTCAGTGAGACGTGCCGGATAGGCCGCAACGAACGGGCCCTTTTCGTCATGGGTGTCGGATGGGTGGATCGTCTGCCAGAAGTCGTGCGGCTGCATGAAAAGCCCCGTTTGCTGCTTTTGGTTTAGAGGCAAGGCACCGCCGACGGAAGCCGATTGTTTGCACAGCGCCGCGTTGGCGAATAGGGAAAGATTTCGCGCCACTAGCTCTGATTTTTAGCGCTTCGGCTGGGAATCCCGCCAGGGAGTGGCTCAGCGCGAAAAATAGTTCTCCGGGCGGTTGCCGTCCGCAATTTCATCCCTGTAACATCCGCCTCAGTGGATCGACAGTGTGACCTCGATCGCATCCGCGACGGTCCGATCGCCGAAGCTTTCGCCGGAGCCCACCATGACCTTTGCCGTCCTCTCTCGCCGTGGCCTCATCAAGGCCTCCCTCATTCTTGCCGCCTCGACCGCGCTGTCGACCAACCGCCTGTGGGCGCAGGAAAAGACGCGCCTCGTGATCGCCGCCGACAGTGAACCGAAGAATCTCAATCCGGCCGTCGTCGCCTCCAATGGCGTGTTCTTCCTGTCGAGCAAGGTGATCGAGCCCTTGGCCGAGGCATCCTACGATGGCGAGAACGGTCTCGCGCCTCGCCTCGCCTTGTCATGGCAAGGCGCCGACGATGGTCTTTCCATCACCTTCAAGCTGCGCGAGGGCGTCGTCTGGCATGACGGGCAGCCGTTTACCTCGGCCGACGTCGCCTTCTCCGCCCTCGAGATTTGGAAGCCGCTGCAGAACCTCGGGCGTTCCGTGTTCGCCAATCTGACGGCTGTCGACACGCCCGACGACCACACCGCCGTCTTCAAGTTCAGCAAGCCGACGCCGGTGCAGCTGATCCGCAACGCGCTGCCGGCCGTTACCGCCGTGCTACCCAAGCATGTCTTCTCCGGCACCGATCTCAAGGCCGCGCCGACCATAGACAAGCTGATCGGCACCGGGCCGTTCAAGTTCACCGAGTACAAGCCCGGCGAATATTACCTGCTGTCCAAGAACGAGACCTACTGGGAGAAGGGCGAGCCGAAGGTGGACGAGATCGTCTTCCGCGTATTGCCCGACCGGGCCGGCGCCGGCGCGGCGCTGGAGGCGGAGGAAGTCCACGTCGCCGCCTTCTCGGCCGTACCGCTGGCCGACCTCGACCGTATCTCCAAGGTGCCGGGCATCAAGGTGATCTCCAAGGGCTACGAGGCGCTGACCTACCAGCTCGTGGTCGAGATCAACCATCGCCGCAAGGAGCTGGCCGACCTCAAGGTGCGCCAAGCCATCGCCCACGCCATCGACAAGGATTTCGTCGTCAAGACGGTGTTCCTCGGCTACGCGGCCAGCGCCACCGGCCCGGTGCCGAAGAATGCGCCGGAATTCTACACCGCCGACGTGCCGACCTACGGATTCAGCGTCGACAAGGCCAATGCGCTGCTCGACGAGGCCGGCTACAAGCGCGGCGCCGATGGTACCCGCTTCCAGCTGAAGCTATTGCCGGCGCCTTATTTCAACGAGACGCGCCAGTTCGGCGACTATCTCCGTCAGGCGCTCGCCGCCGTCGGCATCGACGCGGTGATCGTCAACAACGACGCCGCCGGCCACCAGAAGGCCGTCTATACCGACCACACCTTCGACCTGGCGGTGGCGCCGCCGGTATTCCGTGGCGATCCGGCAATTTCCACCACTATCCTGGTCCGCTCCGGCACGCCGGATGGCGTTCCCTTCTCCAACCAGGGCGGCTACGCCAACGCCGACCTTGACGCGCTGATCGACAAGGCGGCGTCGACGGTGGACACCGCCGCCCGCACGGAGCTCTACAAGGACTTCCAGAAGAAGGTGGCCGCCGACCTGCCGCTGATCAATGTCGCCGAGTGGGGCTTCATCACCGTGGCCCGCGATAGCGTCGAGAACGTCGCCAGCAATCCGCGCTGGGCGGTCTCCAACTGGGCCGACGTGGGCTTGAAGAGCTAATTCGCAGAGGGGCGCCTCGCAAGCGGGGCGCCCTACCCTCCGGTCGTGTTCATGTGCCGCCCCTTCACCGAGGGGATGCCGGTGCGGTCGATGACGAAGTCATGGCCGCGCGGCTTATGGGCGATAGCCTTGAGGATCGCGGCATCCAGCAAGTCGTCTCCCTCGGAGGCGCGCAGCGGCGCGCGGAGGTCGACCTTGTCCTCCTGTCCCAAGCACATGTAGACGGTGCCGGTGCAGGTGACGCGCACGCGGTTGCAACTCTCG
This sequence comes from Pleomorphomonas sp. PLEO, assembly GCF_041320595.1. Taxonomy (NCBI): domain Bacteria; kingdom Pseudomonadati; phylum Pseudomonadota; class Alphaproteobacteria; order Hyphomicrobiales; family Pleomorphomonadaceae; genus Pleomorphomonas; species Pleomorphomonas sp. PLEO. The sequence continues at coordinate 4,188,251 of NZ_CP166625.1, forward strand.
CAGAAATTATGGGTCATCGGCGTGATGAAGCCGAGCCGGCCGCCCGTCTCGCGGACGGTGACGTAACGCGCCGGTCCACCAGTGCGGTAATGGGTGTCGTCGAGCGTGAAGCGGCGGGAAAGCTGCGCTCTCGCCTCGGTTAGCGGCAAATACTGGGCGAGCCGGTCGCCATCGACCTCGCCGAGCGGCATGGTTTCGATCAGCGTCATGTCGAAGCCACGGCCATGCGCCCAGGCGAGCATGTCGCCCAGCTCGAACTCGTTGACCTCCCTCAGAGCCACCGTGTTGATCTTGACCTTGAGACCGGCCCGCTCTGCCGCATCGATGCCGGCCAGAACCTTGTCGAGGTTGCCGGTGCGGGTGACGGCCCTGAACTTCTCCGCATCCAGGCTGTCGAGCGACACATTGATGCGCCGAACGCCGCAATCGGCAAGCTCATCGGCAAAGCGGCCGAGCTGCGAGCCGTTGGTGGTCAGCGTCACCTCGTCGAGGCTGCCGTCGTCGAGGTAGCTTTTGAGCGAGCGGAACAGCGCCATGATGCCACGCCGGACCAGCGGCTCGCCACCAGAGACGCGGATGCGGCGCACACCGCGCCGGATGAAGGCGGCGCACAGCCGGTCGAGTTCCTCAAGCGTCAGAAGGTCGCCATGCGGCAGGAAGGTCATGTCGCTGGACATGCAGTAGACGCAACGGAAGTCGCACCGGTCCGTCACCGAAACGCGGAGGTAGTCGACGCGCCGGCCGAACGGATCGATCAGATTGGACATCTGCTGCATCGGAATGCGTTCACCTTGAAAACCGAACCGGCGAAGGTTGCGAACGTATCCCAATCGCCTGCCGGAGGAAACCTCCAGCCGACACTCATCTTTACAAGAATGCGTGTGCTCAGACCGGCTTGTCCTTGTCGAGATGGATATAGGAGAGTGGCAGCGCCGTGGTGTACTTGATCTGCTCCATGGCGAAGGCCGAGGAGACGTCGGAGATCTCGATCTTGGCAATCAGGCGCTTGTAGAAGGCATCATAGGCCTCGATATCCGGCACCACGACGCGCAGGAGATAGTCGACCTGCCCACTCATGCGGTAGAACTCAACCACCTCGGGAAACTCGCGGATCAGCTCGGCGAAGCGGCGCAGCCATTCCTCCGAATGCTGGTTGGTCACGATGGAGACGAAGACCGTCACCTTGGTGTTGACCGACTTGGGGTCGAGCAGCGCCACGCGGCGCAGAATCACACCATCTTCCTCAAGCTTCTGGATGCGCCGCCAGCAGGGCGTCGTCGACAGCCCCACTCGCTTGGCCACTTCGGCGACGGGAATGGTGGCGTCCTCCTGAAGGATGGAGAGAATTTTTCTGTCAAGCCGATCCAGCATGATCGCATCCGCCCGTGTTTTGAAATGAGTTTCTATTTTCGACGCTCATATGACGCTTAATAAGAAATTTTTTCTCCATTTTGTCAAGCGTCGTTCGGTTTGTATCGTTGCGTAGGCATTTGGATACCAATTGTTAACCATAAGAACGAACCGGCCGTTAGGGAAAATTGGGCTTTAGTGTGGCTGGACCATTGGCTGGAAGTTGACATCAAGCATGATCCTGGGCTCGGACCAGAAGCAGACCGCCCGCCTGGAGCAAAACAGGCAACGATCCATGCGCCGCCGCGATGTGACTCGCGCGGTGCGGGACGTGCGCGAACGCTTGTCTTCAGACTCCGGCACGCGGCCAGCCTTTGATTACGAAATCCTGCTGGAATATGCGCGTAACCGCCTCTCGAGCTGGCTGCCGGTTGGGCTGCTCATTCTGGCGCTGGGCGGCATCGCCGCTTACTGGATGACCTACCGGTACGTCACGGTCTGGGCCGGCGCCGTTTTGATCGCCCACACCCTGATTGGCTTGATCGCCCGGCGTTTCAGCCAGACCCCGGCCGGGTCGGTAAACCTTCGCTATTGGCGTCGGCAGTTCCTGATCGCCGAGGCGCTGTTCGGCCTGGTCTTCTCGGCCTTGTTCTTCCTGCCGGGCGCCATCTTCGGTGGCACAGGCACCTTCGCCTTTGGGGCGCTTCTCACAGCCATTGCCGTTTTGGCGATGGTGACGAGCAACCTGCCGCGCGCGGTGGTGCTGAGTACACTGCCAATCGCCGTCGGCGGCGCCCTGAAGCTCGCCATGGGCCGAGGCTTCGTCGACTATTCGATGGCCAGCTTCCTTGTGCTGGCGGAAATCTTCTTCGTCCTGCTCGCCTATCGCCTGCATCAGTCGACACTGACGATGATGGAGTTCCGCGTCGAGAAGGATGCGCTGATCGTCGAACTCGAACAGGCCAAGGTGATTTCCGACGATAGCCGCCGCCGCGCCGAGGAAGCCAATCTCGCCAAGTCCCGGTTCCTCGCGACCATGAGCCATGAGCTCAGGACGCCCCTCAACGCCATCCTCGGCTTCTCCGAGATCATGATGAACGAGGTGTTCGGACCGGTCGGCAACGAGCATTACAAGGGATATGCCGCCGACATCCACACGTCCGGCCAGCATCTTCTCAAGCTGATCAACGAGATTCTCGACCTGTCACGCATCGAAGCCGGTCGCTATCAGATCAATGAGGAAGCGGTTACCCTCTCCTTCCTCGCCGAGGAATGCCATCACCTCCTGAAACTCAAGGCCAAGTCCAAGAACTTGACGATCATCGAGCAGTTCGAACCGGACCTGCCGAAGATCTGGGCCGACGAGCGGGCGGTGCGCCAGATCATCCTCAACCTGTTGTCCAACGCGGTGAAGTTCACCCAGCCCGGCGGCGAGATCCGTATTCGCCTCGGCTGGACGGCCGGCGGCGGCCAGTATGTGTCGGTGCGCGACAATGGCCCGGGCATTCCCGAGAACGAAATTCCCATCGTGCTCCAGGCCTTCGGCCAGGGGTCCCTCGCCATCCAGACCGCCGAGCAGGGCACCGGCCTTGGCCTGCCCATCTGCGTCGCTCTGATGCAGATGCACGACGGCTCCCTGGACCTGCGGTCGAAGCTGCGCGAAGGCTGCGAAGTGACCATTACCTTCCCGCCGTCTCGCGTCATGGAAGTGATGCCGCCGATCGAAGAAGGCACGCAGGGGCGCGGCAAGAAGCCGGGACAGCGCCGCTACGGCTAACCGTCGGAAGCATTCCGCTAATACGCGTAATCGGTTATCAGTGGTTCCCAAAAGGGAACCAGTTACGCCATGGACGACCTTCTGCTCTTTGCCGCCCTCATCGTCTTGACGGTTCTCGTCGGCTCGCTGCTCGGAATCATCGCCTTCGCCGGAACCCGGGAGCTGCAACGGCGCATTGAGCGACTGGAAGCCGCGCTTCGTGCCGGGCGATTGGCAGAGGTTACGGTTGGAGTGACATCCACCGCCAGGACCGCTCCTGAAATCGAAGCCGCTGAAGAAAGCGTCGAAGCACCCTCCTCTGCTCAGGACGCGCCAGAGCCGACAGAAGAAATAGAAAGCCACGACGAGGCCTCGCAGCCGGCAGCGGAAACACCACCGCTCGCCGCCCGCGCCTCGCTGGAAGAGAATATCGGCAGTCGCTGGGCCGTCTGGGTCGGTGGGCTGGCGCTTGGTCTTGGCGGCATTTTCCTTGTCCGCTATTCGATAGAAGCCGGATTGCTCGGCCCGGCGGCCAGGGTGCTGCTCGGCCTCGTCTTTTCAGGCTTGCTGCTTGTCGGCGGCGAATGGTTACGCCGCTCCGGCTTTGCCGAGACAGGCGGCCCGGCGAAGCGCGCCTACATTCCCGGCGTGCTCGCCGCTGCCGGCGCCGTGTCGGCCTTTGCCTCGGTCTATGCCGCCTATGGTCTCTACGGGTTGATTGGGCCAGCCATTGCCTTCGTCGCGCTCGGCGTCGTTGGCGTGGCGACCTTGGCCCTGGCGCTCCGCCACGGGCCGGCACTGGCGGCGCTCGGCCTGCTCGCCTCCTACGTGACGCCTGTCCTCGTCTCCGGCACCGAGCCGGCGCTCTTGCCGCTGGTGGTCTATCTCGCCGTGGTCACCGCCACCACTTACGGCGTAGCAAGTCTTCGCCTGTGGCGTTGGCTGGCCGTGTCGGCCACAGTCGCCAATGTCGTGTGGTCGCTCCTGCTGTCCGGCACCGTCGTTTCCTTCGGCAGTAGTGCCAACCAGTTCTACGTCGCCGCCCACTTCCTGGTGTCGTTGCTTTTGGCGGCAGTGGTTTTCGTCACCAGCCATGCGCCGCGCGACCGGACAGCCGATGCGCCCTTCGACCGAGCGGCAGTTGGCGTTCTCAGCCTGTTCGCTTTGCCACTGCTCGTCTTCGTGGCCGCTGTGGGAACCGGATTGACGACAGTCGGCCTCGTCGCCGTCTTCGCGCTTGCTCTGGTGGCTCTCGCATCGGAGTGGCCGGCGGCGCGCGGCCTCGCGGTCACGGCGGTCGTAGCAACCGTGCTCGCCTACGCCCTCCTCAACGTGACGATGGCGGGCGTCGTCATCGACCCGGTGACCGGCGAGCCAACCGTGCCTGGCTTTGCCGACCTCCTCGCGTTACCGGCGGGTGGCGACTATCTCGGCATCGGCATCTTGTTCGGGCTGATCCTGACAGTGACGGGCTTGGCCGGGGCCCTTGTCTCGCGAGGTCGACCACAGCTTGCCGTCGCTGGCGCCTTCGCAGCGCCGGGCCTTATCGCGTTCGCCTTTATCGAGACCAGCCACGACCTGTCGGCCTCGCCGACGTTCGCCATCGCGGCGCTTCTCGCCGCCGGCTATCTTGCTTCGGTCACCGAATATCTCGATCGTCGCCTTGGCGCCGACGCCAAGGGGCGCGATGGTGTCATCGCCGCATACGCCATCGGATGCGTCGCGGCTCTCGGCGCGGCGCTCACCATCGCGCTTGAGAAAGGCATGCTGACCGTCTCGCTGGCGCTCCTGGTCGCGGCCATCGCCTGGGTGGAGGCGCGACGGCCCGTCGCTGCGCTGCGGCCGACCGCGCTGGCCGTCGCTGCTGTGGTGATCGCCCGTGTCGTCTGGGACCCACGCATCGTTGGCGACGATCTCGGCACGACGGTGCTGTTCAACCCGCTCCTGTATGGCTACGGCGTGCCGACACTGTCGTTCGCCTATGCGGCCTGGCGGTTTGGGCGCACACCGGGCGACCCGCGCCCCGTGCCGGTATTCGAAGCGCTCGCCATCGTCTTCACGGCGCTGACGGCGACGCTGGAGATTCATCATGCCATGAACGGCGGCGACCTGTTCGCGCCGGTCTCCGGTCTCGCCGAACAAAGCCTGCTGACGATGATGATGATGGCCATTTCGCTGGGGCTTCACTGGCTCGGCGTCCGGCGGACATCCGTCGTCATCAGCTGGGGAACGCCCATCCTCGGCGGCCTCGGCCTGGTGATGGCCGCCATCGGTCTGTTGATCGTCAACAACCCGGTGTTCACCGGCGAGCCGATCAATGGCGGCGCCTTCGACGGCACGCTCTTCCTTGGCTACCTGGCGCCGGCCGCCCTTGCCTTCCTGATCGCGGGCGTGGCGCGCCGTCGACCCGACCTGCCGCGACGCTCGGTCGCCATCGCCGCGACGGTTGGCGGCCTTCTCGCTGCGATGTGGGCGACGCTTGCCGTTCGCGCCGGCTGGCACTCGGGCGATCTCAGTTGGGGCGGCATCGAGGAAGGCGAGCTCTACGCCTACTCCGCCGTTTGGTTGGCGCTCGGCCTTGTCGTGCTCGGCGTTGGCTTTGCCGCCGCGAGCCGGACGATCCGCACGGTCGCAGCGGTGATTGTCACTGGCGTCGTCGCCAAGGTGTTCCTGATCGATACGGCCGGTCTCACTGGCGCGCTTCGGGCTCTGTCCTTCATTGGCCTCGGCGGCGTATTGGTGGCGATCGGTCTTGCCTACCAGACGGTGCTTCGGCGCAGGTAAGGTCCGCTTGCCGGATTTGCAGGAGCTGCGTATCCTTCATGGTCCGGTCAGGCCGGTCATCGAGGCACTTCGCTATGGTTCCCGCTCTACCGCTCAGGCATCTGCGCCGCCTTGCCGGCATGAAGCAGTTGCATCTCGCCGATCTGATGGGCGTCACCCAACCGACTGTGTCGCGCTGGGAGAACGGAACCTTGCCGCTCACCGTCGAGCAGACCCGAGCCCTGCAGACGATCTTCGCGGCGCGTCCAGATCCAGCGCAGGACGCAGCGCTGAAGCGGCTTGTCGAAACGTCGATGGCTCCAGTCCATCTCATCTGCGACCGCACGCACCGGCTGCTCGCCGCCTCGCCAGCCCGCGCCGCCGATTGGCATGCCGATATCGATGATTATTTGGGACGATCACTGCTCATCTACGCTTCGGAGGAGATTCTGGCGGCAGAGGCCCGTCTCGGCGACCTTGGCTGGCACGACGGCCAGTTGGCATCGCTGGCCTTCGACACCGGCGCCAACGGCGACCCCGACATCCCCATCCGCCCCGGCGCGATGCTGTGGGAGCGCGTGACGCTTTCCGATGGCTCATCCGGCCGGCTCGTCACGTCCTTCTATGACCGCGCCGCATAATTCATGCGTGGAACATAGCCGGCCACGCTGCTAGCCGTCGTCCGAAAGGAACGACGACAATGACCGGACGCTGGCCGACGATACTTCTTCTGTGGTTCACCGGAGTGCTGGCCGCCGCTCAGCTCGGCAAGATGGCGGCGCTGATGCCGGCGATCCGCGCCGATCTTGGACTGACGCTGACAGGCGCCGGCTTGATGATCTCACTGATCGAGGCAGGCGGCGCCACTCTTGGCAGTATCGCCGGCATCCTGGCCGCCCGCTTTTCCGGCCGTGCCGTGCTGGCAACCGGCTCGGTGCTTGTCGCGGTGGCCGGCCTCGCATCTGCCGCGGCGCCCGACGCCGCGTTGCTCTATGCCGCCCGTCTCGCCGAGAGCATCGGCTACCTGATGGTGGTCATCGCCGCGCCAAGCCTGATCGCCATGGCGGCGGGCCGTGACAGCGCAGCGGCCTTAGCCCTTTGGAGCACCTTCGTGCCGGTGGGCATCGCCGCCGGCACGATATTGTCCGGCTTTGCCGCCGACCTGATCGACTGGCGATTCATTCTGGTATTCTGGGCGCTCGCAGTGCTGGTGCCCCTGCCGCGAACCTTCCGGCTGCCAGCCATGGTCGAGCATCGGCAAACTACCTTCGCGGTGTCGCCTTTGGCGGTATGGGCGCTGGCGGTTGGCTTTGGCTTCTACACGACGCTGGAAGTCGGCGTGCTCGGCATGTTGCCGGCCTATCTTGCCGAGGTCTGGGGTCTGCCGATCGCCGCCGCTGGCGCCATCACCGGCCTCACGTCGGCCGCGACGATCGCCGGCAGTTTCGCGGCGGCCCGTCTCGTCGGCAACGGCGATGATGCGCGGCGGCCTTTGGTGTTGATCGCCATAGGTCTCGCGCTGCCGGCGGCACTATTTTTTCTAGGCTTTCCCAACCAGGGGCTCACAGCCCATATGTCGGGCGCCACTGTCGCGGTGGCGGTCGTCCTCGCCAACGCCATCTCCGGCCTCGTCGCCGCCGTCGCCTTTGCCCGCATGCCGACGCTCTTACGGCGAAGTGGCGTTCCCCTGTCGCTGGTCACGGCGTCAAACGGCGTATTCGCCCAGTTCGGCGCATTGGGATCGCTGATTGGTCCGCCGCTCGTTGGCTACGCGGCGAGCCGCTGGGGCTGGCCGGTGATCGCGCCACTGGTCGTCGGCTTGTCGCTGCTGTCTTTTGTGGGTTTCGCGCTCGGCGAACGACTCGCGGCGAAGCGAAGGCCTCTGGATCTTGGCACGAGCATCAGGCCGTAAGGTGCTCGCGCAGGATCAGACAACCGAGACCGATGAGAACAAGGCCGCCAACGACCTCAGCCGAACGGCCGAATCTGTTGCCGATCAGCCGCCCCATGATCACGCCGCCGGCCGACATCAGGAACGTGGTGACACCGATCGCCGCCACGATGACGATGATGTTGGCCTTGACGAAGGCAAGCGAGACGCCGACGGCCATGGCATCTATGGACGTCCCGATGGCGGTCATCACCAGCGCCGTGGGCGTGCCGATGAAACTGACCTCGCAAGCGCCCTCTTCCTCGGTGCGAAAGGCGAGGAGAACCATGCGTCCGCCCACCAGCGTCAACAGGCCAAAGGCCAGCCAGTGGTCGAAGCTCGCGACATAGGAACTGGCGGCGGCGCCGGCGACCCAGCCGAGCAGCGGGGTGATCATCTGGACGACCGCGAACACCGCGCCGACCAGCACCGCATCGCAGAAACGGCACTGGCGCCGAAGACTGGCGCCGCCGCCGACCGAAGCGAGCAGGCTATCGATGGACATGCCCACAGCGAGCACGGCGATGGAGATCGGAGACATCGGCGATACCAGTCGAGCGCAACACCGGATGACGTCGTCACATCTCGCTCGAAGATGGCGTCACCACGGTCTTGCCGGACCTTTCGGCCTTCCGCGCCACGCAAAGACTGCGAGCATGTTGACGCGGTCCCGTCTGAAGCGACGGTAGCTACTCCCCGATGAGTGTCGGATACCCGGAGCTGACTTTAAAATCAAGCAATTACAAACACTTATCTGAAAGTGACACTCATTTGCAACTAGGGTGAGCCAGCAGGCTCAAGAGCACAAAACGCTATCGCCCTGACAAAGTTTGCCTTCTCTTTGCGCTCGCAAGCCAGCCATGGGAAAGCGGGTGCCAGCCTCACCAAACGCGAATGGCACCCATGCCCGAAGGGACCAGCGGCGGTGGATCGCCGCCAGCCTGAGCGTCATTTTTCCAAACGAGAAATCAGGCTCGAGGTGTCCCATCTGTTGCCGCCGTCAGCCTGAACGTCGGCGTAGAACTGATCGACGAGCGCGGTCAGCGGCAGACGTGCGCCGGTCCGTCGCCCTTCATCGAGAACAATGCCGAGATCCTTGCGCATCCAGTCGACCGCGAAGCCGAAGTCGAACTTGCCGGCCGCCATGGTCTTCCAGCGGTTCTCCATCTGCCAGCTTTGGGCGGCGCCCTTGGAGATGGCGGCGATTGTCTTCTCGACGTCGAGGCCGGCCGACTTGGCAAAGTGGATGGCCTCGGCGAGTCCCTGCACCACGCCGGCGATGCAGATCTGATTGACCATCTTGGCCAGCTGTCCCGAGCCGGACGCCCCCAGGTGCACGATCATCTTGGCGTAGGCCTGCATCACCGGTTCGGCCGCTGCGAAGCTCTGGTCGTTGCCGCCAACCATGATCGTCAGTGCGCCGTTCTCGGCGCCAGCCTGACCGCCGGACACCGGCGCGTCGAGGAAATCGAGGCCGAGGGCAACAGCCTTTTCATGGAGTTCGCGGGCAACGCCGGCCGAGGCGGTGGTGTGGTCGATAAAAATGGCCCCCGCCTTCATGCCGGCAAATGCACCGTCCGGACCGAGCACGACGGAGCGAAGATCGTCGTCGTTGCCGACGCAGGCGAACACAAAATCGCCCCCCGCCGCCGCTTCGCGCGGGGTCGGCGCGGCTCGCCCACCGAACGCACCCACCCAGGCGTCCGCCTTGGCGCCAGTTCGGTTGTAGACCGTGACGTCATGACCGCCACGCGTCCGAAGGTGACCGGCCATCGGGTAGCCCATCACGCCTAGCCCGAGGAATACGACCTTTGCCATTTTGACCCTCATCTATCTATTTGTAGTGTTTTCGCTTATTGTTGCAGGCGCTTGTCCCTGCCGCATCTAACAAAAGACGCGGTGGCGAACCAGATGGCGGCGATGCCGCGGCGCGGGGAACCCTTTTGCCGCTGACGCGTTGAAGTCACCGACAGGATCAGATTGGAGGCAGTCATGAAAGTTCTCGCAGTAGCAGTCACGGTGCTGGCCCTCGGCCTTGGCGCCTGCGCCAACCAGACCCCGACTCAACAGCGTGTCACCACCGGCGCAGCCATTGGCGCGCTGGGTGGCGCGGCGGTCGGCGCCATTGCCGGCGGCGGCAAGGGTGCGTTGATCGGCACTGCCGTTGGCGGTATCGGCGGCGCGGCGATCGCCGGTGCTACGGCACCGCGTGAAGACTGCATCGCCTACGACCGCTACGGCAAGCCTTATCGCGCTGCCTGCAACTGATAGCAGGTGCGCGGCTTTTAAAGATCGCGTAGCACTTTTCACCAAGGCCCGGAGCTCCCGCTTCGGGCCTTGTCCTTTGTCAGCGCTTGAGATGACGCGTCAGGCGACGCTCCATCATTTCCCAAAGGCGTCGCAGCACCTCCACCGTGATGAGATAGATCACCGCCGCCCAGATGTAGATCTGCAGATCATAGGTCTTGGAGAAGGCGTAGCGGGTCTGCCCCATCAGGTCGAGAACGGTGATGATCGAGGCGATCGCCGACGCCTTGATCATCAGGATGACCTCATTACCGTAGGGCCTCAGCGCGGTGATCAGCGCCTGCGGGAGTATGACCTTACGCATGGTTGTGAAATGACGCAGCCCCAACGAATCGGCTGCCTGCCACTGCCCCGATGACACGGACCGAATGGCGCCCGCCAGAATTTCCGCCTGATAGGCCGCCGTATTGAGCGAGAAGGTGAGTACGGCGCAAAAATAGGCGTCGCGGAAAAACATCCAGAGGCCAACCGCCTTCAGCGCATCGGTGAACTGTCCGGCGCCGTAATAGATGAGGAAGGTCTGAGCGAGCAGTGGCGTGCCACGAAAGAAGTAGGAATAGCCAAAAGCGATCCCGCCAATGATCGGATTGTGCGACAGACGTCCGATGGTAACCGGAATCGAGATCAGCGCACCGAGCAGGATGGACAACACCACGAGATGCAACGTCACCCAGATGCCGCTCAGGATACGTGGGCCGTATTTGGCGATCTTCTCGGGATCGTAGCCGGCGACAAGCATGTAGACGATGGAAAGGCCCAGGAGTGCCCAGAGTACCAGCAAGACCAGGCCGGTAACGCGCGCACCGGTCCAGCGACGGCGGGCGGCGGCGGGCGGTCGCTGTGTGGAGGGGGCATCGACGTAAGTCATCAATGGCTCCCTTGCCCACGTTCGGCCCAATCCGATACGCGCCTTAGCCCGAAAGAAGAAATGATCGACATCACGAGATAGAGCGAGCAGGCGACGAAAAAGAAGAAGAACGCCTGCTTGGTGACGCCCACGGCGATGTTGGTATTTCTCAAGAGATCGGTGAGGCCGATCACCGACACGAGCGAGGTATCTTTCAGAAGGTTGAGCCACAGGTTAGACAGACCGGGCAGCGCCAGCCGAATGAGCTGGGGCAGGATGACCAGCAGCATGGTGCGAAAGCGCGACAGGCCGAGCGCATAGGCGCCCTCATATTGGCCTGGAGTAATGCCCCTGAAAGCCGACAGGAACACCTCGCTGGCATAAGAAGAAAACACCAGCGCCAGCGCGATCATGCCGGCAAGGTAGCTATTGACCTCGAAGGCATAGCCAAACAGCAGGCGCCAGAGTGCCGACATGGCCATCTGGCCGCCGTAGTAGATGAGGAACAGCGTCAGAAGTTCGGGCAGGCCACGAAAGATCGTCGTGTAAACGTGGGCGGCGTTGCGCAGAAGCGGTTCGGCCGAGTTTTTCGCGACGGCGATCAGAAAACCGATCAGCAAGCCCAGTGGCAGCGTGGCAACCGCCAGCGTCACCGTGACCAGCACGCCATTCGCCAGTTCATCACCCCAGCCGCTGTCGCCGAAGGACAGCAGTTCCATATAATTGGCCATCCGGCCGGTCTCCCCGTCCACGCCTCTGCCGCGATGGCCTTTCCCGCCACCACGCCTTCCCGCTATCGCGGGATCCCTTTCCTGCAACAAGCGCGGGACTGCTTTTTAAAAAGCAAATCCCGCGCCGTTTCAATCGTTGACCTTCGGTGCCCCGGCTCAGCCGCCGTAGACGTCGAAGTCGAAGTACTTCTTGTTGATCTCCTGGTACTTGCCATTGGCGCGGATCGCCTTGATCGCCGCCGTGAACATGTCACGCAGATCGGTGTCCTCCTTGCGGACGCCCGCACCTACTCCCGGGCCGTGGATCTCGGGGACGGGCTTGATGGTACCGACCAATTCGCAGCAGGCGCCGGCCTCGGTCTTCAGCCACTCGGAGAGAACAACAACATCGTCGTTGGCGGCGTCGAGGCGGCCGTTGGCAAGGTCGAGCTTGTACTCGTCGGCGGTCGGATAGGTCTTGAGCTCGCTTTTGGTCAGGACCTTCTCAACATAGTCGGCATGCATGGTCGACACCTGGGCGCCCACTGTCTTTCCGGCCAGATCATCTGGCGTGACGCCCTTGATGCTGCTGCCCTTTGGCACAGCGATGGCGGGCGGCGTGTTGTAATACTTCTCGGAGAAGTCGATGACCTTTTTGCGTTCGTCGGTGGCCGACATCGAAGCAAAGATGGCGTCGAACTTGCCGGCGAGCAGCGCCGGAATCATGCCATCCCAATCCTGAGCAACCACCTCGCATTCGACCTTCATCTCAGCGCAAAGAGCGAGCGCGATATCGACGTCGAAGCCCTTCAGCTTGCCGTCGGTATCGACATAGTTGAAGGGCGGATAGGCGCCTTCGGTACCGATGATGACCTTCTTCCACTCCTTGGCCGCGGCGCCGCCGAGCGACAATGCGAGCAAAGCCGCGGCGGTGACGAGTGTCTTGGCGAATTTCATGGTTATCCCCTGTGTTTGACCGACCGGCACATCCGACGCGAACCGGTCGCCCTACGGCGGTCGTCGCAGCCGACTGGCGGCCCCCTGCTTGTTTTCGACGCAGCCGTCGGAGGAATTGAGATCCTTCGTTGAAGCAGCCGACCGCGCCCGAACCTCTCGGCAAACCGACGCACTGCCTAAACCTTGTGCTGGCGCCGATCCGCCCGCATCTTCATCTCATTCCGTAACGGGATGCAACGGGGGACATTATTGCGCCGGCCCGGATTCTGCACGCCGGGATGACCACGGACCACCCACGCCGATCAGTTCAGTGGCCTCGGCAAGGTCGGCTGGGGTGTTGATGTTGAAGAAGGGATCGACGGCTTTCTTCCCAACGATGGTGGAGGCAAAGACAACGCTTCTGGCCTGCTCACTGGCAAGGAAAGCCCCCACCCGTCGCTCCTCACCCCCGAGGAATGCCAAAAGTCGCGGCGCTACCGAGAGCGGCCAGAGTGCGCAGAGCGGCGCTCGTCCCGACGGCCCCTCGGCAAAGACGACGGCGTCCTGATCATCCGTACCGGCTATCAGCCGCGCCGCCAAGTCGACGGGCAGAAACGGCAAATCGACCGGCGCGGTCAGCAGATGGGTCGGCCGGTTCGACAGTGCCGACGCGCGATGAAGGCCAGCGACAACGCCGGCGAGCGGCCCCTCGAAGGTTGCGGACGCATCTCGCACGACAGGAAGCTTCATGTCCGGCAAGCCAAGGTCTGGCGGCAGATTGACGGCAAGATCGCCAACATGAGGCGCCAGCGTCGTCGCGACCCGATCGAGCAGCGTCGCGCCGGCAAGTTCGATGAGCGCCTTGGGCATCCCGCCCATGCGGCTCGAACGTCCCCCTGCGAGAATGAGGCCGGCCAATTTCATCATCTGCCCAGTGAACGGCATCGGAGGAAACCGAACAACCCCATTCGAGCCGCCCGCATGATTGCCCTGCCGCAAATTCACTCCCGGTCGCTCGTGTTATGGATTAGGTAGAAGCCAAACCATTCGGAGCACGCCATGCCAAGCCTCAAGGACCAGGTCGCCGCCGCCCTCAGCAAGATCACCATGCCCGGCACCGGCAAGGACATCGTCTCGGCCGGGGCCGTGTCGGATATCTACGAGAAGGATGGCAAGGTGATGCTGTCGATCTCGGTTCCGGCCGACAAGGCCTCGCGATTCGAGCCGATCCGCGCGGCGGCTGAGACGGCTGTGAAATCCATCCCCGGCGTCACCAAGGCGACGGTCGCGCTGACCGCCGAGGTGGCGCCCGGCAGCGCACCAAAGGCAGCGCCCGCCCCGCATGGCCATTCCCACGCCGCGCCGGCGAAGAATGGCATTCCCGGTGTTAAGTCGATCATTGCCGTGGCCTCCGGCAAGGGCGGCGTCGGCAAATCGACCACGGCCGTCAACTTCGCGCTGGCGCTTTCGGCGCGTGGCCTCAAGGTCGGCATCCTCGACGCCGATATCTATGGCCCGTCCGTGCCGCGCCTGATGGGCCTTTCTGGCGAGAAGCCGGAGGTGAACGAAGATCGCACGCTGGTGCCGCTGGAAAACTTCGGCGTCAAGGTAATGTCGATCGGCTTCCTGGTCGAAGAAGAGACGCCGATGATCTGGCGGGCGCCGATGGCTGTATCCGCCCTGACGCAGATGCTGCGCGAGAGCGCCTGGGGCGAGCTCGACGTGCTGGTGGTCGACATGCCGCCGGGCACCGGCGATGTGCAGCTCACCATGGCCCAGCAGGTGCCGCTGACCGGTGCCGTCATCGTATCGACGCCGCAGGACCTCGCGCTGCTCGACGCGCGGCGCGGCGTCGCCATGTTCCAGAAAGTCGAGGTGCCCGTGCTCGGCATCGTCGAGAACATGGCCTATTTTGTCTGCCCCAATTGCGGCACTCACCACGATATCTTCGGCCATGGCGGCGCGGCGCAGGAAGCCCGCCGCATCGGCGTGCCCTTCCTCGGCGAAGTGCCGCTGGAGATGCGAATCCGCGAGACGTCGGACTCCGGCCAGCCGGTGGTCGCGACCGAGCCGAACGGCCCGCATGCCGAGTCCTATCTCGCCATCGCCGGACGCGTTCTCGACACGCTGGCCGGCAAGCCCGAGCGAGCGGCGCCACGCATCGTCATCGAATAAGACCGACCAGCAAGAAGAGCCCGGTGCTAGACTCCGGGCTCGGCGCGGCTGGCAAGCGTCTGGTGCCTGACCCGCTCGCGGTAGAAAATGTAGACGCCAGAGCCGACAACGACGGCAATGCCGATGAGTGTCAGCGGATCCAGCACATCGCCCCAGATGATCCAGCCGAGAACGATGGCGAAGGGGATGGTGGAATAGCGGAACTGGGCGACCAGAGAGATGTCGCCGTGCCGCATGGCGTCGATCGAAAACTGGACGCCGAAGATACAGCTGAGACCGGCAACCACGATCAGGCCAAACTCCATCGCGGTCATCGGCTGCCACACCTCGGTCGCCGACAAGAGGCCGCAGGCGATCGTCACCATGATCTGGGTAATCAACGTCGCCACCGACGAATTGGTCTCCGGGGCAATGAAACGGGTGGAAAGCTCGCGAACAGTGACGATGGCTACCGACAGCAAGGGCAGCAAAGCCCAACTGTTGAAGCCGTCCGGCCCGGGCCGGACAATGATCAGGA
Organism: Pleomorphomonas sp. PLEO; assembly: GCF_041320595.1. Lineage (NCBI taxonomy): Bacteria > Pseudomonadati > Pseudomonadota > Alphaproteobacteria > Hyphomicrobiales > Pleomorphomonadaceae > Pleomorphomonas > Pleomorphomonas sp. PLEO. The sequence continues at coordinate 4,203,542 of NZ_CP166625.1, forward strand.
TACCGCAAAAGCCGACCACTACCGACAGCCAGCGCCGCCAGCCGACAATCTCGCCAAGGACAAGCGCGCCGACCGCCGTAATTGCCAATGGAGCGCCCTGCGAGATGGCGGACGCATTGGCGATCGGCAAGTGCATCAGGCCGGAGAGATAGACAACCGTGGCAACGCCCTCGCAGATCGATCGCGTCAACACAAAACGCGAGGTCTGCGGCAGCACTTTGGGCAGAAGCCCCATTTTCCAGACCGCGACAAACACAACCACCGTGGCGATGAGAGAGCGAATGAACAGCACTTCACCGAGGGGCAGATCTTCGGCGACCGCTTTGATGATGGTATCGTTGACGAGGAAAAACAGGCAGCAGAGCAGCATCGCGATGATGCCGCGCAGCGTCTCGCGGAAATCTGTCATGGAATGGGATTTGCCTTCGAAGCGGTCGATCTCACGCGCACTATCGCTCATGGAACGATTCACGGCAAGGCAGCAACCCATGCCACGGTCGCGCCCCTGCCCATCGCAAGTTGCCAACCTTAATCGTTGATCGCCACCACCGTTCGTCCGGCGACGGTGCCCTCGACGATCCGCCGGGCGGCGGCGACGGCTTCGGTCAATGCAATCGTGCGCGTCATGGCGGCAAGGCGATCGTGATCGACGACGTCGGCGAGGTAGCGCCAGATTTCCTCCCGCCGCGCGGCCGGCACGCGGACGCTATCGACGCCGATCAGGCTGACGCCGCGCAGGATGAACGGGGCGACGCTGGCGAGGAAATCCATGCCGGCGGCGTTGCCGCAAGCGATCGCAACGCCGCCCGGCTTGAGCATCGACACAACATGCGCCAGAACCGCTGAGCCCACCATGTCGAAGGCCGCCGCCCAGCGCTCGCGGGCCAGCGGCTTTACCGGGCCGGCGAACAGATCGCGGCCGATCACCTCGGTGGCGCCCAGCCGCAGCAACCGCGCGGCTTCCTCCGGTCGCCCGGTCACGGCCGTGACGCTCCACCCCTCTTGCGCCAGCAGCATCACCGCCATCGATCCGACACCACCGGCAGCGCCGGTGACGACGACAGGACCATCGGCGGGCGTGACGCCATGACGCCTCAACCTGTCGAGCCCTTCGGCAACGGTGAGGCCGGCGGTGCCGAGCGCCATCGCTTCGACCGGCGACAAAGCCTTGGGGCGCCGCACCAGCCAGTCGCCGGAAACGCGCATTCTCTCGCTCCAGGCCCCCAGATGGGTCTCGCCGACACCCCAGCCGGTGAGAATCACTTCGTCGCCAGCAAGCCAATTCGGATTGTTCGAAGCAATCACCGTAGCCGCGGCGTCAACGCCCGGCACCATCGGCCAGCGGCGTACCACCGGCAGGCGGCCGGTGACGGCCAGGCCATCCTTGAAGTTCACAGCCGAGGCGCGCACGGCAAGAGTGACGTCGCCCTGCATCAGGTCTGATTCCGAAAGGCGCGTTAGCCGCGCAGCGGTCTTGCCCTCGGCATCCTGTTCGAGCAGCACAGCGGCGAAATCGGTCATCGTCTGTCCTTCCGTCTCTTTCCCCGCCGTTTACCACGATGTCGGCTTTGCCAGGACCTTCAAATAACTCGGAGATCGGCATTTCCAGCGGAAACGCGCCAGTCACCGCCTCCCAACCGAGAGCTATTAACGGCTTTTCAAGGTTAATCCAGCAGCATGGGCGCAGGGAGCAGTTTTCGTCTCCGTCATCGTTCGTCTCAGTTCTGTTCCCCCCGGAGGCCGTCAGTCCATGCGTCGCGTTCCTCGTACCAGAGTCCGGCCCGGACACGGGCGCGTCGGACTCGCCGCCGCCGGCGCGCTATTCGTCGCCGTGGTCGCCTTTCCCACCTCCGTTGCCTATCAGGACATCGCCAGTCTGGTCGTCGATTCCATCAACCCGACAACGCGTTGGGCGATGACGCTCGGCGTCGGCCCAGGTGGTGAGAGCACGGTGGTCTCCCCGCGCCTTGCCGACGTCAAGGACACGCCGGCCCGTCTTGAAATGAACGGCGGCTCGATCATCATCGAAGGCACCGGTGAAGTCATCACCGGCGCGGTGGGCGGTTCCGCCTTCGTGCCCGACGAGGAGCGCATCGACCGCAGTTGGAAGGGCGACCTGCCAATGACCGTGACGACGCCCCCGACCGAACGCGGCTTTTCCGCCGGCTCCATCACGCTCGGTGACGCCAGCCGCCTGACACCCCCCACCGTGCTGCCGACCATGGCTTTCGAGGCGTCGTCGGCACCGCTATCGGTTCTGGCGGTATCGAGGTTTATCAGTCCCAAGCCGAATACCGACGTCGCCGATCTCACGCCGATCCCGGTGCCGCAGCACAAGCCCGACCGGACGGAGCTGGTGGCGACTAGCTATCCATCGCGTGCCTACACTCCGGCCGAGACCGGCGCCGCCGCGTCGGCGCTGCTCGCCGCCTACGCACCCGACAGCTCGGTGGTCAGCCAGGACATGTTCGCGCCGCTGTTCGCCATGCCCGGCGACAAGCCGGCACCGCCGGCACCGGTCGTTCGCCCAGGTGACCACTGGTGGGCCGCCAACCCGCTGCCAGCCAGCGTCTGGAACGACGGAGAGCAGAAATGCCTTGCCGAGGCGATCTATTTCGAAGCCCGCTCGGAACCGCGCAAGGGCCAGATCGCCGTGGCCCAGGTGGTGCTCAACCGCGTCAAGAACCCGGCCTATCCCGACACCATCTGCAAGGTGGTCTACCAGAACCGCGATAAATACAACGAATGCCAGTTCTCGTTCGCCTGCGACGGCCGGCGTGACATCGTCTTCGACAAGTCGGCTTGGCGGAGAGCGCAGCAGGTCGCCGGCGAGGTGACGAGCGGCGCCGCCTGGCTCGACGACGTCGGCACGGCCACCCATTATCACGCCACCTACGTGCGCCCGAACTGGGCAAGCGTCTTCACCAAGAAGGCCAAGATCGGCATGCACGTGTTCTACCAGACCATCAACGGCGGCTGGAGCTGAGCGGCCGTCGCCCGTGAGGTTGATTTCAGCCTCGTTTCCTCATGGCTTCTCGCCTTTAGTGCGTCTATTCGGGGATGACATTTTTCCCCGAACCGACTAATCAGACGCAGCATTCAAAGACGACCGGCGAGCCGCCGGGAGGCCCCGAGGACCACCATGCCCGATCTTCTCATTGAACTCTTCTCCGAAGAGATCCCCGCCCGTATGCAGGCGAAGGCCGCCGACGATCTCAAGGGTCTGGTGACGAGCGGTCTGGTGGACGCCGGCTTGACCTATGAAAGCGCCGGCGCCTTTGCGACGCCACGTCGCCTCGCGCTCACCGTTCACGGCCTGAACACCCGCTCTCCCGACATCCGCGAGGAGAAGAAGGGGCCCCGCACCGACGCGCCGGCTGGCGCCATCCAGGGCTTTCTGCGTGGCGCCGGGCTCGACGACATCGCCAAGGCACGCGTCGTCTCCGACCCGAAAAAGGGTGACTTCTACGTCGCTGATCTCGTCAAGCCGGGCCGCGCCGCCGAGACGATCATCGCCGAATTGCTGCCCACCGTTATCCGCAGCTTCCCCTGGCCGAAGTCGCAGCGCTGGGGCACGGGCACGCTGCGCTGGGTGCGGCCGCTGCACTCGATCGTCTGCACCTTCGGGCCAGAAACCGAGGAGCCGGTGGTGATCGACTTCGAGGTCGAGGGCATCCGCTCGGGCAACATCACCTACGGCCACCGCTTCCTCGCCCCCGAGGCGATCAAGGTGCGGCGCTTCTCCGACTATGTCGAGAAGCTCGAAAAGGCCAAGGTGGTGCTCGATCCGGCTCGCCGCCGCGACATCATTCTGCATGACGCGCGCGATCTCGCCTTCGCCTCCGGTCTGGAACTGGTCGAGGACGAGGGCCTGCTTAACGAAGTGGCCGGCCTCGTCGAATGGCCGGTGGTGCTGATGGGCGCCTTCGATCCCGCCTTCCTCGACGTGCCGGACGAGGTGATCCGCGCCACCATCCGCGCCAATCAGAAGTGCTTCGTGCTGAAGGATCCGAAAACCGGACGCCTCGCCAATCGCTTCATCCTCACCTCCAATATGGCAGCGACCGACGGTGGCGCCACCATCATTGCCGGCAACGAACGCGTCATCCGCGCGCGTCTGTCGGACGCCAAGTTCTTCTGGGACGGCGATCTCGCCATTCCCTTGGAAACGCTGGTGCCCAAGCTCGAAGGCATCACCTTCCACGAGAAGCTCGGCAGCCAGGGCGACCGCGTGCGCCGCATCGTGGCCCTCGCCCGCGAGATCGCGCCGCAGGTCGGCGCCGACGCGGACAAGGCGGCCCGCGCCGCCCTGCTCGCCAAGGCGGACTTGCTTTCCGGTGTCGTCGGTGAGTTCCCCGAGGTGCAGGGCTTGATGGGGCGCTATTACGCCGCTCATGCTGGCGAGGACGCAGCCGTCGCCGCCGCCATCGAGGAGCACTGGAAGCCGCAGGGCCCGTCCGACCGCGTACCGGCAGCGTCGGTCTCCATCGCCGTGGCGCTCGCCGACAAGCTCGACACGCTGGTCGGCTTCTGGACGATCGACGAGAAGCCGACGGGGAGCAAAGACCCGTTTGCGCTTCGCCGGGCAGCGCTGGGCGTCATTCGCATCATCCTCGACAATGGCGTGCGCCTGCCGCTCAATGCCTATTCAAACAAGACGCCTGATCTGCTCAACTTCTTCGCTGATCGCCTGAAGGTGCAGCTTCGTGAGCAGGGCAATCGCTTCGACCTCGTCGATGCCGTGTTTGCCCTCGGCGGTCAGGACGACCTGCTGCTGATCGTCAAGCGTGTCGAGGCGCTGGGCGCGCTGCTCGCCAGTGACGACGGCAAGAACCTGCTCGCCGGTTACAAGCGTACCGCCAACATTCTGAAGGCCGAAGAGAAGAAGGGCACCGCCGTCGCCGCCGCCGTCGATGCCAGCCTGTTCAAGGAGGCCGAGGAAAAGGCGCTGGCCGCCGCCATCGAGACGGCTGCCAAGGCCGCGCACGATGCCGTCGCCGCCGAGAATTTCGAGGGCGCCATGAAGGCTCTCGCCACGCTGCGTGCGCCGGTCGATGCCTTCTTCGACAAGGTCCTGGTCAACGACACCGACGCTGACGTGCGCGCCAACCGCCTTGCCCTTCTGACGGTGCTGCGCGACGCCTGCCATCAGGTGGCCGACTTCTCCAAGATCGAAGGCTGAAGCCTCGTCATTTCTGACGGAAAAGCCGTCCGCCGATGTTGGCGGGCGGCTTTTTTTGCCCTCGCCCGGAGTTTCGGGGCATTGGAGTCAACTTTAAATCGTTATAATTGTGAATGTGGTCTTTTTGCGCGCATTTGCCATGAAAAGACTTGGCATATAAGACTTTCGGCGTATGCTGATCTGAATATCTTTCGCTAACGGATGAGCGCTGTTGACCTTTTCGCTGTTCTCTCCGCACGACCGCCTCGCCTCCCTCCTCCTGCCCCATTCGGGTGGTTGCGTTTGCACCACAGACGGCAGCCATGACTTTTCGCACCTCTTGCGGGTGTGGAAGAACGCGACCGTCATCTCCGATAATGAAGGCGGCGATACCGAGATTCTGGCGGCGGCGGTGCTGCTTCATGATTGCGTCGCGGTCGAGAAGAACTCGCCGGATCGCCCCCGTGCTTCGCGGCTGTCAGCCCGAAAAGCGCGTGGCATCCTTGCCGATATCGGCTGGGAAGAGGAACGACGGGAAAAGGTGGCCCATGCCATCGAGGCGCACAGCTTCTCGGCCGGCATCGAACCGACCACGCTGGAGGCTCGCATCCTGCAGGACGCCGACCGGCTCGACGCCATCGGCATGATCGGGGCGGCTCGCTGCTTCTACGTCGCTGGCCGGCTCAATAACCACCTTTACGATGCCGGCGACCCCTCAGCCGAGGACCGGCCGCTCAATGACAGTCGCTTCGCGCTCGATCACTTCATGACCAAGCTGTTCAAGCTCTGCGATGGCTTCAAGACGGCAACTGGTCGGCGGCTCGCAGCCGAACGCCATGCTCGGCTGCAGCGCTTCTACGACGATCTGCTGGAAGAGATCTGAGAGCCTAACCCGAAACCCTACTGGGGCGGGCATCTAGCTTCGATTTCTGCGCTTCCGGTGCTCACGGACAGAAAGTCCGCTCCGGTTCTCGAAACCATCGCCATCTGCCGCACCCCAGCGAATTTCGAGCTAGGCTCTGAAGGCGCGACCTTCAGAGCAGCCCCTTCAATCGGATAAGCCCGAGCGCGGCGACCGTGGTCGCGTCGCGGATGATGCCGCTGGCGATCATCGCGTCGACCTCGGAAATTGGAAAAGCGCGCGCAATCAAGTCGGCCTCCTCGGCTTCGAGGGCGGCGGCACCCTGCTCCAACTCCTCGGCCAGGAAGACGTGGTAGCGTTGCGAGGAATAGCCGTAGGCAAGGAAGAGGTCGCCAACGCGCGTCATCTTCCTCGCGACAATCCCCGTCTCTTCTGAGAGTTCGGCGCGGGCAACCTCTTCTGGGGGCACATCCGGCCGCGTTTCCCAGGAGCCTTGCGGCAGTTCCCAATAGCGACCGGCGACCGGATAGCGGTACTGCTCGACGAGGTGGATAAACCCACGCACCCGATCGATGGCCGCGATGGCAACGAAATCCGGCTTTTCAACCACGCCATAAATGCCATGCGAACCGTCCGGCCGCTCGATGGCATCCTCGCGGACGCGCATCCAGCGGTTTTCGTAGACGATCCGGCTGTCTGTGGCGCGGATGTCCGACACCTCAGACCAAGCCGTGCTCGGCCATCCAGGCAGAGGTGATGGCGGCCTGACTGCGCGACGTGATTTTCAGCGTCTCGAGGATCTTGCCGACATGCGCCTTGACGGTGGCTTCGGAGATACCGAGCTGGTAGGCGATCTGCTTGTTGAGAAGACCGTCGCCGAGGAGCTGGAACACCTTGAGCTGCTGTGGCGACAGCTGGGCTACCAGCGCCGAACGCTCCAGCACCGCCTGTGACACGGCTGAATTGTCGGCGCCGACTTCAATGATCGTGCCGCCGTCGAGCACCGTTTCAATGGCCGCCGCCAGCATGTCTTCCGAGGACCGCTTGCCGATGAAGGCACGGCAGCCGAGATCGAGACAACCCTGCGCCAGTTCCTCGCCGGAATTGGACGAATAAACGGCAACGAAGGCTTTTGGCGCCAGCGAGCGAATATGCTTGATGGTGTCGAGGCCGCGCATGCCGGGCATAACGAGGTCGGTGATAACCAGTGTGTTTTCGCCGGTGTCCAGAACGGCATCGGCAAGTTCGTCATAGCTGGTGGCAAGAATCGGCTGCCGGAAACCGAAGCGCTTCTTCAGAATGCGCACCACCGCCGACTGGATAATCGGATGGTCTTCGGCAACAATCGCCGTCCAATTCTGGCCGACATCGGCCGACTGCGCATCTTCTACCCGCTCGTTCATCAATCCACCCTACCCGCTAGAACAAAATGACCATTACATATTTGGATAATTGGGTCCTCCCGCTCCCTCCGGGACCGCCCAATCAATGTTTTGGTTAGGGTCCTTGATATCACAAGTTTTGCAGTGAACACAGTTTGGGGCATTAATTACATAACGTGGTCCAGCAGTTGGCTCGTCTATCCACTCATAAACGCCAGCCGGGCAGTAGCGGGCCGATGGACCAGCAAAAACGTCAAGTTCCGAGACCCTCTGCAAGTCCGGATCCAGCAATTTCAAATGCACCGGCTGGTTCTCTTCATGCGCGGTGCCCGACAGGAAAACCGACGACAGCCGATCGAAAGTGAGCTTGCCGTCCGGCTTCGGATAGGTGATCGGTTTGAAACGCGCGGCCGGTTGGAGGCAATCGGCGTCGGTCTTGCCGTGTAACAAGGTGCCAAAGGGCGAGACGCCGAACATGGTCTCCAGCCACATGTCGAGGCCACCGAGACCAATGCCCAGAAGCGTGCCGAACCGCGACCACAGCGGTTTGACGTTGCGCACGCGTTTCAAGTCCTTGCCGATGGCGGACTCTCGCCAGCCAGCATCGTAGGGCGTCAGCTCGTCGCCCGCGCGGCCGGCGGCGACGGCCTCGACGATGGCGTCGGCGGCGAGAATGCCCGACTGCACGGCATTGTGGCTGCCCTTGATGCGCGGCACATTCATGAAACCCGCCGAACAGCCAATCAGCGCACCACCGGGGAAGACGAGCTTGGGAACCGATTGCCAGCCGCCCTCGGTGAGGGCCCGCGCACCATAGGCGACGCGCTTGGCACCCTCGAAAGTACCGCGGATCAGGGGATGCGTCTTGAAGCGCTGAAACTCCTCGAAGGGAGAAAGATAGGGATTGTCATAGTTGAGGTGGACGACGAAGCCGACGGCCACCTGATTATTCTCGAGATGATAGAGGAAGGAACCACCACCGGTGCCGCCACCGAGTGGCCAACCGAAGGAATGTTGCACAAGACCGGGCTTTGCCTTGTCCGGCGCGACATCCCACAGCTCCTTGATGCCGATCCCGAACTTCTGCGGCTCCCGCCCCTCATCGAGCCGATAACGAGCGATCAGCATCTTCGATAACGAGCCACGCGCGCCCTCGGCGAACAGCGTGTATTTGGCCAAAAGCGCCATGCCGCGCTGGAAATTGGCGCCGGGCGTGCCATCCTTGCGTACTCCCATATCGCCGGTGGCAACACCGATGACCTTGTTATCGTCGTCATAGAGCACTTCGGCGGCGGCAAAGCCCGGATATATCTCGACACCGAGCGCCTCGGCCTTCTGGGCCAGCCAGCGGCAGACGTTGCCCAGCGACACGGCATAGGCGCCATGGTTGCTCATCAGCGGCGGCAGCAGGAAATTCGGCAAACGGATGCCGAACTTTTCAAACAGGAAGGAAAAGCGATCGTCGGTGACCGGCGTCTTGAAGGGGCTGTCCGGATCGTCGCGCCAATCGGGCAGGAGCGCCGAGATGCCGGAGACGTCCACAACGGCGCCGGAGAGGATATGGGCGCCGACTTCCGAGCCTTTTTCGAGCACCAGCACGGCGATATCCTGACCGTTGGCGGCCGCCTGCTGCTTTATCCGGATGGCAGCGGCAAGGCCGGCTGGCCCGGCACCAACGATCACCACGTCGAACTCCATGGATTCGCGCTCGGGCAGCTCGGTGGTCATGAATGTCTCTCTTTCGGGCAGATGATCGCCAGTGGAGCGTGCATCATCCGCGCCAACGTCTCGTGGCAGAGCTAGGGTGAAAACACGGATCTCAGCACCGAAGCCCTTCAACCACGATCTTTGGATGCGATCAAACGCTTTCGAACCAGATCCCGGGAGCCCCAAGCTCAGGCTGCGGCGTTTCCTCTGCGATCATCCTGTTCTATAGAAGGGCCATGCCGTCCGATCCAACGTCCCCCTCCCCCGGCCTCGACGCCGCCGCAGCTCTGCTCGACTGGTATGCGGCGATGGGTGTCGACGTGACGCTCGCCGACGCGCCGCTCGATCGGTTCGAGGAAAGCGCCAAGGCGAAAGCGAGGGCGGAAAGCCAGATCGCCCAGCGGCAGTCGCCGCAGCCAGAAGGCCGGCGACCGGTTCCGGCGCTTGAACTCCCCTCGCAAGGGGCGACAGTCCGTCCGATCATCGCGGCGGGCCAGACGGCGCAGGTGCCGACCGAAGCCACTGTGATGCAGGCGCGGGCGGCCGCCCAATCGGCGAAGACGCTCGACGAACTCAAGGCGCTGATCCAGGCGTTCGATGGCTGCAATCTCAAGCTCACCGCCAAGAACACCGTGTTCGCCGACGGTAACCCGGCGGCAAAGCTGATGCTGATTGGCGAAGCTCCCGGCCGCGACGAGGACATCGAAGGGCTGCCCTTTGTCGGCCGTTCCGGTCAATTGCTCGATCGCATGCTGAATGCCATTGGGTACGGCCGCAGCCAAAACGCCTACATCGCCAATGTCATCTACTGGCGCCCGCCGGGCAACCGCGACCCTTCCGACGTGGAGATCGCCATCTGCCGACCATTCATCCTGAGGCAGATCGAGCTGATCAACCCGCAGCTGATCGTATTTCTCGGTGCACAGCCGGCCAAGGCGCTGCTCGGCGGCGAAGCCGTCAAGCAGGGTATCAACAGGCTGCGCGGCCGTTGGTGCGAGCTGGAAATCGGCGACAAACGTTTCAAGGCGCTGCCAACCTTCCACCCGGCCTATCTCCTGAGAACCCCGATCAAGAAGCGCGAGGCTTGGCGGGATTTTCTGACGGCCAAGGTGTTTCTCGAAAATGGCGGCATGCTGCCACCGGCTTGATAACAAGCAGAAGGCGGCAACCCTGTGGGGTCACCGCCTTTGAATTTTATCGGCTCGATGCCGAAATCAGTTCAGCAGCTTACCGGCCACCGACGCGACGCGGGCACCATAGGACCGGGCCGTTTCCAGATCGCCAGAGGGAACCTCATCGGTGCCGGCGTCCGACGGCGTCGAGACCAACAGCCCGACGGAACCACCGAGGTTATTGACGTCACTGCGGGTCGACGCCTTGGTGTTGGCCGGCGCTAGGCCGAGACTCACCCAGATACCGCCGTGCTGAGAAGCCAGCGTCTGCAGGCCGATGAGCGTAACCTGCTTGTCGCCGTTGAGGCTGGCGGAATTGGTGAAGCCGCCGAACACCTTGTCCTGCCACTTGCGGGTAAACCAGGCCTTCGAGGTGGCGTCGGCAAACTTCTTGAACTGCCAGCTCGAGTTGCCCATGTAGGTCGGCGTGCCGAAGATGATGGCGTCGGCTTCGTCCAGCTTGGCCCAGCCCGCTTCGCTGACATTGCCTTCGGCGTCGATGGGGACCAGATCGGCGCTAGCGCCGGCGGCGACTTCCTTGGCGACCACTTCCGTATGCCCATAACCAGAATGATAAACGATCGCGACCTTAGCCATTTGTGATCTATTCCTTTTGAGGGCAATGCCCCGCTTCGATGAGCGCCGTGATGCGGCGTTTAACTGGCAGCAACTCGGAGGGCCGTGATCGGTCCTTAGCAAAAGTGCTTAATCCGAATTGTGGTCATAGGAATAGTTTCGCGAGGTGACGGCTTCAAGAAAAGCCATTCCGCACCGCGGTCAACATACTGTCAACTGATAGTGAACAGAAGTCCCGACGCGCCATCGGTCGGCGTCGCGTCGATGAAACAGAGAGAATTCGCCAGTCGGTCTGTAAGCCGGGTTCTGTGAGCGGTTTCCCGCCCGACGACCATTCATCTGGGGCGGCCGTTGCCGGACGCCTCGTGCAACCAACCCGGACGACTGGCCCGGAAACGGGCTGGGCTTTCGCCCGCGTCATCCCTATTCGGTCTTGCTCCCGGTGGGGTTTACCATGCCGGTCCCGTTGCCGGTCCCGCGGTGGTCTCTTACACCACCTTTTCACCCTTACCCCGGCGCACCGGGGCGGTTCGATCTCTGTGGCACTTTCCCTAAGGTCGCCCTCGCCGGGCGTTACCCGGCACCGTGTTTCCGTGGAGCCCGGACTTTCCTCCCGGACGGGCTTTCGCCACTTGTCCGCGCGGTCGTCCAACCGACTGGCGCAAGCCGTGTTGCACGCCCCCGCCGGAAGGTCAAGGTGCGAGCTATCACCCGCCGGCGATTGCTTGGCTCTATCGGCCTCAATCGCCGGCGGGCCTCCGGCCCTTGGCTTTCGCTTCGCTTTCGTCTTTCGGCAGGCCGCGCACCCGAAAGACTTACTTCGCGCGGCGCCAAAGGCGGCTTCAGAGCGAGGCAACGTAGGTCGTCACTTCCGAGCAGTAAGCACGTGACGTGCGGTTCATGCGCGTTGCGCCATGCCCCGCATTGTAGCGAAGAACGGTACCGCAGGTATCGCCGCCGGCCAGCTTGTAGGCCCCGGCCAAATAGGCCATTCCCCACTTAAGGTTGGTCTCGACGTCATAAAGCCCAGCGGTCGTGCCGGTGTAGCCAAGGGCGCGAGCGGTCTGCGGCTTGATCTGCATGAGGCCGATCTCGCCGTGACGGCCACGCGCCTTGGGATTGAATCGGCTCTCGTGGCGGATCACCGCCTCGGCCAACTCAGCCGGCAAACCGGCGGCCTTTGCGTGGGCGGCGATGCGGCCGCGAAGAGTGGAACCGGGACCGCCGTTCGGAGCGGAGGTGTCGAATTTCTCGGCTGTAACCGCGTGCGATCTGTTCTTCACGCCGAACAACAGTTCGAAAATACTATCCGGCTTTTCGGCGTCGTCGACAGGGATCGGAGCATCTGCCTTGGCGGACCGGGCAGTGTCTGCCATGGCGGGCACCATAAGAGTGCCTGTAAAAAGAAGCGTGGCGGTCACAAACGTTTTGATCGGGCTCATGCGGTCTCGTTTCCATTGCCTCCCAGCGGGGCAAGGAACTGCCGGACGAATCGGGCCATGCGGGGCCGTCAATGTGGCGCATGCCAGCCATGCGGCCGCGAAATCGTCCGCATCTTCGCCGCATTATTTGCGCAGCCAGCAAAGGATCAGGCCGTCGCGGAGGCCTCGAAAGCGGCGGCTACACGGGTCAGCGTATCCATGGTCGAAGCATCGGCACGGCCGTCGATTCGGGCCGGTCGCCAGTGGCGCTGAAAGGCGCGAACGACGGTCTCTGTGCTTTCGTCGAAAATCCCGGAAAGCGGAGCGTCAAAGCCTATACCAAGGAGAAGCCGCTGGAGTTCCAGCACCTTTTCGTCCTCATCACCCCGAGCGAACGCCAAGCCGTGATCCAGCGGCGCCGGAGATACCCAAAGGCCGATGCCGAAAGCTGCGCACCACTCCCAAGGGAACAGTTCACCCGGATCTTCCTTGCGATCGGGGGCGATATCGGAATGGGCGACGACGTGATGGGGGGGATGAAATGGCGGGAAAAGATCGAGCGGCATAGCCCGATGACCGCCTCAATCTGCCGGTCCGGAAATGGACGATATCCAAACTCATGGCCGGGATTGGCGACCTCTATGCCGATGGAGCGCGAGTTGAGGTCGGTAAGGCCCCGCCAGAAAGAACGACCGGCATGCCAGGCGCGGCGACTCTCGTCGACCAGTTGGAAAACGTGGCCGTCCTCGAACACGACGTAGTGGCTCGACACCTGCGAGCGCGGATCGCACAACCAGTCGCGAGCGCCCTCTTCCGAGCGCATGCCGGTGTAGTGAAGAACCAGATGATCGATGGCGCTGCCCGGCGGGCGATGGCCTGAATTGGGTGAAGACCAGGCGCGACCGATATCGTGAGGGCTCATTGCGGCGGCTGCAGCTTCTTCCACGAGAGCGTCGGAAAGTCGTAAAGCGCACCACTATGTCCATCAGTTGCCTCGAGGATCGAGACGATATGAGGGGCGAGGTCGGCGGGGGTTGCGAGCGTATCCGGGTCCTCGCCGGGCATGGCCTGGGCGCGCATGCGCGTCCTGAGCGGTCCGGGGTTGAGGAGATTGACGGCGATACCGAAGTTTTTGACTTCCTCGGCATAGGCCATGACAAGGGCGTTGAGAGCCGCCTTTGAAGCGGCATAAACGCCCCAGAAGGGCGCGCCTTTCCAGGCAGCGGCCGACGACACGAACAGACAGCGGCCGGCCTGCGACTGGCGAAGCAGCGGATCAAGCGAACGGATCAGCCGGTAATTGGCGGTGACATTGACGGCGAACGCCTGATCCCATTTCTTCGGATCGATGTGCCCCACCGGAGCAAGTCCGCCCCCCAGAAGACCGGCGTTGCCGAAGAGCGCGTCGATCCGGCCGAAACGCTGGCTCAGCGCCGCGCCGAGTTCATCGATACGCGAGGGATCGGCAAGATCGACCGGTACGAGCGAGGCAGAGCCACCGACGTCACGGATGGCGTCATCAAGTTCCTCAAGACCGCCCTGCGTGCGGGCGACGGCCACCACATGCCAACCGGCCCGGCCAAGTGCCAGCGCCGCCTCATAACCGATGCCACGCGAGGCGCCGGTTACGACCACGATGCGTTTTTCGATCACCTCGTTCCTCCCCGTAGGCACTCAGCCGGCGTCGGCCAGAAGCGAAAGCTGACGCACCGGGCCGGAGCCCGCGGCGTCGGTCAACGCGGTCGGATATTCGCCAGTGAAACAGGCATCGCAATACTGCGGGTGCTCATTGTCGCGAGCGGTGGAACCGACGGCGCGATAAAGGCCGTCAATCGACAGGAAGCCGAGACTGTCCACCTGGATGTAGCGCGTCATCTCCTCGATCGACATGCGCGACGCCAAAAGCTTGCCCTTCTCGGGTGTGTCGACGCCGTAGAAGCAGGAATCGGTGGTCGGCGGCGAGGCGATGCGCATGTGCACCTCGGCCGCTCCTGCCTCGCGCATCATCTGAACGATCTTCAGCGAGGTGGTGCCGCGCACGATGCTATCGTCCACCAGCACGATGCGCTTGCCCTCAATCACCGTGCGGTTGGCGTTGTGCTTCAGCTTCACGCCCATGTGGCGGATGGTATCGGTCGGCGCGATGAAGGTACGGCCGATATAGTGATTGCGGATGATGCCGAAATCGAAGGGTATGCCGGATGCTTCGGCAAAACCGATGGCGGCCGGCGTGCCGCTGTCGGGCACCGGGATCACCACATCGGCATTGGCCGGCGTTTCGCGGGCAAGTTCGGCGCCGATGCGCTTTCGCACCTGGTAAACCGACGTACCGCCATAGACCGAATCCGGCCTAGCGAAATAGACATGTTCGAAGATGCAGAACCGCGACGGCCGCCGCTCGAACGGACGAAGACTCTCGATGCCGCGCTCGGTGATCACCACCATTTCGCCAGGTTCAACCTCGCGCACGAAATGGGCGCCGATGATATCCAGCGCGCAGGTCTCGGACGCGAGGATGGCGGCGCCGTCGAGGTCGCCGAGGATCAGCGGCCGGAAGCCGTAGGGATCGCGGCAACCGATCATCTTCTCCTGGCTCATGCAGACGATGGAATAGGCACCTTCCACGGCACGTAGCGCATCGACCAGCTTATCGACCATCGCCGCCTTCTGGCTGGTGGCGACGAGGTGGAGGATCGTCTCGGTATCGGAGGTTGACTGGAAGATGGCTCCCCGGCGCTGAAGATCGCGCTGGATCGTCATGGCATTGGTCAGGTTGCCGTTGTGGGCCAGTGCAAATCCGCCGACCGACAGCTCGGCGTACAGCGGCTGAACGTTGCGAAGGCCGGAACCACCAGTGGTGGAATAGCGTGTATGGCCGATCGCCCGATCACCTGTCAGACGGCCCAGCACCTTGGCCTTGGTGAAGTTATCACCAACAAGGCCGATGTGTCGCTCAGTGTAGAATTCCTTGCCGTCGAAAGTGGTGATGCCGGCGGCCTCCTGGCCGCGGTGCTGCAAGGCATGTAACCCCAGGGCAGCAAGCGCAGAAGCGTTTTCCACGCCGAAGACGCCGAAAACGCCGCATTCCTCATGGAATCGATCGTCATCATCGGCAGCGAACGGGTCGAGGGTGAAATCGTCCATGGTTGGCCTACCCACTTTCGAGATTTCATCTGATCCCGGCTGATTGCTTCACAAGGCCGGGGATGCTGGAAGTCTGCGGCGCTCCGCATCTCCAAATATGAACCGCAAGACCCGACCCGAGCAGTCGGATTTCGCTTCGGCGACGCGTCGTTTCGATCCGCGTTCAGGAACGCCCGAAGACCGTCGCGCAGGCAGGCATATAATGCATTCGGCGCTGTCTTCAAAACGTCAAATGCGCCGGACGGATCCGACGCATTCGCATATCGTGCTCAAACGACCGCTCAAGGCTTGGGTTTGGTGGTCGATTGAATGAGTTGGTCGAGGCCGTTTTGCTCGCCCTGCTTGTAGGCACCATCGCTCGGCGCGGCATTGCCAGGGGCCACGTCGCTTGGCGCAGCGTCGTCGGCCGGCGGCTGGCTTTCTTCGCCATCGGGTACAGGCGTGCCATCGTCAACGCTTGGATTCTGGAACTGGTCGAGGATCTTCTTTTCAGGATCCTCAGGCAACGCCGCCATCAGCTTGGCGCCAAGCGCATTGAGCAGCGGCCGGGACTTGGCCTGGGCCACCCATGCCGGCTGAGACGCCTCGTCATGAATGAACCAGTTGAAGAACAGCATGCCGACGACGACCAGCAGGAGGCCGCGCGCCGCGCCAAATACGAAGCCCATCGTGCGGTCGAGCGGGCCGATACGGCTGTCGAGCACGAAGTCGGAGATGCGCATGGTGATGAAGCTGACGATGATCAGCGTAATCACGAAGACGCCACCAGCGGACGCCACCATCGCCAGCTGCTTTTGCGAAATATGCGGCTGAACGTAAGGCAACACATGACCATAGAGGAGGAAGGCGGCGACCGCGGCAGCAACCCAGGCGGCGATCGACAGCACCTCACGCACGAAGCCACGGATCATGGCGAGCAACGCCGAGATCAGCATGACCACGATGAGGATCCCGTCGAGTAGCGTAATCGACATCTTTGCCCCTTTGGCGGCCGAAGTCCGGCCCCTGATTCCTTCACGCCGATATCGAATTAACGGTAATGGCCCGAACTCGCAAATTCAATCAACGGACAGCTCCGACGTGGACCACCCTTCTGCTTATCCACCCTGCTCGCGGCGGGGGGTCGTCGCGTCGGCGGCAATGCGCGTGACGAGATCGACGAGTTGGGCGACAGCGGCGCGCTTCAAACCGGTCGGCGCCTCGCCATTTGCGAGCTTGGGGCCGACCGCCCTGGCAAAACCCAGTTTTTCAGCTTCCTTGAGACGAGCGGCGGCGTGCGCCACGGGCCGGACGGCGCCCGACAGACTCACTTCTCCGAAATAAACGCAGTCATGGCCGAGCGGAGAGCCGGCCAGCGAGGAAACCAGCGCCGCGGCGACCGCCAGATCGGCAGCCGGTTCCTGGATGCGGAGACCACCGGCAACGGCGAGATAGACGTCATGCTGGCCAAAGCGCACCCCGCAATGGGCTTCCAGCACCGCGAGAATCATGGCGAGCCGGCTGCCATCCCAGCCGACGACGGCGCGGCGCGGCGTACCGAGCGAGGTGGGAGCCACCAACGCCTGGATCTCGACCAGCATTGGCCGTGTACCCTCCATGCCGGCAAAGACGGCGGCGCCCGCCGACGAGCCATCACGCTCGCCCATGAAAAGTGCGGACGGGTTCGGCACTTCCCGCAAGCCGTCGCCGGTCATCTCGAACACGCCGATCTCATCGGTGGGGCCAAAGCGGTTCTTGACCGAACGCAGCACGCGGAAATGCCGGGCACCGTCGCCTTCGAAATAAAGAACGGCGTCGACCATGTGCTCGACGACTCGCGGGCCGGCGATGGAACCATCCTTGGTGACGTGTCCAACCAAGACAACGGTGGCGCCGCTCTCCTTGGCGTAGCGAACCATCGCCTGGGCGGCGGTGCGCACCTGCGTCACCGTACCGGGCCCGGACTCGACCATCTCCGTCCACAGCGTCTGAATAGAATCTATGACGACCAGATCTGGCGTAGGACCGTCGGCAAGCGTCGTCAGGATATCCTCGACCGAGGTCTCGGCGGCAAGAGCCACCGGCGCGTCGGAAAGGCCCAGCCGCTCGGCTCTGAGGCGCACCTGCGCCACCGCCTCTTCTCCCGAAACATAGACGACGCGCGCGCCCTTGCGAGCCAAGGTCGCAGCCGCCTGAATGAGAAGGGTCGATTTGCCTATCCCCGGATCACCACCGACAAGCAGGGCCGATCCTCGCACGAAGCCGCCACCGGTGACGCGGTCGAGTTCGGCAATGCCGGATTCGAGGCGCGGCGTTTGAGCAATCTCGCCGGACAGCTCCACCAACGGCACGACGCGCCCCTTGCGCATCGGCCTGCCCTTCTGGCCGAAGACGCCGGAGCCAATGGCGCCGCCGCCGCCGACTTCCTCGACAAAGGAGTTCCAGCCTCCACAGGCTTCGCACTTGCCCACCCAGCGCGGACTGACAGCGCCACAGGACTGGCAGACGAATTGGGTGGTGCGCTTGGCCATGACATCTCCGGTGCGGGACTCGATCCCATCCGATAAAGCTGCGGACAGGGTTGACGAACCATGACCGAGCGTTCCTGTTTTGTCCACACAAAAAGACGTGCTTCTCCCGCGTGGCACGGGAAAACCGCCTTCAATGCAAACACTTAAATGTTGATCGCGACCGCGAGCCGACAGGAGAGGTCTGGCGCGCCGTGACGCCTTAGTTTTGTCGTCATTAGCCAACAAACAACGCTTCTAGCGTATGTGTTCTCCCGTAGCAGGGAGCTAAGGACCGTGCCATGAACCCGACCAAGACCATGATTGCCGATGCTATCCGCCGCTTCCAGATCGAGGCCACGCCGGCCTGGACCAGCCTTGCCGCGGGTGGAGACACGCCCGAACTCGATCACATCGAGGCCCATTCCAATACGATCAGCACCGTTGATTGCCTGTTCGATGGCAGCGCAACCATCGTGCTGAAAGGTGAGCGCACCCTACCGGCGCGCATCTTCGGCCGCTTCGATTCCCGCCGCGCCGAGGTCGATCACATCATCATCGCCGCCTGAGCGCCAAGAAAAAAGCCGACCAGCGGGCCTCCGCCGATCGGCTTCCCAATGCCATGAACTGCACGATTTCAGATGACGCCTGCCACGATGGCGACGACGAACAGAAACGCGGCGCAGACGACGAGGGTGTTGAGGCTACGGGTTAGGCTCATCGCGGGTCTCCTTCGTGCCTTGACGATCATCAAGCTACAGGACCAGCCGTCCTCCTGACGATTGCCGAAACAGAACGTTTCAACCTGTTCATGAGCTCCGCCTTTGGCGGAACCGTTGTTTGCGTGACCATCACGTCGCGAGATGGGCCACTCACCCAATCGATCGATCGGGCTTGACGAAATCTTAACTGCCTCTCGCCCAAGCGCAACCAATTTTGATCCAACCGCCATGGGCAATAAGGCGATAGTGTTCTAACCTTCTACGATAAAAGAGAAACTTATTGCCACACGGCATGGTTTTGCCCCGATTGCTGGGGAAAACCATGCCTATGTCCGTCATCCGCCGCTGGTTTCAGGTGGCGAGCAGGTAGTTGCGGATCTCGGAAGCCTGATGCTCGATGTCGGCAACGCGATGCTTCACGACGTCGCCGATCGACACCATCCCCACCAACTTTCCATCCTCCACCACAGGCAGATGGCGGAAACGGCCGGTGGTCATCATGTCCATGAGATCTTCAACCGTATCATCCCGCGTACAGGTGCTGACCTTGCGCGTCATGTGCGCGGTGGCAAGCTCTTCAAGCACGCGCGCGCCGTGCAAAGCCAGCGAGGCGACGATGTCGCGTTCCGACAAGATGCCGATGACGCGGCGGTCATCATCGACGAAAATCAACGCACCGATCTTGTTGCCGGCCAGTCTTGCCACCGCCTGCCCAAGAGACATTGAACGGTCACCGGTGATCACGTCTTCGCCCTTGGCGGATAGAATCTGTTTGACGGTCGTCATTTCCATCCCTCCAACTTGTTCCTGACAAGGAGATCGCCTGTTGGTCGGCGACCTGCTCCTCGTCTTCCCTGGACAAAGATGGGATGAATCGAGCGGTCTGGCAAGCAAGACCTAAGGACTTTCCCTTAGCCGGGTCGACTTATGGTCGGCGAACGGGGATCAAACAGCGAGAACAGCAAGATGCCGACAATGTAGCCCAGCGCGTTGTGCAGAAGTGCCCGCCCATCAAGGCCTGAGGAGGCGTAGAGCATGGCGAACAGCGTGTTGGCTGCGAAGATGAACCCTAAAAGCTGCAGAACCCGAACATTGGACCACATCTCGACAATGCCTAGCGCAGGCTGGCGCCAGGAATCGCTGCCCATGGTCATGATGCCCCCCAGACCAGCCGCGTAGATGAAGCGGATCGCCGCGCCGAGAAGAGCTGCGATGACGAAGTTCGGGCCGAACAGCAACGATTGGGAATCACCTGCCAGTAGCCAAAACAGGCCAGCGCCCACGGCCGCGGCCATAGCCGAGAAGCCGATGAAACGCCACGGGCCGAAGCGACGCGCCACGGCGGTCCCAAAAGCCGTCAACCAAAGGAGATCGAACACCAGACTGGACGGGGTGGGACTCAAGAAGACGTAGGTCAACGGACTCCACAGACCGGCAGCCCAACCACCGGGAAAGCCCATACCCGAAACCAGGTACGGGTAGCGCATCGGCGTAAAGCAGAAGGTGAGAAGGAAGGTGGCCGCCGCATCTCCACCGA
Organism: Pleomorphomonas sp. PLEO; assembly: GCF_041320595.1. Taxonomy (NCBI): domain Bacteria; kingdom Pseudomonadati; phylum Pseudomonadota; class Alphaproteobacteria; order Hyphomicrobiales; family Pleomorphomonadaceae; genus Pleomorphomonas; species Pleomorphomonas sp. PLEO. Next base: position 4,223,712 of record NZ_CP166625.1, read on the forward strand.
GATACCAGGTTCGGCCGACGAAAATGCCGATCGATAGCAGGATGAAGGCGAGGATCACCCGGGGCAGGTTGAACATGGGCTCGTGGTTGTCGTTATCGCTCTGCATCGCGGCTTCCTTATCGCCCGCCATGCCGCGAGCTCCGACAGCGCTTTACCGCAAAGGCGCGGATGGTGCCAGGGTACAGCCAAAAAGGCACAGCTGGAACGGAGCGTGCCGCGATGGAGCAGTCTCCGCCCGACGGGACATTCCATAAAAATGCTCCGACGCCGGTAACCGATCGGAAACCAAACTGTCGCGAACGGCCCTGGCCCTCTGCGACCAACGGCTATCTCGGGCGTTAATGTAACTGCATTGCCAAAATCAGCCCGTTCTCGCAGCGATCGAAGAAGCGACCACACCACACGCAGCCATTTTCAACCGCCGATCCCCTTTCCCCCGAGAACATTGGGGACAACGGGCATCTTCTGGCACGAGGCCTGCTCAGGAACGATCAGTTGGGTTAGGACGGGTTTGCCCCTGTGCCGAAATGGCATGGCGCCGCGTCCACCACAGGCAACTTGGCCGGTCTGGTCTTGCGGGGATTTAGATGAAAAGCGTCGTCGCGCAGTCTCTTTATGAATATTGGACGAACCTGCGCGGCCGACGGGCGGCGCCGGAGCGTAACGAAGTCGAGCCGGCCGCCATTCGCGGCATTCTCGGCGACACCTTTATTCTCGAGGCTCTCGATCGTCATACCTATTCTTTCCGGCTTGCCGGCACTCGCATCTGCGCTGCTTATGGCCGTGAGCTTAAAGGCCGCAATGTGCTTGACTTCTGGTCGGGCAAGGACCGGGAATCGATAGCCTGTCTGTTGGCCGCCGTGGTCGAGGATGGTGCCGCCGCCGTATTCGGGCTCAACGCAACCAACGACCGCGGCCAGATCATGCCCGTGGAAGTGATGTTCCTGCCGCTCATGCACCAGGGACCGAACCATACCCGTATCCTTGGTTGTTTCGCGCCGATGGACCAGCCTTATTGGCTTGGCCTGTACCCCGTCGTGCGCCAGCCGCTGCAGAGCCTGAGGCTGATATGGCCGGACGAGAAGCCGGCCTTCCTGCTCAATAGCGAAAAGGTCGACGGCACGCACAGCCGGGCTCCAGTGCGCCACGAGCCGGCGCCACTCAGCATCGATCGCCACCGGCCCGCTGCCCACACGCTGCCGGGACGAACTTTCCGTCATTTTCGCGTTATTGAGGGTGGCCGAGCCGACTAAGCCAATCGCGCAAGCGATCACTAAACTTAATCTTAAGATTGGGTGCTTACCGTAATACCTAGAGCGGCCGGGTCCGGCCGACCAGTGGATAGCGGCATGGCAACCCTCGCGGCTACGACGCCTCCTCGTGCGAGTAAATTCCCCAAGCCGGAACGTCGGCGGTTTCAGCGCGTAAAAATCGATGTGCTCGGCCGCTTCATGCTGCCCAACCGCAACGAATATCCCTGTCAGGTTCAAGACATGTCACCCGGCGGCGCAGCGCTGATGACGCCGGTTTCCGGTGACATCGGAGAGCGAGTCGTCGCCTATATCGACCATGTCGGCCGCATTGAGGGACAGATAACTCGCCTGTTCGAAGGCGGCTTTGCCATGACGGTAAACGCCACCGCCGGCAAGCGCGAGAGGCTCGCCGCCCAGCTGACCTGGCTTGCCAACCGCGACACCCTCAATCTGCCCGAGGACCGTCGTCACGAGCGCATCATTCCTCATCGCCCGTTCTCGAACATGGTCCTGCCCGACGGGCAGGAAAGCCGCTGCAAGATCATCGACGTGTCGCTTTCCGGGGCAGCCATTGCCACCAATGTCAAACCGCCGCTCGGAACACCGATCACGTTGGGGCGGATGAGAGCCCGCGTCGTTCGTCACTTCCCCGACGGCATCGCCTTGGAATTTGCGATGCTGCAGTCAGAAGACATGTTGAAGAACAATCTCTGACAAGAGCGTTGAATCGCAGCATCTTCTGACGTTTTCCCTTTGATAACCATGCCCTGACTTCTTGTCCGACCGGCCACCTTCGAGCCAGGCCGACGGCGATTGCCTTGTCTATTTGAGGCGAGCCAACCCGGGCGAGTTCTTCCGCCTTGCAACCGCGTACCTGTGCCAACGGAGGACACCTCCATCTGGCAGGGTTAATGCACTCTCCAGAACCAACGGGTTCGAAGCTGGACAGATCCAAGCGTTCCGGGTCTGCCGAGCAACCGTTCGCCCCATAGTGCGTTAACGCGGGAATCTTTCGGCTTGGGGATGGTGGATGGAAAGTAAATAGGGTCAGCGGGATCAGTATAAATAAATTCTAAAATACACTACAAATTTTCCTAAACAAATCATTTCGAAGATACTAGCGTTTTGATTTTCCTATTTCACGCGACCGAAAAACAACTGTGCCATTCTCCTGACAACAACAGGGAGACGTCACGACGATGAGAAAGATCGCGACGCTAACAAAAGCAGTTCTTTTCTTCTCGGTTCTACTTACCGCTCAAACCGGTTGGACCGCAGAGAAATTGATGAGCATCCATGGCGTCGCGGCCCCTCCGGTCGGCTACGTGCAGTTCTGCCAGTCATACCCAACCGACTGCCGCCCCGAGAAGGACATTGATCAGGTCGTCACCCTCACCCAGGCGGTATGGAACCAGCTCAACCAGATCAACACGGCGGTCAACACGGCCGTGTTGCCGGCCACCGATATGGAAATCTATGGCGTCCTTGAACACTGGGACTATCCCAAGCTCGCCGGGGACTGCGAAGACTATGTCCTTGAAAAACGGCGGGATCTGATCCAGTCGGGTTGGCCGGAAAGCGCTCTGCTCATCACAGTCGTGCGCGATGAGACAGGCTCCGGTCATGCAGTCCTCACCGTACGGACCAACCGAGGCGACGTCGTGCTGGACAACAAGACGGACAAGATCCTGGTATGGGCCGACACGCCCTACAGTTACCTGAAACGCCAGTCGACGCGTGATCCCAACACGTGGGACCTCATCGAGGATTCCAGAACCTCGCTGGTCGGCTCGCTGAAGTAATCGCCTCCATTATGAGCGTCGCCACGTCCGGACCGGACGTGGCGACGTTTCGATTCCTGCCAAGGTACGAGGAAATAACGTCGCGCCACGACGGGACGTGAGCAGGCGATGAGTACGATTTCCTCAAGAAAATTTACGGGAACAAAAACAACCTCTGATTTAAGACAATCCTATTTACCGATCGCCTCAATCGGCCGCGCGTCTAGGCCATTCCATTGAACGGTCGTCTACACATTTGAAATCTCCGGCGAATTCACCGTTTCTAAAATCTCTCCAACGAGCGCGCTAATTGATATTTTGTTCACTATATTTCATCTATTATTTCACATAGGTACCTTTACTCGTTAAAATTACTATTTCGGGCCGAGCCACCTCATCGTAGCCGGCTGAACGCCTTTGACTCGCCTTGTGTTTCCGCACAGTTGACGATTTATTGTCAGGGAAGGCACCTCTTGCATTGAGGTGAACTAAGCTATGCAAGACACAAGTCAGAACGATTCAGTTGAAGACGGAAGGGCGATCGTTCCAGTGCCGATCCGTGATCTCTGCCGCACCGTACGCGCGCTTTCCCATGAACAGCGACTTGCCATCCTGGTGCACCTTTCTCGCAAGGAATGCTCGGTTGGCGAGCTTGAGCGGAAGCTCGATCTTCCGCAACCTGCGGTATCACAGCAGCTCGCTCGTCTCAGGTCGGATGGCCTTGTCCTGACCCGCCGCGAGGGTCGAACCATCTATTACTGTGCTCACCGCCAACGCGTCGGCGATTTTCTGGCCGGGCTAAATCGACTTCTCGTGTGATTTCGTCTCTCGGTCCCGGGGCGTTTGCCATCGGCGAGCCTCATTCGGCGGACAAAAAAAGCCGCGCGGAGCGTTTTCCCCACGCGGCCAAAACACCAGATTAGAGCATCATCCGACCGGAGTGAAACGAGGACCGACAAGATGATGTTTCCAAAACAATAACTTAGAGCGCCGATCTGATTCAGTCAGATCGGCGCTCTCATGTTGGTATTACTTCAACGCAGCATCGGTAATCTCGTGCGTCCAAGCGCCTTCTGGCTTCTTGGTGATGATCTTCTGGTCGAGTACCGCCTTCTCGGTACGAGCATAGGCGGCTTCATCGAGCACACCGGTAGAGTCACCCAAAAGCTTGGCAACTTCCTTGATCATATAGAGCTGATGTTCCTTGGTCTGAGCGCCGGTGGTGTCGTTTTCGAGCACGATATCGGCGGCGTCCTCGGGGTGATCCTTGGCATAGGTCCAGCCCTTCATCGAGGCACGGACAAAGCGGACCAGCTTGTCCTTTATGGCGGGGTCCTTCAGGCTCGGTTCGAGCGCGTAGAGGCCATCCTCCAGGAGGTTTTCACCCATTTCGGTATAGGAGAAGACGGTGAGCTTGTCGGCCGTGTAGCCGGCATCATAAGCTTGACCGAGCTCGTTGTAGGTCATGACGTGAATGCAGTCGGCTTGCTTTTGGATGAGCGGCTGCACGTCAAAGCTCTGCTGCAAAATCTTGACGCCATCGGGACCACCGTCGGTCGACAGGCCATGCTTGTTCGCCAGCGCGAAGAATGGCACCTCGTTGCCGTAGAACCAGACGCCGATGGTGTGGCCCTTGAAATCCTCTACCTTCTTGATCGGGCTGTCGGCCGGGCAGATGATCTCGAGACCGGCATTCTTGTAGGGCTGGGCGATGTTGACAAGCGGCACGCCCTTTTCGCGGGCAGCAAGCGCCGCGCCCATCCAGTCGACGATCACATCGGCGCCGCCGCCGGCAATGATCTGCTCGGGAGCGATATTGGGGCCACCGGGCTTGATGTCGACATCGAGCCCCTCAGCTTCGTAATAGCCTTTGTCCTTGGCAACGAAATAGCCCGCGAACTGAGCCTGCGTCACCCATTTCAGCTGCAGCGTCAGCTTGTCGGCGGCATTGGCTCCGAACGCCGTCAGGGCCATGGCGCCGGCAAGTGCCAGCTTGGTCACGGTGTTGGTCATGTCGTTCCCCTTTTTTGATTACCGGCAGCGATGAATACCGCCGGTTTCACCTCTGTCCCTTGCGGACAGATGGATGCCAGAAGGTCACGCGCCGTTCGACAAGCGCGATGACGCCGTAGAAGACCGACCCGAGGATGGCCGCGACGCCAATTTCCGCCCAGACCATGGCGGTGTTCATGCGGCCCATTTCGGTGGAGATGCGGAAGCCGACGCCATAGGTCGGCGCGCCAAAGAACTCGGCGACAATGGCGCCGATCAGCGCCAGGGTTGAGTTGATCTTCAGCGCATTGAAGATGAAGGGCCAAGCGGCCGGCAGGCGGAGGCGACGCATTTCGTCGCCCCAGGTCGCCGCGTAGGTGCGCATCAGATCGCGCTCCATATGTCCGGCAGCGGTAAGCCCCGCCTCGGTGTTGACCAGCATCGGAAAGAAGGTCATCAGCACGATGACGGCCGCCTTGGACTGCCAGTCGAAGCCGAACCACATGACTGCGATCGGCGCTATGCCAACGATCGGCAGCGCCGACACGAAGTTGCCGAGCGGCAGAAGGCCGCGCTTCAAGAAATCCGAGCGGTTGATGATCAGCGCCGCCAGGAAACCGAGCCCGCAGCCGACGACATAGCCGGACAGCACGGATTTGACGAAGGTCTGAACCACGTCTTCCCAGAGGGTTGGCAATGCGTTCGCCGCCGCCGCCAGGATAACCGATGGCGCCGGGAGCAAGATTTCCGGGATACCGAAGCCGCGCGTCACCAGTTCCCACTCGGCAATGAGCATAACGCCGAACAGGAGCGGGACGGCAAGGTCGACGAAGCGGTGCGTCGCCGGTCGCTTTTCACCGAGATGGACCAGGTAGACGCAAAGCCAGGAAATGCCGAGCGCGACGCCAAGAATGGCGATTAACAAGAGAGGGAGCATCAGGCGACCCTCCGCTCGGGACGGGCGCCCATCAGGCGCATGACGAGGCGTTCCGACCAGCCGACGATCAGCACCAGCAGGCCGGCCAGGAAAGCCGCGGCAAACAGCGCCGCCCAGATCTGAATGGTCTGGCCGTAATAGGAGCCGGACAGCAGCCGAGCGCCGAGGCCGGCCACCGCGCCGGTCGGCAATTCGCCGACGATGGCGCCGATGAGCGAAATGGCGATCCCCACTTTGAGCGAAGCGAACAGGAAAGGCACAGACGCCGGCCAGCGCAGCTTGGTGAATATCTGCAGATCGTCGGCATTGTAGGTGCGCATCAGATCGAGATGGATCGTCTCTGGCGAACGCAGCCCTTTCACCATACCGACCACCACCGGGAAGAAAGACAGATAGGTGGAGATCAGCGCCTTGGGCAGCAAGCCGGAAATGCCGATGGCATTGAGCACGACGATCAGCATTGGCGCTACGGCGAGGATCGGTACCGTCTGGCTGGCGATAATCCAGGGCATCAGCGACTTGTCCATGACCTTCTGGTGGACGATGCCGATGGCGAGCAACACACCGAGAAGCGTGCCGAGCAGAAATCCGAGCAGCGTCGCCGAAAGCGTCACCCAGCCATGATAGACGAGGCTGCGTTTGGAGGTGACCGACAACCCGGCCGTACTCCGCCACAGCTCGGCGATGACTTGGTGCGGCGCCGGCAACAGCGGCTTGTCTAGCGCCCAAGACCTAAACCAAGTTGCCGACGGCGTGAACGCGAGGCCCTTCAGTTGCGCCTCGGCCACCACCGTGGAGTGGTTCATGAAGAGAGCCGCGACGTACCAGAACCCAACGATGGCGACGATGACCGTCAGCACCGGAACGACGCTGTAGCGAAAAAAGGAAGGTTTCGTCATGCCGCCGCCCTCCCCGAAAACGCCGGAGCCTCAGTCGTCATAGCTGTGCCCCGCTCTCAGGCCGTCGCGTACCCGCTGGGCGAGCTTGAGGAATTCCGGCGTTTCGCGGATATCAAGCGGTCGGGGGCCGCGCGGCAGATCGCTCTCGACGATATCGTGGATGCGGCCCGGACGTGGGCTCATCACGACGATCTTGGTGGAGAGGTAGACCGCCTCGGGGATGGAATGGGTGACGAACACCACCGTTTTCTTCGTTTTAGCCCAAAGGTGGAGAAGCTGCTCGTTGAGATGATCGCGAACAATCTCGTCGAGGGCGCCGAACGGCTCGTCCATCAGAAGCAGGTCAGGCTCGACGGCGAGGGCGCGCGCGATGGAGGCGCGCTGCTGCATGCCGCCGGAAAGCTGCCAAGGGTATTTTTTCTCAAAACCAGTGAGATTGACCAGAGCCAGATTGCGCTCAATACGCTCATTCTGCTGCGCGCGGGTCAGCCCCATGATCTCGAGTGGCAGCGCCACATTCCTGGCAATGGTCCGCCAGGGATAGAGCGCGGGGGCCTGAAAGACGTAACCGTAGGCGCGGTCGAGACGGGCGAGTTCCGGCGTGGTGCCGTTGACGGAAATCATGCCGCCAGTCGGCCGTTCGAGGTCGGCGATCACGCGGAGCAGCGTCGTCTTGCCACAGCCCGAAGGACCAATGAAGGAGACGAATTCGCCCTTGGCGATCTTGAGGTCAATATTGGAAAGCGCCTGCACCGGCCCGTCGCCGGTCTCAAAAGTCAGGGAGAGAGCCTCGATGTCGATGACATTCATGCTTGCCGGCACCCCGGTTGTGAAGACACAGCCGCTCACTTGGCCGGCCGCGTACACGACCACCTCGTCCGCCGCCCAGATGAAGGGCAAGCACGGCTAGATATGTAGGCCCCTGCCCGACCGGCACACCGCGCTTCTCGCTACATCGGCCGATATCTGACCGAAATTGAAGCAAGAAGCGGGCCGGTCTGGCCGATTTCAGATACCCGTCACCGGAATACCTGCGCGCTCGACACGCCTTGGCGACACGACTTCCTTCCACTGGCTGAGCGCCTTGGCGACCGCCGTGAACGGCTTGCGCGGCACGAACTTGCCGTGGCCTTCCTCGGTCTTCATGGTGGCTTCCTCCACCACAACCTTGCCACGCGATAGCGTGAAGCGTGGCAGACCGGTCACCTCGTAGCCGTCGAACACGTTGTATTCGATCACCGACTGCTGGGTCTTCGGCGAGATAACCTTGGAGCGCTTGGGGTCCCAGACCACGAGGTCGGCATCGGCCCCGACCAGGACCGCCCCCTTCTTCGGGTACATGTTGAGGATCTTGGCGTTGTTGGTGGAGGTCACCGCCACGAACTCGTTCATGGTCAGGCGACCGGTACGCACGCCATAGGTCCAGAGCAGCGGCATACGGTCCTCAAGACCGCCGGTGCCGTTGGGGATCTTGCGGAAATCGCCGAGGCCGTTGCGTTTCTGGGCAATGGTGAAGGTGCAGTGATCGGTGGCGACGCAGCTGAGCGATCCGGCGGCGAGGCCTGCCCAAAGACTGTCCTGATGCAGCTTGTTGCGGAAGGGCGGGCTCATGACGCGGGCCGCCGAATGATCCCAGTCGGGATTGGCGTATTCGCTCTCATCGAGCAAGAGATGTTGGATCAGCGGCTCGCCGTAGACGCGCATGCCCTTTTGGCGGGCACGACGGATCGCCTCATGCGCCTGCTCACAGGATGTATGGACGACGTAAAGCGGCGCTCCGGCCATATCGGCCAGCATGATGGCGCGATTGGTCGCCTCACCCTCGACCTCTGGCGGGCGGGAATAGGCGTGCGCCTCAGGGCCGGTATTGCCCTCGGCGAACAGCTTGGCCTGCATCTGGGCGACGACGTCGCCGTTCTCGGCATGCACCATCGGCAGGGCGCCAAGTTCGGCTAGCCGCTGGAAAGACGAGAACATCTCATCGTCATCCACCATCAGCGAGCCCTTGTAGGCCATGAAGTGCTTGAAGGTATTGATACCCTTCTCCTCGACGACCACCTTCATCTCGTCGAAGACCTGCTTGTTCCACGAGGTGACGCACATGTGAAACGAATAGTCGCTGTTGGCGCGGCTCGCCCGGTTGTGCCAGCTCTGAAGAGCCGTCAGCATCGACTCGTCGGGGCGCGGGGTGATGAAATCGACCACCATGGTCGTGCCACCTGCGAGTCCGGCACGCGTGCCGCTATCGAAATCATCGGCCGAATAGGTGCCCATGAAAGGCATTTCGAGGTGGGTGTGCGGATCGATGCCGCCCGGCATCACGTAGCACCCCGTGGCATCCAGTACCTCGTCGCCCTTGAGATCAGGTCCGATTGCCACGATGCGCTCGCCTTCGATCAGGACGTCGGCTTCGTATGTCAGATCGGCAGTGACGATGGTTCCACCCTTGATGACCTTCGACATGGTTCAACCCTCGTTGGACGGTTTGTCCGTCAGCTTTTTTGTCATGAACAAACTGTAGGGGTTCGCGGCGTAATCGGCGAACGGGCCGCACTCCACGTAACCGAGCCGACGATACATCGCCACCGCCTCGGTGTTGAGTGGTCCAGTCTCGAGATAAAGCGTCTTTATGCGACGCTCGGCGGCAAGCGCCTCAAGCCGAGCCATGATGCGCCGGCCAAGACCGGAGCCGCGCGCCCTCTCAGATACAAAGATGCGTTTCAACTCGGCCGCGCCATCGGCAAACCACTTCGCCGCGCCGCAGCCCTCCGCCGCACCACCGCGCCGCGCGACAAGGAAAGTGATGTCCGCCGCTTTGAGGCCCGCGAGGTCAGTGGCGAAATTACCCTCCGCCGGATAGCGCTCGGCGCCATAGATGTCCGAAGCCTCGATCAGCGCCACGACATCGGGCTGATCCGGCGCTTCCTCCGCTATGGCATGCAGCGCGTCCGTCATCAGGCGACGATCTCCGCCGTCTCGAGCACGGCATGCAACAGCACGTCGGCACCGGCCGCCGCCCATTCCGGCGTGATCTTCTCGTCCTCATTATGGGAGAGACCATCGACGCAGGGACACATAACCATTGTTGCCGGCGCCACCTTGGCCGCCCAACAGGCATCGTGGCCGGCGCCGGAAACGATATTCATATGGCTGTAGCCGAGCTTCTCGGTCACCGAGCGAACGCGGGATACCAACGTCGGATCGAAGGTAACCGGATCGAAGTGGCCAACCACTTCCACCGCGCACTTGACGCCCAGGGGATCGCAGAGCTTGGGAGCCTCGGCCTCGATGATCGCCCGCATGCGGTCGAGCTTATCCTGCTCCGGCGAACGAATATCGACGGTGAAGATGACGGTGCCCGGCAGCACGTTGCGCGAATTGGGAGAGAACTTCACTTGGCCGATGCCACCGACGGCGTTGGGCTGGCTGTCCATCGCCACCTTCTGCACCAGCTCGAAGATGCGAGCCATGGCGAGGCCGGCGTTGACACGCATGTCCATCGGCGTCGAGCCGGTGTGGGCCTCTTTGCCGGTGAGCGTGAATTCCAGCCACCACAGACCCTGGCAGTGGGTGACGACACCGATCTGCTTTTCCGCGGCTTCAAGGATGGGACCTTGCTCGATGTGGTATTCGAAATAAGCGTGCATCTTTCGCGCGCCAACTTCTTCCTCACCAAGCCAGCCGATGCGCTTCAGCTCGTCGCCGAACACCTTTCCGTCGAGATCCTTGCGCGAATACGCGTAGTCGAGGGTGTGAACGCCTGCGAAAACGCCCGACGCCAGCATGGCTGGCGCGAATCTGCCGCCTTCCTCGTTGGTCCAGTTGACGACGACGATGGGATGCTTGGTCTTGACGTCGAGATCGTTGAGAGAGCGGATGACTTCGAGGGCGCCGAGCACGCCGAGCACGCCGTCATACTTGCCACCGGTCGGCTGGGTGTCGAGATGGCTGCCGACATAGACCGGCAAGGCATCCGGATCGGTACCGGGACGGGTAAAGAACATCGTACCGATGCGATCGATGCCGAGCGTCATGCCGGCCGCCTTGCCCCAGGCCGTGAACAGCGCCCTACCCTTGGCGTCGGCATCGGTCAACGTCTGCCGATTACAGCCGCCCCGAAGGCCGGGACCAGTCGTCGCCATTTCCTCAAGACTGTCCCACAGCCGCGCCCCGTTGACCCGCATGTTGTCGATCGGCGTCGTCATCATATTCCCCTGCTCGCGAGGGCAAAGCCGATCAAGCCGCCCAGCGTTCCCCCGCCGCCTACCATCCGCCAGAACTGCGGATCGGCAAAACTTTTACCAATTGATAAAGGCATAGTCGGATCTGCCCTTGAAATGGTCAAGGGTGATTTTTGAGCAACAAAGTGCCCAAAAGCCTTAGTTTTTGGCGAATCCGAAAAATATGCCGCCTCTATCAGCAGCGTATTGGCGCATTAGCGGGGTTGCTCACCAAGCCTTACAACACCAGCGCGGACACAACTGCGAAAGCAGCGTAGGTGGCATTGAAGACTAGCAAGAGATGGAAGCCGTGCAGCAGAATATGGTGAGCTGAGGCAGGCTGCCGCGCCAGCAAATGGGCGACACCAATCATCGCCAGCATGAATGCACCGACAAGCGATGCAATGAACCGCCGCGAAAGCCCACAAAAGGCAGCCACTAACATGGTGATGGTAACGACCGGTGTCATGGCCTACTCCCCGTCGCGTTTCGTTTCGGTAGGGAGAAGATCGTTCCGGTGTCTGGCAGAAACATGGCAACCGAAGTGGAAATACCGACGGTCGGCATCACGTTCTCGCGACCGTCGGCCCTTCGACCAATGCCGCGAGCAGCCCATTAACGGGCAACTCTGGCAGCGCTCACATAGGCTCAGCCTCAATATAACCGATGGGCACCGCCAGCCGCATCGAGCACGATGGCAATCCTGCCAACGCCCCGGATCGCCCAAGGCCGCGCATTACCTTGTCGCCGGCCCGCTCAACCTTGCAAACGGCCTCTGCAATGAAAAACGCCGGCCAGGAGACCCCGGCCGGCGTTTTGTCAGGATAAGGGGCTACTCTCAGGGCAGCGTCTTCAGCACGTCCGCGATCACCGACACCAGCGTATCGATCTCAGCCTTGCTGACGATCAGCGGCGGCGACAGAGCGATGATGTCGCCAGTGGTGCGCATCATCACGCCCTTTTCGTAAGCACTCAGGAAGGCCGCGAAGGCACGCTTGGTCGGTTCTCCTTCGATCGGCCGCAGCTCGATGGCACCGACAAGGCCGATGTTGCGGATATCGATGACGTGCGGCAAGCCCTTCAGCGAATGCAGCGCATCCTCAAAATACTGCGCGAGCTCAGGACCGCGAGTCAGCAGGCCTTCGTTTGCGTAAATGTCCAGCGTCGCCATCGAGGCGGCACAGGCAACCGGATGGGCCGAATAAGTGTAGCCGTGGAACAGCTCGATGGCATGCTCCGGGCCGGTCATGAAGGCGTCGTAGATCTCCGAGGAGCAGAACACGCCGCCCATCGGGATGACACCGTTGGTAATGCCCTTCGCGGTGGCGACCATGTCGGGAACGACGCCAAAATAATCAACGGCGAATGGCGTGCCGAGGCGGCCGAAACCGGTGATGACCTCGTCGAAGATCAGGAGAATGTCGTGCTTGGTACAGATGGCACGAAGACGTTCAAGATAGCCCTTGGGGGGTACCAGAACGCCGGTCGATCCCGACATGGGCTCGACGATGACGGCGGCGATGTTGGAGGCATCGTGCAGGTAAATGATGCGCTCAAGTTCGTCGGCGAACTCCACGCCATATTCCGGCTGGCCGCGCGAGTAAGCGTTGCGCTCGATATCATGGGTATGGCGTATATGGTCGACGCCGGTCAGCAGCGAACCGAAGAACTTGCGATTGGTGGGGATACCGCCGACCGAGATGCCGCCGAAGTTGACGCCATGATAGCCGCGCTCGCGACCGATGAGGCGCGTCTTCGTGCCTTTGCCGCGGGCCCGCTGATAGGCAAGAGCGATCTTCAGTGCCGTTTCCACCGACTCGGAGCCGGAGTTGGTGAAGAACACATGGTCGAGCGGCTTCGGCATCATCGAAGTCAGCCGCGCAGCCAGCTCGAACGCCTTAGGATGGCCCATCTGGAAAGCCGGGGCGTAGTCGAGTTCGCCGACCTGATTGGCCACCGCGTCGACGATCTCCCGGCGACCGTGGCCCGCATTGACGCACCATAGGCCGGCGGCGGCATCGAGCAGCTTCCGGCCTTCAACAGTGGTGTAGTACATGCCGGAGGCCGAGGCGAGCAGGCGCGGCGCCTTCTTGAACTGCCGGTTGGCGGTGAACGGCATCCAGAAAGCTTCGAGATTATTGGGAACGGGAACGTTCATGAAGATCTCCGAGCGAGGCGGACGGCGAGGCTTGGATAGCGCTCGAGCAGCGTCCGGATCGACACGTAGATAACGGCATGCTCGTTTCCTGAACAAGCAGTTATCTTGTGCAGCTCGTTACCCTTGCAAATGCAGGCGGTTTATGGCGACCTGTTCGGGAAAGTGAACAACTTAACAGCGGAGGATGCCATGACGCTGGATCTTGGTGGCAAGCTCAGGCGGTTTCGCGAAGCACGCGGCTTCTCGCAGCGCGAGCTGGCGCGGCGCGCCGGCATCTCCAACGCCACCGTGAGTCAGATCGAATCCAACACGATCAGTCCATCAGTCGGCGCGCTGAAGCGCATCCTGGATGCCCTGCCTGTGCCGATGGCCGACTTCTTCGCCGAGGACGAGCCGGCAGCCGAGCAGATATTTTTCAAAGCCGAAGACTTGATGGAGATCGGCCGTGGCGGCGTCTCCTTCCGGCAGGTGGGGCGCGATCTCACCGGCAAAGCGCTGCAGATCCTCTCCGAACGCTACGAGGTCGGCAGCAGCTCCGGCCGCATCCACCTGCGCCATGAGGGGGAGGAAGGCGGCATCGTGCTCAAAGGACAGATCGAGGTGATCGTCGGCGACAAACGACAAGTGCTCGGTCCCGGCGAGGCCTATTATTTCAAGAGCCACGAACCGCATCGCTTTCGCAACGTCGGCGACGAGATCTGCGAGGTGATTTCGGTATGCACGCCGCCGAGTTTCTGACCATCAGGACAATATTCATCCACCGTGACGAGTGCTTTGCCGTCGATCCGGGCTTGCCGAACGTCTCGATAGCGTGGACATTCGTGTCATGAGTTACGAAACAGCGACTGAGAGCCAGGATCTGGCCCGCGCGCGCGGCTCCAAGAAGCGGACGCGCATTCAGGCGGAAAACGAAGAGCGCATCCTCGACGCGGCGCTGGAGGTGTTTTCGCGCTACGGCTTCCGTGGCGCCACCGTCGATCAGATCGCCGAAAAGGCCGGCATGTCCAAGCCGAACCTTCTCTATTATTTCCGCCGTAAGCATGACCTCTATACCGCCGTCATGACACGCACCCTCGACATGTGGCTTGCCCCGTTGGGGGAAATGGCCGAGGACGGCGATCCGGAAGCCGAACTCACCGGCTATATTCGCCAGAAGCTGGAACAATCGCGCGACTTCCCGCAGGAAAGCAGGCTGTTTATCGGTGAGGTCCTGCTCGGCGCGCCGCATCTCGACGGCGTTCTCAAGACCGATCTCAAGTCGATTGTCGAAGAGAAGGCCGAGGTCATCCGCCGTTGGATCCGGGACGGTAAGCTGCTCGACGTCGACCCCGTGCACCTGATTTTCATGATCTGGGCGACCACGCAGCACTACGCCGACTTTGACGCGCAGATCCGCTCGGTGCTGGGGCGCGGGGTCGAGGATCCCGCCACCTTCCGCACCGCTTCCGATACGGTCGTTGGTGTGCTGATGCGCGGCATACTGCCGGCGCGTGGTTGATCAAGCCTCTGCCCGACGCCGGATCTCTCCTGGCAGACGGCCGCAAATCGATCTGAACATGGCGATGAAGGCGCTGACGCTCTCGTAGCCGGCGTCCAGTGCAACGTCGCCAACTGTGGCTCCCTCGGCTAACCGCACCGTTGCCCGGTGGACAATCACGGCCCGCTTCCAGGCGGCGAAGGTCATGCCGACCTCACGTTCGAAATGCCGAGTAAAGCTACGCCGGGACATGGCCACCGCGTCGGCTGCCGCATCGATACCGGTCTTGATGCTCGGCGCGGCAAGAAAGGCTAGCGCCCAGTCCCGCATGCGCGGAGCAGCCGGCAGCCGCATGCCAGGTGCGTCCTCTGCCCCGGCGTTGATTTCATGAGCGATGACATCGAGTAACGGCGTGGCGAAAGCGTCGTCCGGCCGCAGGCTCCGTAGCCGGTCCAGCGCGCTGACAAGCAACGGCGATGCCTCAAGCACGATGATCCGATCCGGCAGACGGCGGGCGAAGTCTTCCGATACCAGGGTCAGCCAGAAGCGCACCTCGCCGTGCGAGCGCGAGGCATGTCGCACGTCGGCCGGAATCCAATGCAGCCGCCCGGGTGGAATTGCCCAGATGCTGCCCTCCGCTTCCAGGCTGAGCACGCCGCGCTCAATGTAAGTGAGCTGGCCCTGATCATGACTATGGAGCGGCGCGCTGTGACGCGCACCGCTGTCAATGAGACGGTTGATATAGGCGTCGGTCACTTTGGCCCAAACTCGATATTGATTGATCAAATGCAGATAACAGGACGGCGACAGCTACGATAGTCTCCGCCTGAAAATCAATCGGAGCCAGGCACAGTGACCATTCTGCATATTGATTCCAGCATCCAGGCGGAAGGATCCGTATCCCGCGCGTTGACCGCCGCCATCGTCGAGGCCATCGTCGACGGTTCCGGCGAGCGAGTGATCCATCGCGACCTAACCAGCGAAGCGCCGGCTTCGGTCAATCCGCGCGCCGGCGACAGTCCTGCCGCCGACGAATTCCTCGCCGCCGATGTGATCGTCATCGGCGCGCCGATGTACAATCTCAGCGTTCCGTCCCGCCTCAAGGCCTGGATCGACTCGATCTCCATCCCCCGCAAGACGTTTCGCTATACCGAGAAGGGACCAGAGGGTCTCTCAGGGGGGCGCAAGGTTATCGTCGCCTATGCTAGCGGCGGCTTCCATCGCGGACCGGAGGAGGATTTTGTCGAGCCCTATCTCCGGTCTTTCTTCCGCCTGCTCGGCATCAAGGATATCGACGTCGTCCGCGCCGAAGGCGTCAACATTTCCGACGAGCATCGGGCACGAGCCATGCAGGCAACCGGCGCAGAAATCACCAGGATCACCGCCCGCATCCGCGAGGAGCGTCGGCAACCCCTTGACGCCTGAGCTGGTCCTCAAGCCTTGGCAAAGACCACGGCACGGCTCTGCCATATCTCTGGGCGATCGACAACAGCAAAGCCGGCGGCTTCGGCCGCCGCGCATTCCCCAGCGAAAAACGCTTCGGAGACGTGGCCCACCGGCTCGGCGAGGAGCAATCGCGCTCCGGGTTTCATGGCCGTTGCCGCCTCAATGAAAAAATCCACCACGCTGCCGAGTTCGTGAACCACAGCAAAAGCGAGAACGAAATCGATATCACTTGTAAGGTCGGCAACGCCGAGGCGATTTTCTTGCGCGAGGCGAATATCGATCCGGTTCTCTAGGCGCGCCGATCTAGCGCGACGGCTCAGCGCCGTCAGCATGCGCGGCTCGACGTCAACGACATGCACTTTTCCGGTCGGCCCGACAAGGCGCGCCAACTCAAGTGTGAAATAACCCATGCCCGGCCCGGGCTCGAGTACACGGAATCCTGGCTTCACGAACGGCGTCAGCAGTCGTTTCGGATGTTGGCGCAGCCTGCGCAGGGGATTGAGCAAAAAATAGCCAAGATACCAAGGACAGCGATGAGGCATTCCAATCCCCCCGAGTTCGGTGGCGGGCCGACTGGCGCGCCTGCCGATCCTGAACAAATGGGGGTGGCACCGACGCTCAACCATGACGTCGGCGCTCCGGAACAATGCTTAGTGCGACCTGCCTACTCCGCCGCTATGGCCGAGGGATTGTTGGGATGGGTCGTCCAGTTAGCGTATTCGGCAGGAACAACCCGGCCAGTGCGCGGATCAACAGATCCGGGCGCCATGGGCTCCATGGTGATGCAGCCGTCGACCGGACAGACGTTGACGCACAGATTGCAGCCGACGCACTCTTCGTCCTTGACCTCGAAACGCCTGATGCCATCGACCATGTGAGTGATTGCCTGATGCGAGGTGTCCTCGCAGGCAATGTGGCAGCGGCCGCATTTGATGCAGAGTTCCTGATCGATCTTCGCCTTGGCGATATAGTTGAGGTTGAGATACTTCCAGTCTGAGATGTTCTTGACCGCGAGGCCTCGGAAATCCTCGATGGTCGAAAAGCCATGGCCGTCCATGTACTTCTTCATGCCGTCGATCATTTCCTCGACGATCTTGAAGCCATAGGTCATCACGGCCGTGCAGACCTGCACGGTACCGCAGCCGAGCGCGATATACTCGGCAGCGTCGCGCCAGTTTTCGATGCCGCCGATACCGGAGATCGGCAAGCCGAAGGTTTCCCGATCGCGAGCGATCTCTGCCACCATATTGAGAGCGATCGGCTTCACGGCAGGCCCGCAATAACCGCCGTGGCTGCCCTTGCCGTCGATGGTCGGCACAGGCGCGAAACTTTCGAGATCCACGGCGACAATCGAATTGATGGTGTTGATGAGCGACACGGCATCAGCACCGCCCCTCCTGGCGGCGCGGGCAGGATAACGGATGTCGGTGATGTTGGGTGTCAGCTTGACGATCACCGGCATGCGCGTCGCCGCCTTGCACCAGCGGGCGACCATCTCGATGTATTCGGGCACCTGGCCCACCGACGAACCCATGCCACGCTCGCTCATGCCATGAGGACAGCCGAAATTGAGCTCGATACCGTCGGCGCCGGTCTCTTCGACACGGGCGATAATTGAATTCCAGTTCGGCTCCTCACAAGGCACCATCAGCGAGACGACCAGCGCCCGATCGGGCCAGGCCTTCTTCACCTCGGTTATCTCCTGAAGATTCAACTCCAACGGCCGATCGGTGATCAACTCGATGTTGTTGAGGCCAGCCAAACGACGGTCGCCGGAGTGGATGGCGCCGTAGCGCGGGCCGTTGACGTTGACGACGGCGGGATCTTCGCCGAGCGTCTTCCAGACGACACCACCCCAGCCGGCACGAAAGGCGCGTTCGACGTTATACTTCTTGTCGGTTGGCGGCGCCGAAGCGAGCCAGAAGGGGTTCGGCGACTTGATGCCGAGAAAATTGGTGCGGAGATCGGCCATGTCGGAACTCCTTCAAATCAGGCGATAAGGGCGGCGTGAATGGAAAGGGCGGCGCGCTTGCCGTGATCGACGGCCTGGACGGTGAGGTCTTCACCGCCACGGACGCAGTCGCCTCCGGCCCAAACGCCCACCAGCGAGGTGCGCATTTCCGCGTCGACCGCGATGCGGCCGCCTTCGAGAGCGACCGTCTCACCGCCATCGACCGGACCGGAAACAAAGGTCTGGCCGATCGCCTTCATCACCTGGTCAGCGGCGATACGAATGCTGCGACCTGTCCCGACCAGCCGGCCGGACGCGTCGAGCACGGTGCGTTCGAAATCGACGGCGGCGACGGCATTGCCCTCGCTGACGACGCTCTTCGGCGCGACCCAGTGCAGGATGCGAACCCCGCTGACCTGCGCCAGCTCCTGTTCGTAACGGCTGGCCCCCATCTCGGCCGGCCCACGCCGATAGGCGATCGTCACCTCGTCAGCACCAAGCTTCTTGGCCTGCACGGCGGCATCCACCGCCGTCATGCCGCCGCCGATGACGACGACCCTGGCACCGACCTCAATCGCCGACTTGTCGGGCGACTGCCTGAGATCTTCGATCCAGCGCACGGCGTCGACGACGCCGGCGGTCTCCTCCCCCTCGACGCCAAGGGCATTGACGGCCTGTAGGCCGAGACCGAGGAAAACGGCGTCATAATCTGCCTTGAGTCCACTCAGCGTCAAATCGCGACCAAGCGCTTTGCCGGCCTCGATGGCGATGCCGCCGACGCCGAGCACAAAGTCCACCTCGCGCTGTGCAAAGTTATCGGTGGCCTTGTAGGTGGCGATACCAAACTCGTTGAGGCCGCCCGCTTTGCCGCGCGCTTCGAAGATCGTCACGTCATGGCCCTTCAGCGCTAGTTCGTGAGCACAGGCGAGGCCCGCCGGACCTGCACCGACAATCGCCACCTTGCGACCGGTAGCGGGCGCTCGGACGCCAAAGGCGGCATGGCGATCGAGATAGTGATCGGTGGCGTGACGCTGGAGAAGGCCGATGCGAACCGGTTTCTCCTCGGCCTCGTTACGGACGCAGGCTTCCTCGCACAGCGTCTCGGTAGGACAGACGCGAGCGCACATGCCACCTAGAATATTGGAAGAAAATATGGTCTCCGCGGCACCATCGACATTGCCCGTACCGATCTTCCGAATGAACAGTGGAATGTCGATCGACGTCGGGCAGGCAATGGTACAAGGCGCGTCGAAGCAGAAATAGCAGCGATCGCTTTCAACGACAGCCTCATGCGAACTAAGCGGCGGATGTACGTCGGAAAAATTCTTTCCGTAATCGACCGCAGTGAGGCGTCCCGCAGAAATGTCTGGCATGGATGTGGGTCCCGTGGCTAGTGCACAGTAACGACGAAGACAAAACGCCATCGTTCATCGAAGCGACCGATCTGGTGCGTCCGATGTCTTTGATCCAAGTCGCCAAACGCCGACCAGAATCAGATCTTCCGATTGCTTTGTCCGCTATTCCCCGGCGGTTTTTCTCCGCCCTTCTGTTTCCTTGATCTTTCGGTAAAAAAATCGAAGGGTCAAGGCGCAAATTTGAGCAGAAACGGCGCGATCTAGCCTTTTCCGTAAGCGACCCGGCGGGAAGGATGCCTGCTTTGCCGCGCGACACTCTTGAACAAACGACTGCGTTCGGGATTTCAACGGGAGAATTGTCGCCAGAAGATCGCGAGGAGATTTGCGCGGCGCATCAACCGTGGCCAAGCGGAAAACTTGAGCCGCTAGGAACAAAAAAAGAGGGCTTACGCCCTCTAGTTGTTTGGACCGCTAGTCCGCGAAAACCGCGGAAGGGGCTACTAACCCCGCGACGAGTTGAGCCAGCAACGTTGTCGCAATTTTTATGATAGCGCGTCGCGCGCAATCTTCCAGCACCAAAAGTTGTTCATCGGCTTTTTTCCCATGTAACTCGCGCGAAACATTCAATTCCTTATTCGAGTGCGACATCCTTGCAACAACATCGGCTTGCTGGGTTCGCAAATGATATTTCGAGATATGTCATTGATATATATTTATAAATTCAGAACCTGAAGTCTCTTTTCAAGTTCGCCACCACCCTCATTCGACGGTCATGAAAGGAAGTGGTCGGGCATGGCTGCCGCCAAGCCCTCCCGGTTGCATTTACCTATAACGGACACCTGCAAAGCCGGCCGTCATCGTTACAGGGAGGACAAAGGGGCAGGCGAACTAAACGTTTCGACTGACTCGAACTAAACCCTGGATGGCATTTTCGATGATGATGTGCCCGGCATCTTCCGACAGCGACATGATCGATTCCGGATGAAATTGCACGGCGGCGAAAGGTTCGCTTCGGTGCTCAATAGCCATGATGACCCCGTCGCCGGTTTCCGCCGTCACCCGGAACGCCTCGGGCAGATACGTTTTGTCGGCGTAAAGCGAATGATAGCGACCAATGACGATCTCGGACGGCAACCCGGCGAACAATAGAGAATTGGCCGACACCGCCACTTTCGAAGGCTTGCCGTGGTAGGGAACGTCGAGCTGCGCCAGCCGGCCGCCGAAAGCTTCCACCATCGCTTGCAAGCCGAGACAGACGCCAAACACTGGCAAGCCGAGCTGTCGCGCCGCCGCGATCGTCCGCGCACAGTGGAAATCGGAAGGGTTTCCCGGACCTGGCGACATGACGAGGAGGTCGGGCTTCTCGGCAGCAATCAGGGCAGGATCGATGCCCCGGCCCTTGGATGCGCGCAACGTCTTCACCTCGGCGCCGGTCTGCCGGAAATAGTTGGCGAGCGTATGGACGAAGCTGTCCTCGTGATCGACCAGCACGATCTTGGTGCCGGAACCGATCGCCTCGCGAACCACCGACGCGGCGGCGACCGGCGCGGTCCCGGCCTCTCGAATGGCTGAAATAAGCGCCGACGCCTTGAGTTCGGTTTCCTTTTCCTCGTCCTCGGGTACAGAATCATAGAGGAGCGTCGCACCGGCCCGCACTTCGGCGATGCCATCCTTGAGGCGAATGGTCCTGAGCGTCAGGCCCGTGTTGACATCGCCATTCATCAGGAAGGCGCCAACGGCGCCGCCATACCAGGCGCGGCAACTCTTCTCGTGGTCCTCGATGAACTGCATTGCCCAGAGCTTCGGGGCACCGGTCACCGTTACCGCCCAGGCGTGGCTGAGGAAGGCGTCGAGACCGTCCATGCCGTCGCGTAGCCGCCCTTCGATATGGTCCACGGTATGAATGAGGCGCGAATACATCTCGATCTGGCGGCGGCCGATGACCCGCACCGACCCCGGCTCGCAGATGCGGCTCTTGTCGTTGCGATCGACATCCGAACACATGGTGAGTTCGGCTTCGTCCTTCTTGGAATTGAGCAGAATGCGGATCTGCTCCTCGTCCTCGATGGCGTTGCGGCCGCGCCGGATCGTGCCTGAGATCGGGCAGGTTTCCACGCGCTTGCCGTTGGTCACACGGACGAACATCTCGGGACTGGCACCGATCAGATATTCGTTGGCGCCGAGGTTGAACATGAAGCCGAAAGGCGCCGGATTGATCTGCTGCAGGCGACGGGCAATCATCGACGGCAGCGACGACGGCTTCTCGTAGAAAACCTGGCCCGGAACCACTTCGAATAGGTCACCGCGCCGGAAGTAATCCACCGCCTTAGCCACGGACGCGGCATATTCACCGGGCTGGTGATCGCCCCGGCCGGGTTCACGGTCGCTCGTCCGGAACGGCTCCGTTTCTCCGTCGCGCGGCAGACCAATGGTCAGCTTGCCCTCGACGACGAAATCATAGGAATAGACGGTGGCGGCGGCGCGATGGTGATCGACGACAACGATCTCGTCGGGGAAGTAGAGCACGAGGTCACGCTGGTCGTCGGGCCGTGGCAGCTTGAAATCGACACTGTCGAACTGGAAGGCCAGATCGTAGCCGAACGAGCCCCAGAGGCCGAGCTTATCATCCTCGGGCGTTGCGAATTTCGCGATGATGCGGCGAAGCACCGAGAATACCGACGGCTGGCGAGACCGGTCTTCCTCGGCGAAACCTTCCTTGGGGGCGGCTACTTCGAGCGAGATGAGCGCATCATCGACCGAGAAGACAATGAGGTCCGGACCACGCACGGCAGCGGCGAAGGCGGGGAGCAGTATCCGACCACGCGCGTTGAGCGCCTCGATCGTCATCTTTCGACCGCGAGCGGTGATCGCCACTGGCGGATCGACAAACGCGATATCCCAGCGCGAGTAACGGCCGGGAAACTCATAGTTGGACGACAGCACGGCGCCGCGCCGTGTATCGAGCTTATCGAAATAGCCGGAAATCGCCGTTTTATAGTGGTCAGGTCGGGCGCTGCGCGCCACCTCCACACCGCCGGCGGTAACGAAGGATTCTCTGTTGCCGGACGGGCCAGCCTCGGCTTCGCTCTTGACCATCGCAATCTCCCCTGTCGCCGCTGAGAGAGACCGCTTCGGACACCTTAAACAAAAAGGGCCATTCCGGTCTCCCGGAGCAGCCCTCGCTCAATTCGTCCCATCTGGACACACCGCGTCGGCCGCTCTCCTTACGAGAAGCGCCACCACCACGAAGCGTTCAAGGCGACAAAACCGTTCATGCTACCTCCCATAGGCGAAGCACGGCGGCTTGTAAAGACGACGCCTTTCTTGGCCTCAAACGCCGGCGGGCCTCCGGCCCTTAGGCTTTACGCTTTGCTAGACGCATTTTGAGGTGATCCTTGCCTCGAAATGCCGCTCCGCAGCTTCGACATCTGCCCTATATCGCGACACACTCGCAAAGAGGAGTTTGCATTTCCCCCGATCGATCTTACAACCCTTGCATCGTCGGCCGCCGCCGGCCACCCGATTTTGGCGCTTTGCGCCGCATGCTTTGACGGTAGGTTATGCCCGTGTCTCAGGAATCCTCCCCCATCATCCGCCTCGCCGACTACCGGCCCACCCCCTACGCCATCGACAAGGTCGACCTCGACTTTGACCTGACGGTCGAGAGGACCTTGGTGGTGGCGACGCTCGTCCTGTCGCCGCGCACCGGTACCGCCGGGGAGCCTCTCGTTCTTGCCGGCGACGAGCTGACGCTCGTCCGCATTGCGATCGACGGTCGCGAGCTGGCCGTTGGCGATTACGAAGCAAGTTCCGACCGGCTTACGATCAAGACGCCGCCGGCCGGCAGCTTCCGCCTCGAAATGACGACACGCCTCGACCCCGCCGCCAATACCAAGCTGATGGGGCTCTATCGTTCCTCAGGTACGTGGTGCACGCAATGCGAGGCGGAAGGCTTCCGCCGCATCACCTATTATTACGACCGGCCGGATGTGCTCTCGGTCTTCACCGTCAAGATCACCGCCCCGAAGACCGAAGCGCCCATCCTTCTGTCCAACGGCAACCCGGTGTCGTCGGGTGATCTTGACGACGGCCGTCATTTTGCCGTCTGGCAGGATCCCTGGCCTAAGCCGAGTTACCTGTTTGCTCTGGTTGCCGGCGATCTCGACGCTCTGGAGGACGACTTCACGACGATGAGCGGCCGCGAAGTGAAGCTTGCCGTCTACGTCGAGAAGGGCAATGCGCCGAAGGCGGCCTATGCCATGGATTCGCTCAAGCGGTCGATGAAGTGGGACGAGGAGGTATTCGGCCGCGAATATGACCTCGACGTGTTCAACGTCGTCGCCGTGTCCGACTTCAACATGGGGGCCATGGAGAACAAGGGCCTCAATGTCTTCAACGATAAATATGTGTTGGCCGACCCGGAGATCGCCACCGATACCGACTATGCCGGCATCGAGGCGGTGATCGCCCACGAATATTTCCACAACTGGACCGGCGACCGCATCACCTGCCGAGAGTGGTTCCAGCTCTGTCTCAAAGAAGGCCTGACGGTCTTCCGCGACCAGGAATTCTCCTCCGACATGCGCTCACGGGCGGTGAAACGCATTTCCGACGTCCGGCTTCTCAGAAGCCAGCAGTTCCCGGAGGACGGCGGCCCGCTTGCCCATCCCGTACGTCCCGAGCAGTACAAGGAAATCAATAACTTCTACACGGCGACCGTCTACGAGAAGGGCGCCGAGGTCATCCGCATGCTGAAGACGCTGATCGGCGACGAGGCTTTCGCGCGCGGCATGGATCTCTATTTTGCCCGGCATGACGGCGAGGCCGCCACCATCGAGCAATTCATCGCCTGCTTTGCCGAGGCGTCCGGCCGCGACCTCGAGCCTTTCATGGTCTGGTACCGAGAGGCAGGTACGCCGACCGTCACCGTCGAGGAAAAATGGGACGAAGCGGCTCGGCGCTATACGCTGACGCTGACCCAGGAGACGCCGGCAACGCCGGGCCAGCAGACCAAAAAGCCACGCGTCATCCCGGTGCGCTTCGGCCTGGTCGGCCCTGACGGCAAGGACATGCGCCCCTCCTCAATCACCGGCGTCGAGGTGAACGGCGAAACGCTGGTCCTGACGCAGCCGTCGCACAGCGTGACCTTCGAGGGACTGCCGTCAAGGCCGGTGCCGTCGCTGTTCCGGGGCTTCTCGGCACCGGTCAAGGTGCGGCAGTCGCTGTCCTCAGTCGATCTCATCTTCCTGCTTGCCAAAGACGCCGACAGCTTCAATCGGTGGCAGGCTGGTACAACACTGGCCATGACGGCGCTGGTCAAGGCGACACAGCAGGTGCGTGCCGGCCTGGCGCCTACTTTCGAGACGGCGCCGATCGATGCGCTCGGTGAGCTTCTCGACGATCCGACACAAGACGCCGCCTTCAAGGCGCTGCTCGTCGCCGTGCCGAGCGAAAACGATGTTGCCCGCGAAGTGGCCGAGAACGTCGACCCCGACGCGGTAGCCGCCGCCCATCAGGCCTACCGGCGCACCGTCGCCAGCCGGCTCGAGCCACGTCTCAGAGCGATCGTCGATGCGGACAACGCCGGCGCCGGCCAGCCTTACGTGCCGGATGCCGCAGGCTCCGGCCGGAGGTCGCTCGCCAACACCGCGTTGGATCTTCTGTGGATCACCGGCTCAACCGAGACGATGGCGTTGGTACGCCGTCGCTTCGAGACGGCCACCAACATGACCGATCGCATGGCGGCGCTGACCATCCTCGTCCATCGCGGCGATGCCGATGCGGAAGCGGCGCTGGCCACCTTCTTCGAGCGTTTCGGCAACGTGCCGCTGGTCGTAGATAAGTGGCTGTCGGCGCAGGCGTCGGCGCCGCTCCCCAGTACGCTCGACAAGGTGCTGACGCTGACCCAGCATCCAGCCTTCTCCTTCGGCAATCCGAACCGCGTACGGGCTCTGGTGGGTGCGTTCGCCACGTCGAACCCGACCCAGTTCGGGCGCGCCGACGGCAAGGGCTTCGGCTTCGTTGCCGATATCATCTCGCGGCTCGACACGGCCAATCCGCAGCTCGCCGCCCGGCTGCTCGTCACCTTCCGCTCATGGCGCTCCTATGAGCCGAAGCGCCGAGCCCAGGCGGAAACGGCGCTCCGCTCGATCCAGATCAAGCCGCAGCTATCGCGCGACGTCGCCGACATCCTGGAGCGGACGCTGGCCTGATCTGACCTGCTTTCGTAACAACCTCTCCCCGTTGTCACCTGTGGAAGACAGGACGGGGAGAGGTGACAAACCAAAAAATACAGCGTTACCCGTATCGAATCCGTACCTCGGACTCGGCAGGAATGTCACACGCCTATCCATTCGCTGGCGGCGATTCAAAAAGAAGATTCAACGCTCGTTAACCTATGGACAGAGCGATTCCCGATGATTCAAACTGGCCCTGATTCGGGGGTGTTTCGCGTTCCCCAACAACATCGGGCGGCGGGGCAACGACATGGCGGGCAACGACCTCGGCAGAGGGTCGGGAACGTGGCGAACACGCTTTTTTGGCGACGCCGACACCGAGAGTATCCTGAAGGGGCACGCCGGCTTGCTGGTCCGCCCGTCTTATCTTCGCCTCCTGCAGGCTGAGCCGCTGTTCCGCCGATCGATCCCAGTGTTGATTTCGGCGTTCCTGTTGGTGGGCGGCATCTTCCACGTCTCCAGCCTTCTTGAGCAGCGAACGGACGCTTACCGCTCCGCTTCCGACATGGTGGCGCTGCTGGCCGAGGCGCTCGACGCCGATCTTTCCTCCCATCCCTCGCTCGACAAGGCCGAAGGCAGCTATTCCGGCGTCATGCGAGCCGCCCTGCGCGACAGCCTGCCACCCTCGGCGACCAGTGATGGCCGGGTCATTCTGTTTGCCGATGCGTCCGGCACCATCCGAGCAACGGCGCCGGAAGGCGCCTTTGTCGGCAGCGGCACCGTCGCCGACCTGTTCGGCTCCGACCAGCCGATGCTGGTGTTCGGCAAACGCGCCGGCGTGCTGGACGTGACGCTTTCCGACAGCACCGAGGCACTCGCCACGGTGCGCAACCTCGCCGGCGATCGCGGCACGATCGCCGTCTATCAGCCCCTGGCGCAGGTTTACGTCGGCTGGCGGCACGACGTCACGATGACGGCGGTGCTGTTCGTTGGAACGTCGCTGATCCTGATCGCCGTGGTCTACGCTTTCTTTGCCCAGATGAGCCGAGCGCGCGAGGCCGACCGCATTTACAATGCCACGCAAGCCCGCGTCGATACCGCGCTCCGGCGCGGTCGCTGCGGCCTGTGGGATTGGGATCTTGCCCGTGGCCGGCTGTTCTGGTCACCGTCGATGTATGTCATTCTCGGCATGGAGCCCAACTCCGATCTGATGGGCTTCAATGACCTGCAGGGGATGATCCATCCCGATGACGTCGACCTCTACGAATTGGCAAAAGAGGTCTTGGAAACCGGCCAACCGTCCGTCGATTTGGAATTCCGCATCCGTCATGCCGGCGGCGAATGGGTCTGGCTCAGGATGCGTGCCGAGGTTGTCCGCGACCGCGACGGCTCACCGCACCTCATCGGCATCACAGTCGACGTTACCGAGCAGAAAACCCTGGCCGAGGAAAACGCCACGGCGGCTATCCGTCTGCGTGACGGCATCGACACCATTTCCGAAGCCTTCGTCATCTGGGATTCGGAAAATCGGCTGGTGATGTGCAACTCGAAATACCAGACCCTGCACCAGCTACCGGACAGCGTCGCTCGGCCCGGTACGCCCTATGCCGAGGTCATGTCGGCGGCCCGCCAGCCCAAGGTGTCGAGCGAGGGCCTGCGCTATTCGATGTCGGGCGGCGAGCGTTCCTATGAAGCGCGCCTCGACGACGGTCGCTGGCTACAGATCAACGAACGCCGCACCAAGGACGGCGGCTTCGTGTCGGTCGGTACCGACATTACCCAGCTGAAGCGCCACGAGGAGAACCTTCTGGAAAGCGAGCGGCAGTTGATGGCGACGGTCGCCGACCTTCGTCAGCACCGCCACAAGATGCAGCTTCAGACGACGCAGCTGGTCGAACTCGCCGAGAAATACGCCGAGGAAAAGGCCCGCGCCGAGGCAGCCAACCGGGCGAAATCGGAATTCCTCGCCTCGATGAGCCATGAACTCAGGACGCCGCTCAACGCCATCATCGGCTTCTCGGACATCATGATGTCCGGCATGTTCGGCGATCTCGGGTCGGACAAATACACTGGCTACTGCCGCGATATCCACGACAGCGGCATCTACCTGCTCAACGTCATTTCCGACATTCTGGATATGTCCAAGATCGAGGCTGGCCGGGTCAATCTCGCGCTCGAGTCCGTGGTGGTCGACGACGTGCTCGGCGAGTGCGTGCGCATCATGTCGTCGCAAGCCGAGGTGCGCCAAATCATCCTTGCCACCGATTTCGAAGCCGGTGAGCCGATGGTGGCCGATCGTCGCGCCGTCAAGCAGGTGGCGCTCAACCTTCTATCCAATGCGCTGAAGTTCACCCCGGCCGCCGGTACCGTGACGGTGCGGACGCGCCAAGTGGGCGACAATGTTCTGTTCTCGGTGAGCGACACAGGCATTGGCATTCCCGCCGCTTCGCTCGACCAGATCGCCAAGCCCTTCGTGCAGGTGGAGAACCAGCTGACGCGCAAGCATCCGGGCTCAGGCCTTGGGCTTGCCATCGCCCAGTCGCTGGTGGCGCTGCATGGCGGCCGCATGACGATCGAGTCGGTGGAAGGATCGGGAACGACGGTCACCATTTCGATGCCGCGCATCGCCGCGCCGACGGCCAGCGACGGCACCGCCGCCGTGGCAACCTCGCAGGCGGGATCGGCAGCCGCGACCACCTACCCTCGGGTCGTCGCCGGGCCTGACGCCTTCACCGAGCCGCGACGAACCGTACACTAGGGCAACGTGCGCTCTGACGAACTTACGTTGCCCTAGTTCTTTGTTGTCGCATTGTTTTTGCGGAAAACCGGTTCCCACTTTTCCGCACAATGCGCTAAGACTCACTCGGCGCGCCGAACCACCGGTCCGACAATCTCGACAAAGGCTTCGCGCACCGCTGCCTGCCGCTCTCGCAATTCAGCTTCGAGCTGAGCGAGAGAGGGCGCCGAGGCCACACGGCAAAGCACGTCGTGAACGCCGCGTGGGGCTTCCGCCACCGACGCCTTCACCGGCAGCGTCAACCGCTGGGCCTGCGTGAGGTCGCCGAACAGGCGGATAGCCGGCAACAACACATCGCGGTGGGCAGGCGAGACAAGCCCGTGCGTGACGGCGGATAGCAGGACGGCTTCCGTGTTGCGCAGCCGGATGGCGGGCTGTCGCCAGTCGTTGACGAGGCGCAGCGTCTGGGCGATGAACTCGAGATCGACAAGGCCTCCCGGCACTCGCTTGAGATTCCACAGATCGGTCGAGCCCTTTTCCTGCTCAAGCCGGGCGCGCATATCGGCCGCGTCAGCGAACACCTTCTCAGGATCGCGCTGTCGACACAGCGTCTCGGCGATCACCCGCTCCGCTTCCTGGCCGAGGCCGCCCGTCGCGGCGACAACGCGGGCACGCGTCAGCGCCATGTGCTCCCAGGTCCATGCCTCTTCATGCTGATAACGTTCGAAGGCGTCGATCCGGGTAGCGAGCGGCCCGGCATTGCCCGACGGACGCAGACGGAAATCGACGTCATAAAGCGTGCCTTCGGCGGTCGGCGCGGTGATCGCCGTCACAAGGCGCTGCGTCAGCCGGGCGTAATACTGGTTCGGAGAAATCGGCCGGCGGCCATCGCTCTGGACCGCTTCGCGGTCATGGTCGTAGAGCAGGATCAAGTCGAGGTCTGAGGCGGCCGTCAGTTCCTCACTGCCGAGCTTGCCCATGGCGATCAGTGCCACGCGACCACCGGGCACGCGACCATGCTGGACTTCGAGTTCGGCCGCCGTTGCCATCAGCACGCGTTCGAGCAGCAGGTCGGCGAGGCGAGAGAAGCTTTGCCCAAGCTGGCGGGCGGCGGCGGTCCCGGTGATGACCCGGACACCGATCAGGAATTTCTGCTCCTGAGCGAAGATGCGGGCGCGATCGAGCACGTCCTCATAGCCGCGCGCCTCTCCGAAGAAGACGTCGAGCCGGCGCGTCAACTCGCCCCGCCCCGGCAACGCGCCGAAGAACTGCGGCTCCAGCAGCGCGTCGACCACATGCGGCCGCCGCGCCACCGTTTCGGCCAGATAAGGCGAGTTGCCCATTATCATGGCCAGCAGCGTCACCAGTGACTGGTTCGACGAGAGCAGGGAGAAGAGCTGAACGCCGGCTGGCAGGCGGGCGAGGAAATGGTCGAACGCGATCAGCGCGGCATCGGGCGCCTCGGTCTCCGAGAAGGCGATGATGAGACGCGGCGTAATCTCGGTGAGGAGTTCGCGGGCGCGTGACGATCGCATGGCAGGGTAGCGACCGAAGTGCCAGGAGGCGACGATCCGGATAGCGTCTTCCGGTCGGGCGAAGCCGAGCTGTGTAAAGGTATCGAGCGTGCCGGGATCGATGTCGTTGCCGGTAAACACCATGTTGCCATGCTGCGAGGAAAGATCGGCCTCCTCTTCGAACAGTTCGGAATACTGGTCGCTGACAGCGATCAATCGTTGTGTCAGCGCGGCACCGAACGCTTCGGGATCTTCGAACCCCATGAGATGGGCGACACGGGCCAGCCCCTCGGGGTCGTCCGGCAGCGTGTGGGTCTGCTCGTCGTTGAGCATCTGCACGCGATGTTCGACGCGACGCAGGAAGCGGTAGGCCTCGGCCAGAAGGTCACGGGCCGGTTCGTCGAGCCAGCCTTGCGCCACTAGGGCATCGAGCATTGCCAGCGTTTGCCGGCCACGCAAGTCGACGTTGCGGCCGCCGGCAATGAGCTGCTGCGTCTGCACGAAAAACTCGATCTCACGGATGCCGCCGCGCCCCAGCTTGACGTTGTGACCGGCGACGGCGATCTCGCCATGTCCCTTGTGGGCGTGGATCTGCCGCTTGATGGAATGGATGTCGCGAATGGCGGCATAATCAAGATATTTGCGCCAGACATAGGGCTTGAGCTCGGCGAGGAAGCGCTCGCCGGCGGCAATGTCGCCAGCCGCCGGGCGCGCCTTGATCATGGCGGCCCTCTCCCAGTTCTGACCGGCGCTTTCGTAATAGATCAGCGCCGCCGTCGTCGACATGGCGACGGGCGTCGCGCCGGCATCGGGCCTCAGGCGCAGGTCCGTGCGGAACACATAGCCATCGGCGGTTCGCTCTTGCAGGATGGTAACGAGACGACGGGTCAGACGGACGAACAGCGTCGTCAGGTCGTCCTTGTCCGCCGATCGCACGACAGTCGGATCGAAGAAGACGATGAGGTCGATGTCCGAGGAGTAATTGAGTTCGAACGCGCCCTGCTTGCCCATGGCGAGCACGATCCAGCCCGACCCCTGTTCTGGCTCAGAGCGGTCGGGCAGGCTTAGCTTGCCGGCGGCGTCGGCTTCGAGCAGCAGGAATTGGATGGCGGCGGAAAGGCTGGCGTCGGCGAGCCGGGTCAGCGCGCCCGTCACTTCCATGACATCCCAGACGCCAGCGATATCGGTCAATGCGATGGCAAGAGCTGCTTCTGCCTTGACGCGGCGGAGGCGTCGCCGAAGCGCCGGTTCGTCGGTGGCGGGCTCGGACAGCGAGGCGATCAGGCCATCCACCAGCGCCGCCGGGTCATTGGCGAGAACGCGGAATAACCGCTCGCCATCACGCAGCGCCGCCTCACGCAGGTGCGCGCTGTTGGAGGCGGCGGCCAGTATTAGTTCGCGGGCAGCCGGCGCGCTTGCAAACAACTCGGCCAGCGCCACTCCACCCGAGCCGGCCAGACAATCGTCGAGCAACGAACCGGCAATGACGAGATCGGGACCTTTGGGGGGAATAATGGTGATGCGGTCCTTGAGCGCGCCCTCGGCTCGCTGATTCATGCCCTCTCCATCCCCCATCGTCCACTCCAGTGCCTTTTGCGCAAACTCCATCGTGACGTGATGGCTTTGCGCCGTCCTCTTCTTTCAAGCCTCCGGCAGCCCGAAAAACTCGCCCCTTTTCAGGCGGATGCTTTCAGGCCTTCGGCAGACGAAGGCCGGCCTTAAGGCCCGGCTCGGCATCGCCGAGCACCACCCGTCCGCCATGCAGGCGCGCCACGGCCGCCACCAGCGACAGTCCCAAGCCGGACCCCTGCCGGCTGCGAGCCGCATCGAGCCGGCCGAAACGCGACAGTGCCTTTTGCCTGTGCGCCTCGGGAATGCCCGGACCGTTGTCGGACACCGTCAGACAAACCTCATCGCCTTCAACGGTTCCCGTCAGCGCAATCGACAGCCCCTCCCCTCCCTCGGGTCGGCCATACTTGATGGCATTGTCGATCAGGTTGGACAAGGCTTGGCTCAGGAGCGTGCGGTTACCCTTTAGGGGCAACGGCCGCGTCGTTTCGAACGTGAGGCGCCCGCCAACATCTTCCACAACCGGCTCATAGAGTTCAACGATCTCGTCGAGAATGTCAGCGGCGTCGAGCGGTTCGAAGCTGTCGCCCGAAGAGCCAGCCTCCATTCGCGCAATCTTGAGGAGCGCGTCGAAGATGCGGATAAGGTTGTCCGCCTCTTCCATGGCCGAGGTGATGGCCTCGCGATAGTCCTCGGCCTGCCCACCGCGCCGCAACGTTTCCTCGAGGCGGCCGCGCATTCGATTGAGCGGCGTCTTCAGGTCATGGGCGATATTGTCCGACACTTCCTGCAAGCCGCTCATCAGCGCCTCGATGCGGTCGAGCATCTCGTTGAGGCTCAGGGCAAGATTGTCGAACTCGTCGTGCGAGCCCTTGACCGCCAAGCGGTGGGTGAGGTCACCTGACATTAGCTGTCGTGACGTTTCGGCCATGTTCTCGACGCGCTTCAATACCGAGCGCCCGACGAAAAACCACGATACGAAGCCCGTCAACACCATGATGATGATGGCATAGCGAGAGGCGCCGAAGATCAGTGAACGAAGCTGGCCGATCTCGCTAACGTCACGACCGACCAATAGCTTGAAGCCGCCCGGCAAAGCGAACACCCTGACAACCGCGTCATAGCGGCGGGCGGCATCGCCATCGAGCCGCTGATAGGTGACCGACGTGGTATCGCCATTCGACAAGCCGAGGATGGACAGGGGCGGATCGGCGACATTGCCGACGACGGTGCGGCCGGAGGAATCGGCGACGAGATAGAGGCTGGCGCCTGGACGGCGGCTGCGCAGATCGACGGCGCTGACGAGTTGCCGTAGACCGCCGCGCTCATACTGGTCGGACAGCGAGTTGATCTCGCTGTCGATGGTATCGGTGATTTGGGAGTCGAGCAGCTCGCCCGTGCTATTGGCGATATAGGCGGTCAAGAACAGCGTCAGGCCGGAAAAGACGACGAGATAGACCAGCGACAGCTTGAAGGCCGTCGTCCGGATCAGCCGCCCGAGCGCGCCCATGCGGCCTCCCCGCCCCTGTCCGGGCCGGCCTCGCGGATCATGTAGCCGGCACCGCGCACGGTGTGCAGCAGCGGCTTGTCGAAACCCTTGTCGATCTTGCCGCGCAGGCGGGAGACGTGGACGTCGATGACGTTGGTCTGGGGATCGAAATGATAGTCCCAGACGTTCTCGAGCAGCATGGTCCGAGTGACCACCTGCCCGGCATTGCGCATCAGGTATTCCAGCAAACGAAATTCACGTGGCTGCAGAGGAATTTCGCTGTCGGCGCGGGTCACGGTATGCGACAGGCGGTCGAGCACCAAATCGC
Source organism: Pleomorphomonas sp. PLEO (assembly GCF_041320595.1). Lineage (NCBI taxonomy): Bacteria > Pseudomonadati > Pseudomonadota > Alphaproteobacteria > Hyphomicrobiales > Pleomorphomonadaceae > Pleomorphomonas > Pleomorphomonas sp. PLEO. Next base: position 4,256,994 of record NZ_CP166625.1, read on the forward strand.
CGACGCGATAGGTTGTCTCCACGTCGGCCGGTCGATTGCGTCGGGCGAGCGCCTCGATGCGGGCAAGCAGCTCGGTGAAGGCGTAGGGCTTGGTAAGATAGTCGTCACCGCCGGCCCTGAGGCCACGCACGCGATCGTCGACCTGACCGAGCGCCGAGAGCACCAGCACCGGCGTATGATCGCCGCGATGCCGCATGTCCTCGATGATGGAAAGGCCGTCGCGCTTGGGCAGCATGCGATCGACGATCAGCGCGTCGAAACCACCTTCCTCGGCCATGAAGGCGCCAGCGTCGCCATCGGCGGCGTGTTCGGCAACGTGCCCCATCTCATCCAATGCCTTGACGAGGTAGGCCGCCGCTTCGCTGTCGTCCTCGATCACCAGAATGCGCATGTCACCCGCCCCGCAAAGGTGTCGTTGACTGTTGTTTAGCGTCGGTGCGCGGCGGCGCAAGGAAAAAGCACGCCGGCACCAAAGTCATTCGCCGGTCAGGTTCGAAAATCTGTACCGGCGAGCGCCGAGCCCGCTCGCCGACCAGATTCAAAAAGTTTGTGTCGGCGAGCGCCGAGCCCGCTCGCCAACCAGATTCAAAAAGTTTGTGTCGGCGAGCGCCGAGCCCGCTCGCCGACACGGGGGATGGAGATCAGCGGCTCACTTCCCCAGGGGAAGAGCAAGGAAGTGAACGCTATCTCCGGACTTCACGCGCAGAAGAATGGCCTTCTTACCGGCCTTTTCCGCGCCGGAAATCGCCTTGGACACGTCGCGCGGGCCTTCAATGGCCTGACCGCCCGCTTCGAGAATGACGTCCCCCTGACGCAGCCCCTTGTCGGCAGCCTTGCCATTGGGATCGACGTCGGTGATGGCGGCACCGCTGTCACCGGCTCCCACGGCATTGGCCGGTGCGAGGGTCAAGCCGTAGTCGCCGAGCGAGGTATGCTCGTCAGAGCCGCTATCGGTGGACTTGGCGGAGGCCACTTGGTCGTTCGGCAATTCGCCGAGATCGACCTTGACGGGCTGCTCCTTGCCATCGCGCCAGAGCGTCACATCCACCACCGTCTTCGGCGGGAAGGCGGCAATCTTGCGGGCAAGATCCTTGGCATCTTCGATCGGCTGGCCATTGACGGCAAGAATGGTGTCGCCCGCCTTGATGCCGGCCTTGCTGGCTGGCGAGTCGGTCTGCGGTTCGGTTACCAAGGCGCCACGGGCCTTGTCGAGGCCGATCGAGCTGGCGATCTCGTCGGTCACCGGCTGGATTTGCACGCCGAGCCAGCCACGAACAACCTTGCCGCTATCCATCAGCGAGGCGACGACCTGCTGCGCCGTGTGGGCCGGGATGGCGAAGCCGATACCGACCGAACCACCCGACGGCGAATAGATGGCGGTATTGACGCCGATTACCTCACCGCCGGCATTGAAAGCCGGACCGCCCGAGTTGCCCTTGTTGATCGGCGCGTCGATCTGCAAGAAGTCGTCATAGGGGCCGGCGCCAATGTCGCGGCCACGGGCCGAGATGATACCGGCCGTCACAGTGCCGCCGAGACCGAACGGGTTACCCACAGCGACCACCCAGTCACCGACGCGCGACTCGCTCGCCGCGAAGGAAACATGCGGGAAGTCCTTGCCGTCAGTGACCTTGACGAGGGCGAGATCGGTTTTGGGATCGGTGCCGATCACCTTGGCAGCATGTTCGGTACCATTATCGGTCACGACCTTCACGTCGGTCGCATTCTCGACCACGTGGTTATTGGTAACGACGTAGCCATCGGCCGAAATGAAGAAGCCGGAGCCCTGGGCCAGCCCGTAGCGATGCTGCGGTGAGCCGTTACGATTGCCGGGCGCGCCCGGCATGCCGAAGCGCTTGAAGAAATCGTAGAACGGGCTGTCGGGCGTAAGGCCCGGCGGCATGCCCTCGACATCGCTATCGCCCTGGCCGACGGTCTCATCGGTCTTGACGCGGATGGAGACGACGGCGGGCTGGACGCGCTGCACCATGTCGGCGAAGGAGAAGACCGGCTGACTGGTCTGCGGCTGGGACAGGTTCTGGGCCTGCGCGCTGTTGCCGAAGATCAAGGCCGTCTCGCTGGCGACGATGCCACCGAGGGCCAGCGCGAAGACCGACCCCAGCAGCAGTGCCTTGACGCGGGATCTGGTCGGTTTGTCGGTAGTCCTGAGCATGGAACGATCTCCAGGGAATGAACTCTCGGGGAACCGGCTATCGATCCGGTCTCGATGGTGACATATAGCCACCGCGTCCCTAACCTGAAGATTGCGAGCGGATTAAACTTTTGTAAGGAAGCCCGTCGAAAAGTCGCCTTATTTCAAATATTTGGAGGCCCGTCGTCTTCGTGCGCCAGCGCGGTCAGAGCCGCCTCCTCCTCGGGGGAGAGGCGTTCGGCACCGGAGGATACGGTCCGCCGCCGGAAGGCAACGAAAAGTCCGCCAGCGGCGAGCAGCAGCAGAGATGGCGGCAACACCCACAACAGGAGGCCGACGCCATGGGTGCGCGGTCTCAGCAGAACGAATTCGCCATAGCGAGCGACCAGAAAATCGCGGACCGCATCGTCGCTGTCACCGGCGGCGATGCGCTCGCGGACCAGGACTCTCAGATCCTTGGCAAGTTGGGCATCGGAGGCGTCGATCGACTGATTCTGGCAAACGAGACAGCGCAGCTCTTCCGAGATCAGGCGAGCGCGCCCTTCAAGCGCCGGGTCAGCCAGCCGTTCGGACGGATCGACTGCGAAGGCCGGACCGGCGAGCGAGAGGAGGAGCGCGAAGAGAGCAAGAAGGCGCATCGGGTTCCCTCGATCACTCAGCGGCCACAGCGGGCGCTGCCCGGCGAGCCGGCTTCGGCGCTCCGACGCGCAGGCGGCGATCGGTGAGCGACAAGCCGCCCCCGAGCATCATGACGAGAGCGCCAAGCCAGATCAGCGTCACCAGCGGCTTTTCCCAAATGCGCACCACGACCGAGCCGGTCTCACGCCCCTCGCCGCCAAGCGTCACGTAGAACTGCGACAGGCCATGCGTGCGGATGCCGGCTTCGGTGGTCGGCATCTGGCGCGCGGTGTAGAACCGGCGCGACGGCTCGACGACGAAACGCACTGTGCCGCCCTTCCGCGCCGTCATGGTGGCGACCAGCTCGGAGTAATTGGAACCGGCGGTGTTTCGGATGCCGTCGAAGGTCACCGAATAGCCGCCGACAGCGGTGGTGTCGCCCGGCTTCATCTCCAGGATGGCCTCGCTCTGGAAGGCGGAGGTCGAGACGATGCCGAGCAAAGTCAGGCCAAGGCCAGCGTGGGCGAGCGCCGTGCCGAAGGCCGAGCGCGGCAATCCGGCAAGGCGCCGACAACCGACAGCAAGTCCGACCTCGCGGAAGCGGGCACGCGTCCAGAGTTCGGCGAACGCGCCGACCAGCACCCAGACGGCGACACCGAGACCGACGGCGGCAAGAAGGTGCGTCACCCCGTTCAGCCAAGCGACGGCGAGGCCGATCAGCACTGCGATGACAAATACCAGCCAAAGGCGTTCGAGGGCACCGAGGAGATCGCCGCGCTTCCAGGCCAGAAGTGGCCCGAACGGCACGACCAGCAGCGTTACGCCAAACAACGGGCCGAACACCGTGTTGAAATAGGGCGCGCCGACTGAGATGGCACCGCCAAAGGCCGACACGATCAGCGGCACCAGCGTGCCGAACAGCACGACGCCGGCCGCCACCGTCAGGAACACGTTGTTGAGGACGAGCGCGCCCTCACGGCTCAGCGGCGCGAACAAGCCTCCTTGCCTGAGGGTGCCAGCGCGGAAAGCGAACATGGCGAGCCCGCCACCGATGAACAGGCAGAGGATGGCGAGGATGAACACGCCGCGCGTCGGGTCGGTGGCAAAGGCATGCACCGACGTCAGGACGCCGGAGCGCACAAGGAAGGTGCCGAGTAGCGACAGAGAGAAGGCGAGGATGGCGAGCAACACCGTCCACACCTTCAGCGCTTCGCGCTTTTCCATGACAACGGCGGAATGCAGGAGTGCCGTGCCGACCAGCCAAGGCATCAGTGAGGCATTCTCGACAGGATCCCAGAACCAGAAGCCGCCCCAGCCGAGTTCGTAATAGGCCCAATAGGACCCCATGGCGATGCCGGCGGTGAGGAAGATCCAGGCGGCGAGCACCCAAGGTCGTACCCAGCGCGCCCAGGCGGCATCGATCCGTCCTTCTATCAACGCCGCGATGGCGAAGGCAAAGGCAATGGAGAAGCCGACATAGCCGAGGTAGAGCAGCGGCGGATGGATGGCGAGGCCGATATCCTGCAAAACTGGGTTGAGATCCTTGCCCTCGATCGGCGGCTCGGCAAGACGCAGAAAGGGATTGGAGGTCGTCAGGATAAACGCCAGGAAAGCCGTGCTGATCCAGCCTTGAACGGCGAGCACGTTGGCCTTGAGGGTCTGCGGCAGGTTGCCACCGAACATTGCCACCGCCGCGCCGAACAGCGCCAGGATCAGCGCCCACAGCAGCATGGAGCCCTCGTGATTGCCCCAGACTCCGGAGATCTTGAAGATCAATGGTTTTTCCGAATGGGAATTCTCGACGACGTTGAGGACAGAGAAATCGGAGACCAGATAGGCGTAGGTGAGCGCCGCGAAGGCAATGGCCACGAGCAGCAGCTGCATCATCGAGGCGCGTGGCGCCACTGCCATCAATGCCGGATCGCGGCGCAAGAAGCCGGCGATCGGCAAGACCGACTGCGCGACAGCCACAGCCAGCGCCAGGATCAGAGCGAAATGGCCGAATTCAACGATCATGCCGCCCTCGCCTAGTTTTTCGCCGTGGCCGGCATTGGCCCGCCCGGCTGACCTTCTTCCCAGACGCCCTGTGCCTTCAGCGCATCGACGACTTCCTTCGGCATGTAGCGCTCGTCGTGCTTGGCGAGCACGGTATCGGCATGAAAAAGACCAGCCGCATCGAGCTTTCCTTCGGCGACGACACCCTGACCTTCCTTGAACAGATCGGGCAGCAGACCGGTGTAGGTGACAGGCACGGCGTTGGCGGTGTCGGTCACTTTGAACTCCACCTGTCCACCGTCCTTACGGGCGACGCTCCCCACTTCGACAAGACCACCAATCCGAAGGCGCCGGCCTTCCGTCATTGGTTGCTGGGATATCTCGGTCGGTGTCTTGTAGAGCGTGATTTCACCCGATAGCGCAAAAAGGACGAGGCCGACGGCGGCGGCGAGAATCGCGCCGACCGTACCGATCAGGATGAGACGCCGCGTCTTGCGCGTCATGACCATCGTCATTGTCCTTCCTGCTTGTCGATGCCGAACTCACCCGCAGCCGCATTGATCGCCGCCAGCGCCTCGGCATTGCCAGAAAATGCTTTGCGGGCGTCGGCGAGCGCTGCTTTCGCTTTGTCGGGGCGGTCGAGCACCAGATTGGAACGCATCAGCCGGATCCAGCCATCTCGATCGTCTGGATCGGCTGCAAGCCGGGCGGCCAACCCGTCGACCATGCCCTCGATCGTTGCCTTGTCGACGCCTGTTCCGGCAGCAGGAAGCGTGGCCGGCTCTGGCGTATCGGCTGGCTTCTTGAGCGCGGCCAGGATCTCACCGCGCTTTCCGCGCACCGTGACGAGCCAGGACGCGTCGGCCGGCGAACGGCGTATCAGCTCGTCGATCTGATGCAGAGCCTCCTCGAACGAACCTGCCTGTCGCAGCCCCTCGGCATAATAGAAACGCGCGCGAGCGCGATCCGGACCGGCGTCGACGGCGCGTGCCAGGATGGACTGGGCGTCGGGAGAAACGATGCCGTCATTGGTGTCGACCAAGCCGGCGCCATAGTTTTCCAGAGTTTCTGCGTCACCCTCGCCCGCGTCGATCAGCTTCCCCCAAGCCTTCACGGCGTCGTCGAGCCGCCCCATGCGGGCATAAATCGGGGCGATGACGCGCCAACCGGAGAGATCGTCGGGGTTGGAGGCAAGATGCTTTTCAACGCGGCCAACCATGTCGGCAATGTTGCCGGACGCGGGCGCTGCCGACAAGCGTTCGGCGAGCGGTGCATCGGGCATGTCCGGCTGGCCGATGAAAAGATAAAGCGGCAATGCAATCGCGGGAATGGCAACGACGGTCATCAGCGCGACGAACCGATTGGCGGCGGGCCTCGGCGCGGCAGCGGCCGCCGGCGCGCGTCTGGCTGCAAGCAGGCGGCGGCCGATCTCGGTGCGGGCGGCATCCGCCTCCTCGCCGCCGATCACACCCCGTTCTCGGTCGCGATCGAGTTCATTCAGCTGATCGCGATAGACGCGCATCTCCTCGCCGCTGGCGACCGAAAAAGCGCCGGCCGGCCGCGCGAGTGGAGCAATGACAACCAGAACGACCGCCGCCGTCATCAGTGCCAGCAAGACCCAGAAAACCATCCTTCGTTCTTTCCCGAGCCGCCGGCCTTCGCGCCGGTACTCCGATGCCCCCATGCCGAATAGGGCAACGCCAGCCGTTTCTCAATGGACTTCTGGGGGAATTTGAGAAGGATTCCAGAAAAGCGGTCAGCCGGTCATGCCGCCGGCCGCGACGTCTTGAGCTGCTGCTCTTTGCTGCGACGAAGGTGGGAGGCGTAATCCTCGCCGTAGAGGAAGCCGGCGGCCTTGATGAGATGGTCCACCGCCGACAGCGCCACAGCCCGCGCCTCTCCGTCGAGATTGCGCAGTCTTGTTGGCAAATCATGGGCATAAAGCTCGATCGCCTGATCGACCAATGGCGTCAGACGACCGATCAGGCCGTTGATCGCCAGGGTATCGCGGGACTTGCTTGCCCCAGCGAAAATGGCACACAGGAAGACCGCTTCGGCACCGTCGGCCGGGCCGGGATAAGGAGCCTCCTGCACGCGAAACGCACGGCGCATGGCCGGCAGCAGCTTATCGAACTCCGCGAACAGCATCTCAGAGAAGCGCCGCTTGATGGCCACCACCCGCTGCTGCCACCAGCCATCATTGTCAATGTCGAGGCCGGTGGCGAGCTCGTTGAGAATCGATCGGAACGCACCGATTTGGGCGACGGCGTCGGCGGCATCGCGGCTGCCACGGACACTGGACAGGAAGCGCGATTCAGCACGGTCGGCAGCGGCAAGCCCAAGATCGACGAAGGCCGCCGCCGCCGGGGTGGTGCGAACCCGCCGGGCCGTCTCGCCACGGGCCAGAAGCTTGGCAAAGGCGACGAGGGGAGCCACGGACGACTGACGCCGAAAGACGCCGCCTGCCACCCAACCGGCAGTCTCCGGATATTTGGTAAGATAGGTGGCAATCTGCTCGAGAAGTCCCATGTCGGCAGAGCCGGAGTCGAGCAGGTGCACGATGGCCGCGCTCAAGGTCGGCAGGTCGTTGAGACGATCGCGGACAGCGATCATGTCGTCCACTTCGCGGCGGGCCACCTCGCCGCCGATGCGCGACATGAACCGCTGCTGCAATTTCGGTTCGTCGGCAATCGCCTGGATATGACGCGCCAGCGCCTCGAAAAGACGCGTTTCCAGTTGCGCGGCCATTTGTTGGTAAGCCGGTGCGTCGGGTAATCGCGGCGCGGTCGAGAGATTGTCCCAAGCGACGAATTGGGTGGGCAGAAGCTCCGTACATGCGTAAGCCCACAGATGGGACAGCGTCGCAGCGGTGACGAAGCCGCGCCCCGGGAACGTCAGCCTTTCCTCGATCACGTACGGTTCGAAGGCAGCGAAGATCAGCCGGCGCATATCCGGCGGTCCGGCTTCCGTTGCCTGCTTTGCAACGCTACGGCTTTCCGCGATAGAGCGGGCCGCTTCGAGAATGAGGCGCTGGCGGGCATCGATGTCCACGGGAACCGCGTGGTTGCTTTCCAGCCGGCGGACCAGCATGCCGCGTGCCCGCGGCGTCAAACCTCGCAGGAAAGTTTCGGCCTTGTCGGTCACCGTCGTGCGTCCGTCCATGTCGAATCCCGTAAACCGCTCATTTACCAAATCATCCTGCCGCAAGATGGTTGACGACTGGTAACGAACGACGCTTAAGGCGGGGATACGAAAAGGCCGGCTACAGGAGCCGGCCTTTCGAAGACGACATCGGGATCGGAGCCTGGATCAGCCGACAACCTGCCAGCTGCCATCCGGATTGCGGCAAGCAGTACCGCGGGCGACCTGCGGCTGACCGTCGATGTACACCGTGTTGGTGTAGGGACGGCAGGTGCGATTGTTGACATAGGCGACCGGACCCGGATTCACGGTGCCGTAAACGCCGGTCTGCGGGTTCTGCCACTGCTGCGGAGCACCCGTGTCGAGCGCCTGAACGCTCGCGGTGTAGTTGTAGCGCTGCGACTCAGCATCAAGAGAGGCGCCAATCTGATTTCCCAGGAAGCCGCCAACCAGCGCGCCAGCGGCGATCGCCGCCACTTTGCCGCTACCCTGGCCAAAAGCCGAACCAAGGGCGGCACCACCAACAGCGCCGGCCAGCGTGCCAAGCGTCGCGTTCTGGTTGCCGCCTCCGGTGGCGCATCCGGCCAGCATGGAAGCCGCAAGGCCGACGATCACAAGTTTCTTCAACAGCATCTCTACGGTCTCCGGGAATGGACCAATGGTATGGGACGAATCATCCTTGATACTTGTAATGGCCTGAAATCATGGCCGAATTTTGATTATTGCTAATTTTCGCCGCCATCGGCCTCCTATGTTTCCAATTATTGCCCTTATCGCCAAGTGCCCTGTCAATCCAGTTCAGCTCAACGGGATGTGAAAGGTCACTGCCAGTCCGCCAAGGCCTGCCCTGCCGAGCACCAGCGACCCGCCATAGGTCTCGGCAATCTCGGCAGCGATTGCGAGACCGAAACCAGACCCTGGCAATGTCTCGTCGAGTCGTTTGCCACGGCCGAGCACCTCGGCATAGGCCGATGGCGGCAACCCGGGACCATCGTCCTCGACGCGAATTTCCACCATCGGCCTGTCACGGTCGGCCCTGTCAACCGACAGTGCGACGCGGACCTGTTCGCGACCATATTTGCAGGCGTTGTCCATCAGATTGCCGACCAGTTCCTCGAGATCACGCCGTTCGATGCGGGCCTTTGGATGCCCGGCATCCTGAGCATCGAAATAGAGGCTACGATCGGGATAGGCGCGGCACAGGACACGGATCAGCGCCTCAAGCGAATGGCGGACGTCGGCCACCGCTCCAACCACCTTGCGATCGGCGGCGAGCCGCGCCCGGTCCAGATAGCGGTCGACCTCGGCCCGCATCACCGTCACCTGCTCGACGACCTTTTCGGCCAAAGGGCCCCCTTCGGCACGGGCCTCGTTCAGGATCACCGCGAGGGGCGTCTTGAGCGCGTGGGCCAGATTGCCGACTTGCGTCCGCGACCGATCGACAATGGCACTGTTGGTATCGATGAGAGCATTGAGTTCCTTGCCGAGCGCGGCGATCTCACGCGGTAGCCGGCCTTCGAGGCGATTGGCCCGGCCTTCGCGAATGTCGGCGAGGCGACGGCTCATGGCAGCGAGTGGCCTCAGGCCAAAGCTGACCTGCAGACCGGCGGCGGCAACGAGACCGAGCGCAAAGGCGGCGAGCGTTGCAAACACCTGAAAGCGGAAGGTGGAGATTTCATCGGCAAGCTCGGCCACATTGCCGGTAACGTGCAGATCGAACATCCGACCGTTGCTGAGAAAGATACGCTGCGTAGCGTGGCGGAGCGCGATGCCGGCGGGATCGCTTGCGTCGTTGGTGACCACCACGCCATTGTTGGGCGGCGGAGGCAGCGCCAGCACCTCACCGAACAACGATTGGCTGGTGGCAACGCTGGACTGCGATTTGGCATCGACCACCAGCCAGTACCAGCCGGACTGGTAGCGTCCGAAACGGGGATCGCCCATGGTGCCCGGATCGGGCACCCCGCCATCGGGCGTAGAGGCGACAACGCCGGCCAGCGTCTTCTCGTAAACGATGATGCGTTCGTCAAACGAACGGATAAGGCTCGCCCTGTAGAGCTCGGTAAGGAGCCAACCGAAGGCTGCCAGCGCAATCGTCGCCCAAAGAGCCGACGTGAGCATCAACCGCAGGGCCAGCGAACTCGTCATCCATTCGCCCAACTTTCTGAAGCGGGCGTTCATTTTCCGGACGCGACACGGTAGCCGAGACCGCGCACCGTCTCGATAAAGTCGATCCCCATCTTCTTGCGCAGTCGGCCGACGAACACCTCGATGGTATTGGAGTCGCGATCGAAGTCCTGATCGTAAAGGTGCTCCACCAACTCCGTACGCGAGATCACCTTGTCCATATGCAGCATCATATACTGAATGAGGCGAAACTCATGCGAGGTGAGCTTGATCGGGTTGCCATCGACGGTGAGGCGTCCAGCCTTGACGTCGAGCCGGACCCGGCCGACCTCCACCTCGTTGGACGCACGGCCGGCGGCGCGGCGCGTCAGCGCCCTTAGGCGAGCCAGAACTTCCTCCATGTGAAACGGCTTGGCGACATAGTCATCGGCGCCGGCATCGATGCCGGCCACCTTGTCGCTCCAGCGGTCGCGGGCGGTGAGTAGAAGAACCGGTACCAGCCGGCCATCCCTCCGCCACGCCTCGAGCACACTGAGACCGTCCATCTTGGGCAGGCCAATGTCGAGGATCACCGCGTCATAAGGCTCGGTATCGCCGAGAAAATGCCCCTCTTCGCCGTCGAAGGCGGCATCGACGGCATAACCGGCATCGCGACAGGCAGTTACCAGCTGTCGGCTTAGATCGCGGTCATCCTCGACCACAAGAATCCGCATTCTCAGTCTTCCCGGTTCAGCGAAGCCTCTGGCCCGACGTGGCGTCGACCGTGATGTTGTCAACTCTCCCGCCATCGCGCATGACGGCGAGCTGGTAGATGAGCAATCCGCCGCCCTCGCAGAGCCGGGCATCGACGATTTCCCCACCGACGACGCGGGCGATGACGCTCAGCCTCTGAACCGCCCCTTTTCCGACAACGGCCTGCGCCTCGGCCGGTGTGAGGCAACGCGCCTCAGCGGCATGTCCCGCTACGACTGGCAACATCATGAGACACGCCAGGGCGAGACGGAATCGCTTGCGATTAGTGTTCATGGGCTGAAGGTTATCGCTCCGAGGCTGAACGGTCCATGAACACAGGCAGCGCCCGCCATTCATGCTTTTGCCGATAACGATTGCCCGACTCTTGCACGACGGCGGCGCACTTCGGGCCGATACCGCCGCGCCGAGCCAGCGCGCCAGCACTGGTTTCGGGCCTCTTTGGCAAAAACCATTCCTTTTGAACAGGCCATAGGGAAACCCCTGTTGGTGGAAGGCACGAGTACGACTTTTGATCCATCTCAAGGCCTTGTTGCCACAAGGAGCCTAGCCTCAAGTCGATGAGAAGAGGGGGCAGAGAAATGAGCATCCCGCACGAGCTTTCGTTGGAATTCCCGCAGAGCTGGAACGCCATTGAGCAGCTCATGCTGTTTGATGCGGTCTTCTGCGACCTCGCCAGTGCCTATCAAGAGATCAATCGGCGCATTTTCCGCATCGAAACGCTGGAAGAACCGGCCGAGCCAGATGTCCTCGCCGATCTCAAGCGCCACCGGTCTCTGCTCAAGGAAGAAATCGCGGCCGCTGTCGCCGCGACCAAATGCGCCGTGGCTTGACACCCCTCCTCGTTGGGCCTCAGCGCTATAGCCCGCGCCGTCCCCGTCCGACGGCGCGGGCTAGCTTCGTCAGCCTCTCCTCCCGAACTGACCGCGCTTTTCGCCATCCAATGTCGTGACATTGAAGTCACCACAGGGGCGTTTATCCGGGCGCCATACGTTCAATTTATCAAACAGACAAGCTAGAGCTCAGGTCGACGGCAACAACAATTCCGGCCGCATCCCTAGCTCCCCTTCTCGCCCGACCTTGCGTTGGAGCCGTTCTTTCCCAGGGGTCGAAACGCTCGCGGCGAACGGGGACCGATACGCGGGGCCAGATTGTATAGAGACACGCAGCGCAAGCGGGGTGGGCCTGGCGCTGCAAGATTTCACGAGATGGCAACTTGGCAGGTCCAGACGGCGATGAGAGTGCGCGCCCATGGCGACGACGCGGCGGCCACAACAATCTCACCGCGCCTACGCGCATCGTCCGAAGCCGATCGGACGACGATTGAAAACTCGGGTGCCAACGTGACTCGGAACCCCGCAAGGCAACTACAACTTATAGATGCATAGCGAAGCCTGATCGTCGAGCATCGATTCGACGACTGGTGGCGCCAGATCTTGCCAGCGGAACAGCCCGCCGCAGGTCGGTCCTTATCGGCAACGGCGGCGCCGGAGAGACGCGGCGGCGATATGTCGATCGACCAAGGCGACGACACGAGTCGACGATGGGCCACAGGCGGCAGTGGCAGTGGGCCTATCCAGCGGCGCCTCCAGCGGACGGACCAGCGACAACGCGGGAGCAATTTCGCTCAAGATCCGCAAGCCGTCTTGGCACCTAGGACGCGCGTCTGTGCGAACACGTCGCCGTGCCGATCCGGAGTCGTAGGTCAGGAAAGCGACGGCTCGTTGACCCCCGGGGAACACGAGGGGACGGACTCTGCCAAACCGCTTAAAAGGCCGATTTCTGCGACTTCGGAAACTGAATCACCAAGCTCACAGACTGATTCCGCCGTCTCAGATTCTGATTCAGAAGTGCCGCACAAGCCATCTGAATTCGGCTTAGATGTTGATTCAACATGAAGCAAATATGTGAGTCTTCCGAATCCCTTGCAAACAGCTGTTGAAGTGACGCGTCTCTGGTTAAAGCAGTGATTCAAATAGCCCGCTCGCGATGCAAAAGCACCGAGATCATGAAGTCGAAAGGCGACTTCTCCTATCCAACGGGCGCGGGCGTGGCTCCCATCCCAAACGCGGCACACTATGTTCAAGACGGGCGGGCGGCCCGAAGAAGCATCCAATTCAGGCACTCTTCAGAGCCATGTCGCCGGCCAAAGGCTGCCCTGTTCGCATCGGAACTCGTCTTGCCGTCCACCCCCGCCGGCGCCATTGCATTGGAGTCAATCGCTGTCGAGCGGGAGGAGGTCGGCACGGAGAACATCGACTGCTAGCGACAGCGTTGATAGCCCCTCGGGACGACGAGGGAATGGAGCTGCTACAGTCCTGCCCTGCGGGCTTGTCCGTCGCGTGTGCGCACCGCATTGGCAGACCGACCTGCATCACACCGAATGCGAACGCCTTATCTCGGATATAGCTACCTCGGCAGATGCCGAGCACAGTCGTATTTACCAATGTGGTTGAAACTATTTTTAGTTGATTAAAATAGGAAAGCCAAAGAGTGCCCTGCGTAGGCGACGCCCCGATCAAGCTCGCGAGTGTGACCCCGGCCGCGCACGTCTTCGCAACCGAGCCACCGCGGGATGGATGCCTTGGGTCGACAAACAACGCCTCGGGTTTAGAAGGTCGACATAGCTGGGGGCTTCGAACCGACCGTCGCCTCTCTGCGCGAGCCGATGCTGCACCACTCGAAGGCCGTCTTCCGTTTCGGCGACAATCCTCATCGCCAGATTCGGCAAGGGAGGTCCGAGCAGCCATCTAGCCAATGCGGCCCACGTCACCGGCGAGCGCCAGCGCAGCCGTCATGATCCTGTCGCGGCATTGCATCAAAAGCTTGGCAGTGATTGATATTCCAAACACCCCCTACGGAAGAAAGCTACCCGCTTCGCCATTCGTTCGGAAAGAGGCTGCCCCCTCGCCCTGCGGTCAGGACTGGATCGAGGAGGTCCATTTGACCAACTCGCCTCGTTCAAAAGACGGATGGCAAGCACATCCATTCGGCCCCCAGCATCATTGACAGCGGCCATCGCGGCCGGGAAACGGTACATCGACAATCACTCGCGGATCGGCACGACGCACCCACTTCAGAACAAAACAGGATCATTGTTCTGGACTGAGACCGTGGGTGCTGGCATGATTAGCCCTCATTTGTTGTCCGAATCCGTTACCCAACTTGTGGGTCGTCCGATGTCCCGCGCCGAGCGCCTTCTCACCCTAGTCCAGGCCTTACGCCGCCGCCGCCGTCCCGTCGCCGGATCGGAGCTGGCGGCCGAACTCGGCGTGTCGCTGCGCACCCTTTATCGCGACATTCAGGCGCTGATCGGCCAGGGTGCGCCGATCGACGGCGAGGCTGGCGTCGGCTACGTGCTGAAGCCCGGGTTCATGCTGCCCCCGCTTATGTTCACCGAAGACGAGATCGAAGCGTTGGTATTCGGCGCCCGTCTCGCGGCGACGCGTGCCGACGAGCGGCTCGCGTCGTCGGCCGAAAATGCGCTCGCCAAGATCGCCGCGGTGTTGCCGGCCGACCTCGCCGACCGGATGGACGCCACCGGCCTGATCGTCGCGCCGACGTGGAACGCCAACCGCGACGGCATTGATCTGTCGCTGGTACGCGGGGCCATCCGCAACGAGACCCGGCTCGAATTTTCCTATGTCAACGAGAAGGGCATCGCTTCGCGACGCGTCGTTTGGCCGATCGCCGTGGCCTTCTTCGAGCGGGTGCGCGTTCTAACAGCCTGGTGTGAACTCAGGGCCGACTTCCGCCATTTCCGCGTCGACCGTATGGCGGAGGCCATCGACCTTGGCATCCGCTATCCGCGTCGTCGCCGGGTACTCCTCAAGGAATGGCGAGAGATAGAGGGCGTGATGCCGGCTTGGCGAGAAGTAGCCGACGCGGCGGATCCCGTGCCGGTACCGCGCCGCAAGTCGGCGTGACGTCCGCATGGGCGACTCAATAGCCGTTGTAGCGCCCCGGCTTATGGTTGACCGCCAGCACGAGGTTGAGGACCACGGCGCCGAGCACCGACAACGCAACGTGCCACCAGTCGAGCACCAGGAAGGACGTTGCGAGTATGCAAAGGTCGGTGGTGAGCTGAAATTTGCCAGCCCGCCAGCCGAGTCGTTCCTGAACAAAGGCGGCGAGGATACCGATGCCGCCGAGACTAGCTTTGTGGCGAAACAGGATCAGCATGCCGACGCCAGTCAGCGCACCTCCAGCGATCGCCGAAAACCAAGGCGCGCTGTAGCCGATGGCGAAGGCATCATGCATGAAATAGCTCTCAAGCGAGAGCAGCGCGACCGCCGCGAAGGTCTTCAGCGTGAACTCGCGACCGAGCGTTACCCAGCCGAAGGCGTAGAACGGCAGGTTCAAGAGGAAGATCACCGGCCCGATTCCGAAGGCGGTGACGTAGTGGATTAAAAAAGCGACGCCGGCCGTGCCGCCGGTGCCAAGATGGGCATCGCGGAAGAACTCGATACCGACGGCGGCGAAGAATGTGCCCATGGCGATGGCTTGCACGTCATCCCAGATCCCGTGCCTGCTGTCGTCGCTCTTGTCGATGCTCACCATATTCCGCCGGCCTTTCCCGAACGATCGTTGTTCCGCTCTCTGTCACATCGTCAGCGCCTTTGCCAGTTACTGGCAGACCCGGCGATGGAGAAGACCCGCGTCTGGCGTATCCCGCTCAAGATGTGTGCAAATATCGCGCCGACATTGGTCGAGTTGTCGCCTTTCTGACATCGCGGAAAGCTGGATTCGTCGTAATCTGCGCGTCGCGAGCGTTCAGTAGAGGCGCTGCATCTCCGCCGAAAAGCCGGCTCGAACAAGGAATACACGCATGAAAATTTCCGCGCGCAACGTCCTCGAAGGCAAGGTCGTCAAGGTCACCAAGGGCGCCACCACCGCCCACGTCGTTCTCGAAGTCACCGGCGGCGCCAAGGTCACGGCATCGATCACCAACGAGGCCGTCGACGAACTCGGCCTTAAGGTCGGCGACGCCGCCAAGGCGGTGGTCAAGGCTTCAGATGTGCTCGTCGCCATCGATTGATTCGCGTAAGCGATGCGACAAACATGGAGGGTCATGACTCTGCATGAACCTCTATGAGTCGTCATGAGTCTCCATGGTCGGCGAGTGATCCACGGCCTAACGGGCGTGGCCTATGCTCGCCTTCGCCTCTTGCGACCCAGGAGACCGGGAAGCCGCGTCGGCCATGTGACGACGCGGTCCTGCCACTCTTCCACTGGCCAGTCCTGCTCACGTACCGTCTTGCCGCGCACCGAAACGCCAGCGAGATGGACGCTTTCCGGATCACCGGAAACGAGCGGGTGCCAGTCGTAGAGGTCACGCCCTTCGGCCACGAGGCGATAGGCGCAGGTTGCCGGTAGCCAAGAAAGTGTCCGCACTTCGCGCGGCGTCAGACGGACACATTCGGGCACAGTCTCGGAGCGATGGGCATAATCGCGGCAGCGGCAGCTTTCGCCGTCGAGCAGCGAGCAGCCGACGTCCGTGTAGACGACGCGTCCGGTATCCTCATCCTCGAGCTTGTTGAGGCAGCAGCGGGCACAGCCGTCGCACAGGCTCTCCCACTCCGTGTCCGTCATCTCTTCAAGGCTTTTGGTGCGCCAAAAAGGCAGTGCCTCATCTTTACCGGTATCGTCGGCCATCTTTTTCTCTGCGATCTGGTAACCGGGGCCAGAAAAGGTTAGTTTTCGGCTTCCGAACATCCCTAACGCTTGGGCTCTACCGTGCCGGAATTCAAGAGTAATCCGCGCTGGCGCCTCTGGCTTCTCCGAATCGACGCCTTTGTGGACTCGGCTGCCTGGAACTTTTCGCAAGGTTTCTCGCGGCTCTGGGGCACCCTGACAGACTATTCCAGCCTGATCCGCATGCGCGGATGGAAACGCGCATTGTTCGAACTTGCGTCCGAAGGAATGACGCTAGGCGCCGCGGGTTTCATCGTGTTGTTGGTATTTGCCATTCCGGCCTTCAAGGCGACGGAGGGCGACTGGCGCGCACGCGGCGACTACGCGGTGACCTTCGAGGACAAGACCGGCGCCACCATCGGCCGGCGCGGCATGTTCCTCGACGACAGCGTGCCGATTTCGGCGATGCCGCCCTATCTCATCGAGGCAACGCTGGCCACTGAGGACCGGCGTTTCTACGACCATTTTGGCATCGACCCGCTGGGCACTTTCCGCGCCATCGTGTCGAATGCCAAGGCAGGCGGTGTCGTTCAAGGTGGCTCGACCATCACCCAGCAGCTCGCCAAGAACCTGTTCCTTTCCAACGAGCGGACCATCCAGCGCAAAATCAACGAGGCCTACCTCGCTCTCTGGCTCGAGGCTCAGCTGTCCAAGGATGAGATCCTGAAGCTCTACCTCGACCGCGCCTACATGGGCGGCGGTACGCACGGCGTCGCGGCGGCATCGGAGTTTTATTTCGGCAAGTCGGTCAAGTCGCTGACGCTGTCGGAGGCCGCCATGTTGTCCGGTCTCTATAAAGCCCCGACGAAATATTCGCCCAACAACAATATCGCCGCTGCGCGCGCCCGCGCCAACCAGGTGTTGTCCAATCTCGTCGAGGCCGGCTTCATGACCGAAGCGCAGGTGGCATCGGCCCGGCGCAATCCGGCCACGCCGGTGCCGTCGGCGACCGGCAACGCGCCCGACTGGTTCCTCGACTGGGCCTTTGAGGAAGTGAAGCGCATCGCGCCGCCCGGCGATCGCACGATCACCGTTCGCACCACGCTCGATCCTATGATCCAGAAGACGGCCGACGCGGCCATAGCCGACAGCCTTCGGCAATATGGCCAGCAGTATAAGGTGAAGCAGGCAGCTACCGTCGTACAGAGCCTCGACGGCGGGGTTCGCGCCATGGTCGGCGGCAGCGACTATGGCGAAAGCCTGTTCAATCGTGCCGTCTATGCGCTGCGCCAGCCCGGCTCATCCTTCAAGCCTTTCGTCTACGCTACGGCCTTCATGAACGGCTACGCCCCGGACGACATGATTTCGGATGCACCGATCACCATCGGCAATTGGAGCCCGCGCAACTACGGCCGCTCCTATGCCGGTCGAATTTCACTTCGAACCGCCATCGCCAAATCGATCAACACCGTGCCGGTGCGATTGGCCGAGAGTTTTGGACGCGGCAAGATCGTCGAAACAGCCCACAAGCTCGGCATCCGCACGGAACTGAAGATTACGCGCGCCCTGCCACTGGGCGTGGCCGAGGTCACACCCATCGACATGGTCGGTGCTTATTCTGGTTTCGCTACCGGCGGCCTCAAGTCGACGCCCTACGCCATCGAATGGACCAAGACTCGCGCCGGTATCGTCACCTATGATCGGGCGCGCGACGAGCCGCCGCCCGAACAAGTCCTGCCGGAGGAGATCGCCTACGAGATGAACAGCGTGCTGTCGACCGTGGTGAGCGCCGGCACCGGCGGCAAGGCGAAGTTTCCTGGCCAGATGCAGGCCGGCAAGACCGGCACGACGCAGGCCTACCGCGACGCCTGGTTCGTTGGCTTCACCGGTTGGTACGCAGCTTCGGTTTGGTTCGGCAATGACGATTACACCTCTACCGCCAACATGACCGGTGGCACTCTGCCCGCCATCACCTGGCATGCCATCATGGAGCCGATCCATAACGGCCTCGCATTCAAGCCTATCCCAGGTGTGCCGGTGCCAGCCGATCTTATGGCCTCAACCAATAAGCCGGCAGCTGTGGCCGCGGTACCGTCGGAAACTGCGATTTCGCCGCAATCGTTGACACCGGCGGCGGTGTCCGTGATCCGCGACGTCGGCGCCAGCATGCGCGCGCGGGTCCCGGCAGCGAGAGCCCGCGAAGCCGCGCTTGTGCCGGCAGTCGCAGGCGAGCCGCTTACCCTCGTCCCCCCTTCCGTTGTCGGACGCTCCAGCGTCCTTCTCAACGGCCTTTCGCTGCTCGGCGCTTCTGACGCCGCGGCCCCTCGCTGACCGGTCGGCACCAGTGCTCGCTACTCTCCGCTTCATCCTGGTCATGCTCACCGGCATCCTTCTCGGCCTCGTCTCGGCTTGGTGGGCCGTGGGTAATCTTCGTTTCGAAGGGGGGCGCAGCATTGGCCAATGGTCGATGCAAAATGATGGCGCCATAACCAATCCCTATGAAGCGGCTCGGGCTATCAGACGTGGCGGCGGCGGCCTCGGGCCGAGCGAGGGCATCGAACTCATCACCGAGGTCAGCGCCGACAACCAGCCGCTCGAAGCAGCCTGTGCCTATCTGATCGCCGGGCCGATGCCCCAGGGCGTACTCTGGACGCTGGCGGTCTCCGACCGAAACGGCCACCTCCCCGACAATCCGGCCCGCCGCTTCGGCTTCACCTCACTTGATGCCATGACTTTCGGAGCGGAGCGGCAAATCCGCATCTCGATCGGGCGTGATGTTCGGCCTGGCGACTTTGTCGCAACCACCGGACTTTCCAATCTCCGCCTGACGCTGCGTCTTTATTCCCCCACTCTTGCGACCCGTGCGCCGGGGGCCGAACAACTTCCAACGGTGACCTCTCTCGGCTGCGAAGGAGGAGCAGCGTCATGATCGACACTGGCCTCCGCTGGTTTGCCGCCATGTTCTGCATCGCCGGGCTCACACACATTGGCGCGGTGCTCCTCGCCCCCAGCCATTCACGCGACCTTGCGTTTACCGGTGTCGATTTCAGCAAGATGGATGGCAAGCTGTCACGCGTCGGCGACAGCAACACAGCCGCCGACCTGGACCCCGCCTTTGTCAACGCTGTTTGCCGCTTCGATGACGACACAGGTCCGATGCGGCTCAGCGGCGCGATGCCGCCTATTTACTGGTCGATCGCGGCGATGGCCGACGATGGGCGGATTCTTTCGACCCTGTCCCGGGAAGACCTGCGTGGAAGCGACATCGATCTTCTCGTCGGTCGCACCGCCGCCCTTGATACCGCCCGTCAGGCGGCGGGCATCGATTCGATCCAGACCATGTCGTTGCCCGTCGATACCGGCTTCGTTCTGGTCCGCCTGTTCGCCGGCGACATCGAAGACCGCAATCGCGCCGAAGAGGCCGTTGATGGGCTCACATGCCGGCCGGCTCTCCCCGACTGACCGCGAGCTATTTCTGCGGCACCGGCTCGTCGAAGGGGTCGGGGGCGGTCATCAGACGGGAGTGGCGTTCCGGCCCGCGTGGCATTGCGGTGCGGATCGACGGCGCACCAAAGCATTTTGACGAGACGAGCGTGTCGTAGGCGCGGTTGGCGGCTGGCAGCTGACCAGAGGGTGCCTCGACCTCGAAATGATCAATAGCGTAGCGATAGGAAGCTGCCCTATTCCCCAAAGCCTGCCAAACCCAGGCAATAGTCTCCTCGTTTTCCCATACCCTCGCCTCTGCCCCCTCGTGGAGCCCCGCCTCGACGAGACGCTGGCGCCTAAGCGCACCGAGCCGCTCGACATCGTCGCGCCGCACACGCGCGGCAACTGCGCAGAATGGCGGGATCAGTGCGGTATCGGCACCGGCATCGTCAATGACTCGAGCCCACAGCGTTTCCGTGGAGATACGACCATCCGACAAGAGATAGGCATGATAGCGGCTACGATCGTAGGCAGGGGCGATTAGCGGCAAGGCTATCTGAGGGAACATGGCGGCTGTCTCAGGCGACATGGCCTGGCCACCTTTCAGGACCGGCAGGATGCGCGTCCTCTCGCCTTCGACCAGCGTATCGAGCCACCAGTCGCGAACATGCGGCGCGCGAACGAAGGCCCAGGCCCGATTTCGCAGCTCGATCTCGTCGTCAGTCAGAGGAAAGGCGGAAACCGGCTCCTTGCGCGCCTGCGATGCCACCAGATCGCCTGCCGTCGGCAATAGCGTATCGTGCAGCAAGGAGGGTTCGGCTCGCCCGAAATCACCGGTCGGACGGCCGCAGGCGGTTACCGTGATCACAACCAGAGCCAGCAATCCACCAGCTCTCCAGTCACATAAACACGCCGCCACAATGCTTCTCCGGTCACTCCGAGAAGACTCTCCCGGATTCGGGAGTCTGACGCAAGCCCGACGATGGCGACGGAGATAGCTTGCTTCAGGCAGACACCGGTCTGCGCGATACTCCACGCGGCTTACGAACCGCCCGCGTTTTTGGAGATTTTGGCGACGTTCCCGGATCCTCATCTTTGCCGGCACGGGTCGGTAAAACGGTCACCTCGCAAAAACCGGTCATCGGTTTTCGACGTGCACGAAGCATTGGCAGACCGAAAGCTATCACCTTACCCACGGCACTCTCCAAGGCCGAACCGGCTCATGGGGACTAACGTGCCAGGACGATTATCGTCCTCAAGCACTTTCGCCTCGCATAACCATCTTTCGGACGCCAGAGTTAACAAATGGTTTACGATTTGAGCGGCATTGTCACGATGTTCGACGAGCGACTGTTATTGCCAAGGTCGGTCGGCGAAATCCTCATGTTCGGGATAGCTTTGAAATGGCGTCGCCCCCCTTTTCAAGCGGCATTTTCGGCCTCGTCAAAGGCTCTGACGGCGCACGATCCCGTTCCCTTCTCAAAGATGCAACCGAACTTTACGTGTCGGAACCCGCTCATACGCGCTCCGAAATCGCCATGTATGAAGAGCTCGCGGCCCAGTTGCTCAAGGTGACGGCGCTCCAGGATCGCATTCGGATTGCCACGCTGCTCGCCGATTACAGCGAAGTGCCGTCGTCGGTTATGCGGGCGTTGCTCCACGATATATTTCCCGTTTCATCGGTGATGCTGGAAAAATCGAAAAGCATATCCGAGGGACAGTTACTGGCGCTGACAGCGACCGCCTCGCCTAGTCATCTCGAAATGATCGCCGCTCGAAAGAACCTCCAACCCGCCGTCGTGGACGCTCTGCTCGAACGCATACGCGCCGATGGCCTGCCGGCGCTCGCCGGTAACATGAGCATCAAACTTCCAGCCAATGCTCTGCGGTATATGATCGAAAGCGCGCGCGGCAATCCGCGGCTGGCCAGACTTCTCGCTGCACGCATGGATGACGTGCAGGACACGGACCTTATCGATTTGTTCCTCGACCTCGACGGTCGCGGCCGCCGCCGCGTCATACAGGCGCTGGAAATCGCCGCTCTCCGAGAGTTCGCCGCTCGTCGGCCTCTGCCGCGCGTACCGATGCCCGACCCGGACAAAGTGGCGACGCTTGCTCGTGCCTGTCTGCAGCGCAACACCGAGGCCATGTCGCGTATCCTGTCTGATCTCACTGGTCTGGACGCTGCTTTCCTGGTGCGATTGCTCGCCGATTCAGGCGGCGAACCGCTGTCGATCTGCCTGAAGGCAGCCGGCATTGACACCGGGATCGCCACACGGGTCATTCTTTTCTCTGGTGTCGAAGACACGCGCAACTACTTCGACGTCAAACGCCTCGTCGACCTCTATGAGATGGTGTCGCTTCGTTCCGCGCTGCTCTTGGTTGACCGTTGGCGCGGTGCCGCCCTCACGACAAAGCACACCCCCGTTCACGTGCCGCAAAGTCAAACGGGCACACCTGTTCGCGCGGCGACAGCCGGGACCGGCCAGAGCGAGAGGCCGGTGGAAATGCCCCAGGTCAAGCGCGATCGAGCCTGAAGGACAAGTATTCATAGAGCCGCATATTCGGCTTCATGATTGCTGCATGCCCCTCGTTTTTTGACAGATCTTGCGCTTTTCTGATCGCACCGGACTATTTGCACGGTGACGCCTCGGGAAAAACGTGACGATTCGCTCGCCTCGACGTGTCGGTTAACTATCCCAAACACGAGTTTGCGCGTCGCTCCAGCGACACCCCATCAAGGCACAGGCAACTTTAGTGTGCAGTAAGCGTCTTGCGGGAGTTTTCCTAGCATTCGCTGTTGGGAAAAGCGGTTTTCATCGTATTGGCGCCGCCCTTGTCTAAGTTCCACTTGTTTTCATTTTTGAAGCGCTGTAATGAGGTGTCCGATAGCAGATCATGGGTTTGTTGCGGTTTTGCAGGTAGAATTCGTTGAAAAGTTTTCGCCTGGCGGAGAAGTTAACGAGACGCAACAGAAATATCCAAATTCAAGCAGGACAGGTACCAAGATGAGCGAGATGGAAGACGACCTGACGATAATCGACCTTGCCGCGCATATCGTCGCCGCTTACGTCGGAAATAATTCCGTTCCGGCCGCGGAACTGCCGAACCTAATCTTCGACGTTGTGGGCGCTCTTAACCGCGTGCAGGGTGGTGCTCCGCAGGAAGTCGAAGCTGAGCCGGTTCGCCCGGCCGTCCCGGTCAAGAAGTCGGTCACCAACGACTATATCATCTGCCTTGAGGACGGAAAGAAGTTCAAGTCGCTCAAGCGGCACCTGCGCACTCACTACAACATGTCGCCGGAAGAATACCGCGAGAAGTGGAGCCTGCCGGCTGACTACCCGATGGTCGCTCCCAACTACGCTGCGGCCCGTTCGGACCTCGCCAAGAAGATGGGACTTGGTCAGCAGCGTCGCCGCACCCGCTGATCGGTTTTGCCTGACGAATGATGACAAGCCCGGCCATATGGTCGGGCTTTTCTTTTTCCCTCGCCTTGACACCACTGACGATGGCCTGCCGCTAAATCGTTGTCTGGGCAGCCCGTCGACATTCCGGCTCTGGCGTGGCGTCTTAGACCTTGGCTTCCTGGGCAATCTTGCGTAACCGCTCCACCATGGACCTCAGTCCATTGGAGCGTTGGGGCGTCAGGTGTTCGCGAAGGTTCAATTCATTGAAGATCGCTTCGGGATCGATTGATAGCACCTCAGAGACGTGCTTGCCCGAGTAGGTGGCATGGAGGATGGCAATCAGCCCCTTGACGATCAGGGCGTCGGAATCGCCGACAAAGGTCAGCACCGGATCAACCTTGTCGTCGGCAAGATGAGGCTTGAGCCAAACCTGGCTGACGCAGCCGCGCACTTTGTTATCGTCGCTATGATCGCCCTCGGCGAGCGGCTCCAGCTCCTTGCCGAGTTCGATGACGTAGCGGTAGCGATCTTCCCAATCGTCGAGAAGCGAGAAGTTTTCCCGGATTTCCTCGAGGGTCGTCGCCACGTTCCGTCTCCATGTCTGTCGCGCCGCCTCGGTATAGACCGCTGGCGGTGGTAAAGAAAGAGACCGCCGGACCAGGGGTCACGGCGGTCGAGTTCCCAGCGAACGTGGTCGCCGGGCAGGGAAATAATGGCGGCGGGCGGAAGGCCGACAGGCGAATCAAATACCCTGCGGCGCCTTGCCCGGGCCGCGCCAAGCGGGGGCGAGATCGTTAGAAGTCAGCGTCCCGTGATTGACGCTCGATGTACTGGCCTTGTCAGCGAGCGAACGATCGATGAAGTCGTAGACCATGCGGGCGCCAGTCTGGGCCTTCAGTAGGAAGGTCGTGGCGACCCGCCCACCAATCTCGCAGGCGGTGGGGTTGCGGCCACAAAAGCCGCTCATATCCGAGAAGGTCGCCTGGGCGGCGGTTGCCGCTTCGAGCGCGCCGATGGGCTGTACCCTGGCCGTCTGAGCCTGCTGCTCAGCCGTGTGATCAACGGGGATCAGGAATATGACGACGGACAACCAGAATGCCGTCCTGAGAAGAAACATCATGTTGCACTTCCCTGTTGTTCATCGCCCTTTGCGGGGCGTTCGGATCTTTCGCGGCTGAAACCGTCGCTGTCCGTTTCATGTTCCCCGATCTAGCAGGGACGTTTTAGGATCAAATTAGACCGATCATTCAAATCACACAGAAATTCGACGAAAATTTGAGTCCAATTTTATCAATCGACCCCGCCTGCGACGAACCAACACGAAATCATGAGGTTTATCGCGAGTTTCCGGTTGTCGGCATAGGCTGTTCACCCACGCTTAACCGTGAATTCGATCTTTTCGACCAAATCCCTTTTTGAGGGCGTCTCACCCCCTCGCGTCGTGCCCCCCATCAACATTCCATAAAGGCGCACGTGGCACCGTGGTTTCAGAAAAGACAAATGACCCGTACCCGAATCCTACCCGCCGACAACGGGGAGTCTTCGGAAATTCAGGGTCGGCATGCCGGCGGCGACCTCGGGATTGTTCCCGCTAGGGTTGCCGAGCCGCCTGCGATGGGGATGCGTGTTGCGTAACCGAGAGATCAGAGCCGCACTGGAGCGCTCGTTCGATCACCTTGTACATAGCTCGGTGGTTGACGACCCGGTTGAGGTCAACAGGCATAGGGGTTTCATCGCCTCGCATCTTATCAGCGGCTTTTCCGCATTCGGCCTGATTCCGCCAGCGCTCGCCATCGATGCGTCATCAGCGGGGTTCACGGCGACCACTCTGTCGATCCTCGGGCTGGAAATCCTCGTCGCCCTGTTCGTTTCCCGCACGGGCCGCCTGGCTCTGGGATTCCTCATGTCCGCGGCCATCCTGACCATGGTTGCCGTCTGGGTTGCCCTTCATACCGGCGGCCTTGGTTCGTTCGCGGTCGTCTGGTTTGCCATAGCCCCCGTCGAGGCCGCGTTGTCCGGACGCCGCTCGACCGTAACCGGTGCCGCGTTGATCAGTGGGGCAGGCTTCTTGCTGATCGCCATCCTTACCGCCACCGGTGGGGCAGGACATAGTTTTGCCTTTGCCGGCAATAGCACGAACATGAACTTTCTCGCCTGTGTGGTCGCTCTCGGCTACGCCTTGGGTGTAGCCATCACAATCGAGCGGCGGGAGCGTGCCACATCGCTGTCCATCGCCCGCCAGGAGCAGCGCTACCGCCTGCTCGCCGAGGCGATGAGCGACCTCGTGACGTGCCATAATCCCTCGGGCGACGTTACGTTCGCCTCCCCCGCTGCCATGCGCCTCATGTCGGTGCGACCGGCTGACCTTATGGCCGAGGGCCTGTTTCGCCGGGTCCACATCGGTGATCGCCCAGCCTATCTGTCCGCCGTCTCCGTGGCGCTGCACCAGGGCGCCGCGCGCGTCGAGTATCGCCTGCGCTGTGGCGATGAACAGGACACCGACGGCTGGATCTGGGTCGAGTCACACATGCGTCATCTTGCAGACGAGCAAGGCGACGATGCTGTGGTGACTGTCACGCGCGACATTTCCGAGCGTAAGCTGCACGAAGTGGAGCTTGAGCACCTGCGTGCGGATTCGGAAGCAGCCAATCTCGCCAAGACCCGCTTCCTGGCCAACATGAGTCACGAACTCCGGACGCCGCTCAACGCGATCATCGGCTTCTCCGACATGCTCAACCAGGAGCTGTTCGGCAAGTTCGAATTCGATCGGCAGCGGGAATATTCCGGTCTCATCAAAGAATCCGGCGAACATCTTCTGCAGGTGGTCAACGATATTCTCGATCTCTCGAAGATCGAATGCGGCTCCTTCGACGTCAATCCGGAGGCTTTTCGTGTCGGTCCGCTGGTTGACCGCTGCCGCCAGATGATGGCCCCGCAGGCGGAAAAAGCTGGCCTTACACTGGCGTGCGATATCGAGCCAAACCTGCCGGAACTGGTCGCCGATCCGCGAGCCTGTCGTCAGATCGTTCTCAATCTTCTGTCCAATGCGGTGAAGTTCTCGAACCAGGGTGGCCTTGTGGTTTGCTCGGTCCGCCGCCAGGGACGTCGCATGGCCATCGCGGTTCGCGACAATGGCATAGGCATCGCAGAAACGGACCTCGGCCGCGTCGGTAGTCCCTTCTTCCAGGCCGAAACCGGTTACGACCGCAAGCAGGCCGGAACTGGCCTTGGACTGTCAGTTGTAAAGGGGCTCGTGGCGCTGCATGGCGGCCAGGTGATGATCGATTCCGACCTTGGCAAAGGCACCACCGTCACGGTTCTGCTGCCGATGCAGCCGTCACGCGATGGCGTTGAACCACTTTCCCGCGTTCTGGATGTTGATCAGATCCAGCGCGTGGCGCGGAGGGCCTAATACATGGCAGGACGCAAGACCCAGGACAAAACGGGACTTGTTGCCCTCCTGTTTCGGGGAGCCGTCGGCAATCCGATGGCCACCGTCGGTGGCCTGATGATAACGGCCATCGCCATTGCCATCATGACCAACGCCCTCGTGCTGCAGCCCCGCGCCCATCCGGCCCCCCTGTTCGTTGGTACTCGTCCTGCCGCGCCGGCCGATGTCGTGGTCGCGCAGCCACCTGTACTTCGGTCGACCGACGGCTCCACGGTCGGCGCGACCGACCATAGTCTGATTGCAGACATCCAGCAGGGTCTCAAGGACTTCGGCTACTACAAAGGCGAAGTCGACGGCATCGATGGTCCGCAAACATCGCAGGCCATCCTCACCTTCGAACGAGCCTTCCGTCTAGCGCCGACGGGCGTACCGTCGAACAATGTCCTTCTGGCCATACGTTCCGTTCGGACGAAGAGCAGCCTCAACGGGGAAGCCGCCGTTGCAGCCGATCCGGTGACCGTCGCCTCCCTACCGGCGACTTCCGTCGCACCGCTGCCGCCTCCCAAACCAGGCGCCGCGGCCGCCGCGCAGCCTGTTCCCACGGAGACGCCGACAGCGGCAGTTTCGAGCGATGGCATTGCCGAACTCATCGCTTCCACGGCGCCGGTTGGTAAACCCGCCGCCCCGGTTGCGAGTGCTGCGCCAAGCCTTTCCGCTGCGAGCCCGGTGCCGGTGGTGGCGACCTCGAATACGACGTCAGCGGGGACCGCCGCCGATCCAAACTTGGCGCGCATTCAACGCTCGCTGTCGCAACAGGGCTTCGGCCCGGTTGCAATGGACGGTTTGATGTCAACCGAGACACGCGAAGCCATCAAGCGCTTCCAGGCTTATTACAACCTGCCGCAGAGCGGAGCGATCGACGAGGCGTTCGTCGCCCAGCTCGTCAAAGTTGGCGGTCTCTAGGCATAAACGCAATTTTTGGATCGAGCACCAACGGCACTGAGTGCTCGCTTGCCAAAAGCAGGATCGATGTCACCAGGCTAGACAGCCCTTGCTCCAGGCGCCGGACCGTGATTTGAACGGCAGGTTCCGCCTTCGAGCATGGCAATGGCCCGCATCACCTCCGACTTCTTCGTCTCTGCCTATGTTCGCCGGCGCAACGACGCCGGCTTTTTCACGGCGGTGGTTCGCAGGGGCGCGGCGGAAGCCGGTGCCATTTTCGTCAAGGTGTCCCATCTCGACGGTACCGCCGATCTCTATGGACCGGCACCGCAAATCTATTTCGACGATATCGACCCGTCCGTGGCCGGTGGCCGCATGTTCGAAACACTGCTCGCAGGCGCGTTGGAATCGGAGATCGACGCGCGCTTGCAATCCGAACGACGATTCGACAGCGACTGCTGGATCGTCGAAACCGAGGACCGGCAAGGTACGTCGGATCTCGATATTGTCGGAACCTGATCGCTTGACGGCGTGTTTGACTGTTGCCCCGCCGCCATCTTTGGGGATATCCCTCCAGCCGTTTTTGCAGTTTTCGGAGCGTCCATGACCGAGATGAAGCCCCCTTGCGCCGAGAAGCGGCCTGTTGTGACGACCATCCACGGCGTCGATCTCATCGATGACTATGCCTGGCTTCGCGCCGACAACTGGCAGGATGTTCTGCGCGACCCGGATCTGCTCGACCCGGCCATCCGCGCTCATCTCGAGGCAGAGAACGCCTTCTGCGACGCCTTCATGGCCGACACCGTGGGCCTGCAGGAGGCTCTGGTGGCAGAGATGCGCGGCCGCATCCTCGAGGACGACTCGTCGGTACCGCTGCCGGACGGGCCCTACGCCTACGCCAGCCGCTATCTCACCGGTGCCCAGCATCCCCGCCTCGTCCGCACGCTACGCGACGGAGGCCCGGAGGAATTGCTGCTCGACGCCGACCAGCTCGCTCGCGGCAAGCCCTATTTCAGCCTGGGAGGAGCAAGCCACAGCCCCGACCACAAGCTGCTTGCCTATAGCGTCGATGACACCGGCTCGGAATTTCATGTGATCCGCGTCCGCGATCTCGACGCCGATGCCGACCTCCCCGACGAGATTCCCAACACCTCCGGTGGTGTCGCCTGGGCGGCCGACTCTCGCTCCTTTTTCTATACTTTCATCAACGACAACCACCGTACCGAGAAGGTCCTGCGCCATGTGATCGGTACGCCGGCCTCAGAAGACATCATCGTCTACGTCGAGGAAGATCCCGGCTTTTTCTGCGGTGTCGACAAAACCCAGTCTGGCCGTTTCATCGTCATCGATTCCCATGACCATCAGACGGCCGAGGTGCGCCTTATCGATGCCGCCGCGCCGGACAGCCCGCCGCGCCTGGTGACGGCACGGGAGACCGAGGTCGAGTATTCGATCGAGGATGATGGCGACGATCGCGTTTATATTCTGACGAATGCCGACGGCGCCGAGGACTTCAAGATCGTCAATGCGCCGCTTAAAAGCCCGGGCCGCGACAACTGGATCGACGTCGTCGCCCACGAGCCGGGTCGACTTATCTTGTCGATGTCCGTCTTTCAGGGGCGGATGGTGCGGCTTGAGCGGGTGGGCGGCCTGCCGCGCATCGTCATCCGCGAGCTATCGAGTGGTCACGAGCATTCCATCACTTTCCCCGAGGAGGCCTATTCGCTCGGGCTATCTGGGTCCTACGAGTTCGACACCAGCGTCGTCCGCTTCACCTACTCCTCACCGACCACGCCGGCGCAGGTCTACGACTACGACATGGAGACCGGCGAGCGCTTTCTGAGGAAGACGCAGGAAGTGCCCTCCGGTCACGAGTCTTCCGACTACGTGACGCGCCGCGTCATGGCGCCTACGGCCGATGGCGAGAGCGTACCGGTTACCCTGCTCTACCGCGCCGATACGCCGCTCGACGGCTCAGCGCCTTGCCTTCTCTACGGCTATGGTGCCTACGGTATCGCTATTCCCGCGTCGTTTTCGACGCGTATCCTGTCACTGGTGGACCGCGGGTTCGTCTATGCCATCGCCCATATTCGCGGCGGCAACGAAAAAGGACACCGTTGGTACCTCGCCGGTAAGCGTCAAAACAAGCCCAACACCTTCAAGGACTTCATCGCAGCGGCCCGTTATCTTTGCGAGCAGGGCTTCACCTCGGAGGGCCACATCGTCGCCCACGGTGGCTCGGCTGGCGGCATGCTGATGGGGGCGGTCGCCAACTGGGCGCCTTCGCTCTGGGGTGGGGTGATGGCCGCGGTTCCCTTCGTTGACGTGCTCAACACCATGCTCGACGCGACGCTACCGCTTACCCCGCCGGAATGGCCCGAGTGGGGCAATCCGCTCGAAAGCATCGACGACTTCCAGCTCATCGCATCCTACAGTCCTTATGAAAACGTCATGACACAGGACTATCCTCCGATGTTCGTGCTGGCGGGGCTCGCCGACCCGCGCGTTACCTATTGGGAGCCGGCAAAATGGTTGGCCCGTCTCAGGGCGCTCAAAACCGACGACAATGCGCAGGTGATGCATGTCAACATGGACGCCGGCCACGGCGGCGCATCCGGCCGCTTCGACGAATTGAAGGAAACGGCTCTCGAATATGCCTTCGCATTAAAGGTGATGGGCAGAGCTAACTAATTCGTTTTGCTCACCGAATGGTGCATGGGAGCCATGAATCGACTCGTGTCTCATTGCCGATATCAGGAAAAGTGACTATCTATTCTGCATGCACCACCGCCAAGCGGAGATGCTCCGTTTTAGAACGCGCTTTTTGAGGAGACGACCATGGCTTTCGAGCTGAACGACCTTCCCTACGCCTATGATGCGCTTGGCCCCTACATGTCGCGCGAGACGCTTGAGTATCACCACGACAAGCATCACCTCGCCTACGTGAACAATGGCAACAACCTGATCAAGGGCACCGAGTGGGAAGGCAAGAGCGTCGAAGAGGTCGTGAAGGGCTCCTTCGGCAAGAATCCCGCCGTCTTCAATAACGTCGCCCAGCATTACAACCACTTCTATTTCTGGCAGTGGATGAAGCCGAACGGCGGCGGTGCCATTCCTGGCGAGCTCCTCAAGAAGATCAATGAGGACCTCGGTGGTCTCGACAAGTTCCGCGCGGACTTCATTCAGGCGGGCATGACGCAGTTCGGCGCCGGCTGGGCCTGGCTGTCGCTCAAGGATGGCAAGCTTGCTATTTCCAAGACGCCGAATGGCGAGAACCCGCTGGTCGCTGGCGCAACGCCGCTGCTCGGCGTCGACGTGTGGGAGCATTCCTACTACATCGACTATCGCAACCTGCGTCAGAAGTATCTCGAAGCCTTCTTCGATAACCTGGTCAACTGGGAGTTCGTCGCCGAACTCTACGCCAAGGCTAGCTGAGCTGGCAGTCTTTCGCGCCCGCCGATTGTGATGCGGAGCGTTCTTATCAGGGCCCCGGAGCGTCCGGGGCCCTAGCTTTATCCAGCAATATGTATTGTCCGACGCAGAGCGAGCCACTATCACTATCGTGGTGGGAACCGGGGTGTTTCGCTCTCCGGTTTATTTAATTCAAGTTGTGCAACGGTTGACGGGGCGCCATGCCTAAACTGACGGAATTCATCGCTCGGACGATCATCATCGTCGACGACAGCCCCCGTTTTCGCCGTTTTGTGGCGGGCATGCTCAACGAATTCGGCTTTCGCAATGTCCACGAATTCTCCAGTACCGATCAAGCCTTCGAATTCCTGACCAACCGGCACGTCGACTTGGTCATGTCTGACCTCGGTATGGAGCCAATGGATGGTTTTGCTTTCGCAGACCGCATCCGTCATGGCGGCGCCATCATCAACCGCATGGTGCCAATCCTGCTGATGACCGGTCATGCCAGCCGGCAGAACGTACAAAAGGCGGTGATGGCCGGGATCGACGAGATCGCGGTCAAGCCGATGTCGTCCAACTATCTTGCCGAGCGCTTGCTGACGGTCTTCGGGCGCCCTCGCGTCTATGTAAAGACCGGATCGGGCTATTTCGGTCCCGATCGCCGGCGGCGCAATGATCCCACCTATCGAGGCCCGGAGCGCCGGTCGGGGCAGTCCGCGGAAATCGTTTCGGAAGAGCGGCTGCTGGCGCTGCGTGAGGCTGCCTCGCTGCGGAGCCGAGGCCTCTTGCCGGATGCACCTCTCGGCATGCCGCCGCCGCCCGAAGATCTCGGCTTCTTGATTACCCATATCGGCTTCCGCCACAATGCTAATGAGGCCGTTTATGGAGACTTGGTGGGCGAACGCGCGGCGCCCGTCATTCCGGTTGTCGTCAAGCGCTCACGGCGGCCGCGTGCACCAGCGGCACAGCCATCACGTGACCGTTGATCATCAGCCGCCGCTACGAGTACAAACGGCCGACCACACGTTTTCGCTATACTCGCTCTGCATATTGTAGAGCCAGTTGCGGCAGAATTTTTCTGTCTTGAAGCAGCGACGCTCGGCGGCATCCTCGTACTTCATCCAGCCGTGGTCGACCTCCTTGCGCCCGTGGAAATAGCCCTGCCAGAGATTTCCGCCGCCCGCGCCGTCCGGGCAGGCCAATGCCTCGGTCGGTCGGGCGATAAAGGAGGCGGCCGCCACTGGAAGGGCGGAGCCAAGCGAAAGCGCAATCATCAGTCCGGCAGCCGCTGTCATCCGCATATTTGCCTCCTCACGGTTTATACCAATTCGCGATGATGCTGACGCATCCGCTCAGTGAACCATTGTCGATTTCTCATTCGCATCAGTGGCGTGAGAAATCGACAAGCAGAATACCAAGAGACATTTTCAATACATCTTGGTATTCGAGCCGGCGGCTTTGCGCAGCTCGGGTCACATCCCCCCTGATGTTCGTCTCAACGACGGCATTTTCAAGAGGACGGGCCAAGGAAAGCCGCCCCTTTTCTCAGGCGTGGGCATACGCCCAATAGAGTTCACGAGCCCGCCGAGTCACCGGGCCAACCTGGAACTCGCGTGTCTCAAAGCGCAGGATCGGCGTAACTTTTCCATAGTTACCCGCCGCGAAGATCTCGTCGGCCGCGGCCAGATCCTCGGTTTTCAGCACGCATTCGCGGACGTCAAACCCATCGTCGCGCAAAAGCTGGATGATGCGGGAGCGCGTGATACCGGCAAGGAATACGCCGGTAGCCGCCGGCGTCATCACGACACCGTCCTTGGCGATGAACAGGTTTGCCGTGCCGAGTTCGCAGACATTGCCCAGCACGTCTAGCAATACCGCGTTGTCGAAGCCCTTGGCCTTGGCCTCCAGCATGGCGCGGCCATTGTTGGGATAGAGGCATCCGGCCTTGGCGTTGACCAGCGCCGTCTCGGGCAACGGGCGGCGGTAGCGTGTGGTGGTCACCGCGTAGCCCTCGTCGATCGAGGGAATCGGCGCCTCGTAAAGGCTGAGACAGAAGCGGGTCGATTCGGCTTCCGGCGGCACGCCCATGAAACCGCCATCCTCGGCCCAGTACATCGGCCGTATATAGAGCGCCGCGTCGCCTGAGAAGCGGGCAAAGCCCTCGCGGGCCAAAGCCTCTATCTCCTCGGCTGGGCGGAGGGCATCAAGGCCCATGGCGATGGCGCTGCGGTTGACGCGCTGGCAATGAAGGTCGAGGTCGGGCGCAACACCTTCGAAATAGCGGGCGCCATCAAACACTGACGAGCCGAGCCAGGAAGAATGCGTCCTGACGCCCATGATCTGCACGTTGCCCTCGTGCCATTTTCCGTCCAACCACGTCCACGTTTGAGACCACGCCACGATACTGTCCTTCCGTTTCTGGTTGCGGTCGTTGTCATATCGCCGGCAACGCGGCGATGTGACAACGACCGGATGAAAACCCGCCCCTCTGCAGGCTTTTCCGCATGTCTGTTTTGCCGGTTTCAAGATAACCGAATATATCCGATACCGAAGTTGCGAAAGCCGCTGGATTCACGAATCGACGGCTGCGAGTGGAGACAGCGGCATGTACCATCCGATCTTCCTGTTCGATGCCTACGGCACGCTGTTCGACGTCCACTCGGCTGTTCGCCGGCACGCCGCCGAACTTGGCCCGGATGCACAGCGCCTGTCCGAGCTATGGCGCACCAAGCAGCTCGAATACTCCTGGATCCGGTCGGCGACCGGCGCCTACAAGGATTTCTGGGCCTTGACCAAAGACGCGCTCGACGCTGCCTTCGCCGTTTATCCGCAGGTGGATCCGGACCTGCGCGAGAAGCTGCTCGAAGCTTATCGCAGCTGCGACTGCTTTCCCGAGGTGCCGGCGGTGCTGCGCGACCTGAAAATTGCAGGCACCCGCATCGCCATCCTATCGAACGGCAGTCCATTGATGCTCAACAGGGCGATCCGTGCCGCCGGTCTCGGCGACATCATCGACGACGTGCTGTCCGTGGACACGATCGGTTGCTACAAGCCCGACCCGCGCGTTTATGAAATGGCAACGACGCATTTCCGCGTTTTCCCAAGCGCCATCTCCTTCCAGTCGTCCAACCGCTGGGACGTGGCTGGCGGCTCCAAGTACGGCTTCCGTACAGTTTGGATCAACCGCACCGGCGCGCTCGACGAATATCCCGACATGCGGCCGGCGGCCGAACTTTCCGATCTTACCGGTCTGACAAAGCTCTGACAGGGTGATTACCCTCTTCGTAACCTCGTCTCGCTAACGTCCTATCCGCAGGTTTTAGCAGTGTTTTCGGCAACGTCGGGCGAAGATCCCGCCGCGGCATCAGGGGGCAGACATGACCGAGCTTCACGCGCTCGCCGCGGCAATCGGCCTGGTACGAATCTGGTGGGACGTCGCCGGCCGGCAGCAGGAGGTGAGCGATGAAGCCCTCGGCGCCATCGCCACCGCTCTTGGCTATCCCGCCGGTAGCGCGGCCGCGATCGCCCAAAGTCTTGCGAGGATCGAGGATGAGCGCCAGCGTCCGCCCTCCCTTCTGGTTGCCGACGTCGGTCGGCCGATACAGCTTCCCTCCAGCCTCGCCCGCGCGGATGTCATCGCCGAGGACGGAACAAGCCGCGCATTGCCGATAGAGGGAGGCTATCTGCCAGCGATCGCCGAGCCAGGCTACTACCGCCTTTCCATCGGAGCGCACGCGTTGACGCTCGCTGTCGCTCCGTCCCGTTGCCACGGTATCGACGAGCTCGGAGAACGCCGCGTCTGGGGGCCTTCGATCCAGATTCCCTCACTTCGTGGCTTGACGCCACAGCCGTTCGGCCATTTCGGCCATCTCGACGACGCGGTGGGGCGCTTTGCCGCCCGTGGCGCCGATGTCGTGATGATCAATCCTGTCCATGCCCTGTTCCCCGGCCATGGCATTGGCTTCAGCCCCTACTCGCCCTCAAGCCGATTATTCCTGAACGGCGCCATGGGTGACCCGGCGCTGGTCGGCTTGCCACCCTTGCCGCCGGGCGACGCCGGCGACACCTTGATTGACTGGGAGAACGCCCTACCGGCGCGCCTCGCTCAGCTCCGGACGGTTTTCAACAGCTTGGCGCCCGAGATCAGGTCCCGCGTTGTCAAAGACAGCCTCGCCGGTGGCGAGGCCTTGCGCCGTCATGCCATCTTCGACGCGCTCGATGTGCGATTTCGGGCACGCGGCCTTGATGGCTGGCGGACGTGGCCAACGCCGTTTCATGACCCCGACGGCGCAACGGTACGCCAGTTTGCTGCCGAAAATCCGGACGAGATCACCTTTCATCTGTTCGTCCAGTGGCTAGCCCACGAGAGTCTCGCAGCGGTGCAGAGCCATGCCAAAGCGGCAGGCATGGGCATCGGCCTTCTGGCCGACCTAGCGGTCGGCGTCCACACCGGTGGCAGCGACAGCTGGAGCCAGCGCGATCACCTGCTCGACGGTCTCACCATCGGCGCGCCACCCGATCCGCTTGGCCCGCTCGGGCAGAACTGGATGCTCACCACCTTCTCGCCGCGCGGCCTCGCTGAAAGCGGCTATGCGGCTTGGATCGCCACCCTCCGGTCGGCACTGAGCCGCGCCGGCGGCCTCAGGATCGACCACGCCTTCGGTCTGTCGCGCCTATGGGTGATGCCGGAAGGGCGCTCGTCGGCCGATGGTGCCTATCTCACCTATCCATTCCACGATCTCACACGCCTCGCCGCTCTCGAATCACACAGGGCGAAGGCGCTCATCGTCGCCGAAGACCTCGGCACCAAGCCTGGCGGCTTTGCCGAAGCGATCGACGCAACCGGCATGTTCGGCATGCGCGTTCTGTGGTTCGAACGGGCGCTCGACCATGGCTTCATCGGCCCTCAGGATTACCCACCGGACAGCGTCGCCATGACAGGTACCCATGACACCACCACCGTTGCCGGCTGGTGGGCGGGCCACGATCTCAACTGGGCCGAAGACCTCGGCCGCCTTCCGCTCGCTTCCAACCGTGAGAAGGAGGACGAGCGAAGGGCGTGGGACCGAGGCCTTCTTTGGGCGACTTTTGGCGGCAGCGAGCCGCGCCCACAGCCCGACGATCCAAACCCGGTGGTCGAAGCGGCGCTCCGTCACATTGGGCGGTCGCGCTCACGCCTCGCCATCGCACCCCTTGAGGACATTTTGGCGCTCGAAGAGCAGCCCAACCTGCCGGGAACCATCACCGAGCATCCCAACTGGCGCCGCCGCATGACCGCGCCGCTCGAAGACCTGCTCGCCACGCCCGACGTCACCCAGTGCATCGAAACACTGGCGGCGGCGCGCAAGGAGCCACCGGCGGGATAAAGATAAAATAGGGAGCACCACCATGAAGGTCAGACCGGCTTTGCCGGCGGACGCCGAAGGCATGAGCGTTGTTCTTCGGGAAATACTCGCGGCCTGGAAAAGTAACCGTCCTTGCTCGATCGAGCATGTTCGCATGTTCTATGTCGAACATCCCGATAGAATAGAATGCTCAGTTGTGGAGTCCGACAAGGGAGACATCCTCGGCTTTCAGTCGCTGAAGCTCGCCACCGAAGGAAATAGCTGGGGCGTGCCACCTGGTTGGGGCGTCATTGGGACTTACGTGAAACTCGGCGCAGGACGCCAAGGTATCGGAAAGACCCTATTCCAAGCCACGCGAGAAGCAGCCCGAAAAGCGAAGTTACCGAACATCGACGCAACAATAGGCGAGAACAACGATCTTGGCCTTGCCTATTATGAGGCCATGGGATTCCGTACTTATCGTAAGGAACCGGGCAGGATTTCCAAAGTCTACGTGGTATTTTCACCAACTGACGCCGACTCTCGCGGCGCCAGCACTAAATAAATACGGGTCGCCGCCCCTACTTCAGGAGGCTTCCGAGCACGCCGCGCACCAGCGCCCGGCCAATCTGCGAGCCGACCTGGCTCGAGACGGAGCGGACCACCGATTTGATGGCGGCCTCGGCTACTGTTTGACGGCCGCCATAGCCATAGGTGCCACCTCTGGTCGCCCGCTCCTCGCGCTCCTCACGACGACGGCGCTCGGCCGCGTTCTCGTATTCATCAAGGCGCGGCCGACGGGCAGGCTCATCGTCCCGGGGCTCAGGCGTTGGCGCGCTTTCCCGGCGGCGGCTCCACCCGAAGTCCGGCACACTGAAACCTGGGCTTGTGCGCGTCGTGCGGGGCGGATCGACCGGCTCGTGCGCCTGCTGCGTACCGTTGGCGCGCGCCTTGAGCACTTCAAAGGCGGATTCCCGATCGACCGCCGTGT
Source organism: Pleomorphomonas sp. PLEO (assembly GCF_041320595.1). Taxonomy (NCBI): domain Bacteria; kingdom Pseudomonadati; phylum Pseudomonadota; class Alphaproteobacteria; order Hyphomicrobiales; family Pleomorphomonadaceae; genus Pleomorphomonas; species Pleomorphomonas sp. PLEO. The sequence continues at coordinate 4,294,306 of NZ_CP166625.1, forward strand.
CGTAGACACCGGCAAGCGGGCTCGCCGCCATCAGCGCCGCTCGCTCCTCTTGGGTCAGCGGTCCAAGCCGCGATGACGGCGGACGGATCAGCGTTCGCTCGACGATCGAAGGCACTGCTTTTCCCTCCAGCATCGAAACCAGCGCCTCGCCCTGCCCGAGTTCGGTGATCGCCGTGAAGGTGTCGAACCCGGGATTGGGCCGGAAGGTTTCGGCCGCTACTTTCACAGCCTTCTGCTCGCGCGGCGTATAGGCACGGAGCGCGTGCTGCACTCGGTTGCCCAACTGGGCCAGAACGCTTTCGGGGATATCCAGCGGGTTCTGCGTCACGAAATAGATACCGACACCCTTGGAGCGGATCAGCTTGACCACCTGCTCCACCTTGTCGACCAATGCCTTCGGCGCTTCGTCAAACAGCAGGTGCGCTTCGTCAAAGAAGAAGACGAGCTTGGGCTTGTCGAGGTCGCCAACCTCCGGCAAATCCTCAAACAGCTCCGATAGAAGCCACAAGAGGAAGGTGGCGTAAAGGCGCGGCGCCTGCATCAACTTGTCGGCGGCCAGCACGTTGACTGCGCCACGGCCATCGCCGGTCACTTGCATCAGATCGGAGATCTGCAAACCCGGCTCGCCGAAGAAATACTCGCCACCCTGCTGCTCCAGCACCAGGAGTTGCCGCTGGATGGTGCCCACCGTCGCCTTGGCGACGTTGCCGTAGTTGGCGGTCACGGCGTCGGCATTTTCCGCCACATAAGAGAGCAGAGAACGCAGGTCCTTGATGTCGAGCAGCAGCAGCCCCTCATCGTCGGCCACCTTGAAGACGATATTGAGTACGCCTTCCTGCGCCTCGTTCAGCTCGAGCAGACGCGACAGCAGCAGCGGCCCCATCTCGGACACAGTGGTGCGAACCGGATGCCCCTTCTCGCCGAACAGATCCCAGAAGACGGTAGGCGCCGCCCTGAGCCGATATTCATCGGAAAAGCCGATGGCATGTGCCCTCTCCTCGAGGAAATCCTTGGCCTCGCCGGGGGCGCCGATCCCCGAAAGATCGCCCTTCACGTCAGCGCAGAATACCGGGACACCGGCATCCGAAAATCCTTCGGCCAACACCTGCAGCGTCACCGTCTTGCCGGTACCGGTGGCGCCTGTGATGAGGCCATGTCTGTTGGCGAGCTTAAGCTCCAGATACTCCGGCCTCGTGCCCGACCCGATGTAGACCTTGCCCTCTTCCAACATGCGCAAATCCTTCCCGGTATGCTCGGTGCCCAAGACTGTTTAACCCGGACGACGGTTCCGCCTCAACGCTGCCTATGGACGGGAGGGATATTTTCGCGAACCGACCAAAGAAAAAGCCCGCCGGCGAACCGGCGAGCCAAAAAACTTGATATCTCGAAGCGCCATTAGCTGGCGAGTGAGATTTGCCCGTAACGCAACGCCTCGACAACCGCCTGGGTTTTATTGCCGGCGTCCAGCTTCTCGCCTGCGTTCTGGAGGTGAGCGTGCACCGTTCGCTGGGAAATATTGAGGGCGTCGGCAATTTCCTGCGCCGTCATGCCAAGCGCGGTCAGCTCAAGGACACGCCGCTCGCGCGCCGATAGATCGCCGGGGCGGGAATCCACCAGATAACCAAGAGCTCTCAGTCGCCTGAAGGCTTGGTTGCAAAGGAAATCGAAAGCCACGAGATCCAGCTCGGTCAGCGACAGAACTTCGCCAAGACCGATGACGGCCGCCTGATAGGGTGGGATCGAGGTGATCGGCACCGCAACGATGCGAGCCGAGGCCTCTGGTCCAGCGGCAGCCACCAGATCGGAATGTCCGGAAATGCTGACTCCGTCGATGAGACAAGGCCGATGGGCAACACGGCAGCGTTCAAGCACCGGGTCGCCCTTGTTAATCGTTATCAGCTGCCCCCGTTCGGAACGGATGTCCGGCCAACGTATGTGGAGAACCAGCGGCTCCACCGGTCGACCCGGCATCGGCAGGCCGGAGACCAGCACGTGACTGGCACCATGTCCTATAAGCCGGCGCTCAATGACCTCGAAGATTTTGTTTGCACTGGAATATGTGCGGAGGCCAACTGCGTCAGCCAGTATGTCGTCTGGCGTATTCATGGTTTCGACCTACCCCCAGCCGCCTAAAAGGTCGTCAGTTCACTGCATGCGTTTTCATGCTTCGGCTATTTTTCGCATGAAACCGCATGACCAACCTAACAGGTTCCTTCTAGAGCACCTTCGATGCCAGATAAAGGCTTTGAACGCGAAAGAAGGCAATATCCCACGAATTGCTATACCCTTCGTTTTCAAAAGAGCCGATCAAGTTTCATTTATCCTATTAATGGCTTTAAATAACCTTTCGCACACATGTACAATAAACCTAAACCAGGCAGTTCTTCGGAACTAAACCTCAGTATCAACTTGTTAGTTGAAATTTATCGATAGATAACATCGAAAAAATTGTATGTATTCACTTAGAAACAAAGACTGGATTTTGGATACAATCTCATTTCGATTATCTTGTTGAAATCCATCCACCTTGGAGCTCCAACGGCCACCGCCCCTGATTACAGAGGTGCATTTTACTACTCTGAATTTTAGGACCGGGGCGACAGGGAAAGCCTAAAACGCGGAAAATTTTGCCAATGGTCATGAGAGGGAGTGCCAAACCGGGAGAAGCGAAGGTCGTTTGCTGGCTTAGGCGTAGAGCAACGTGATTCCCAATCCCAATGCTTGCTCATAAAGCGTTTTAGTCTTTTGCCGCTGGAACACCCCTTTGAGCTCGTGGCATCAAGGATGAATAGATTATAATGGGCGTACCTTACCTGGAGACACTGATGTCCGTTCATGCCGTTCTTTCCCGCGTCGACGCCGACTTCCCGAAAAGCCTCGGCCGGCTGTTCGACTTCCTGCGCATTCCCTCGATTTCCGCCGATCCGGCTTACAAAGACGACTGCGCTCGCGCCGCGGCCTGGCTTGTGGGCGAGTTGACCGCGCTGGGTTTTGACGCATCGGTTCGGTCGACGCCGAAGCATCCCATGGTTGTCGGCCATTATACCAAGGCTGGCCCCGACAAACCGCACGTCCTATTCTACGCCCATTACGACGTACAACCCGTCGATCCGCTGGAACTGTGGGATTCGCCCCCATTTGAACCTGTCGTGAAGAAGCAGCCCGATGGTAGCGAGCGCATCCTTGCCCGTGGCGCTCAGGACGACAAAGGCCAGTTGATGACCTTCCTTGAGGCCTGCCGGGCGCTGATCGCCGAGACCGGCGCGCTGCCGATCAACGTGACCTTCTTCTCGGAAGGCGAGGAGGAGTCGGGGTCGCCTTCGATGATCCCCTTCCTCGAGGCGAACCGGGATGAGCTTTCCGTCGACGTGGCGCTCGTCTGCGACACCGAGATGTGGGACCGCAAAACGCCGGCCGTCACCACCATGTTGCGCGGCCTCGTCGGCGAAGAAATCTCGCTGCGTTGCGCCAGCCATGATCTCCATTCCGGTGCGTTCGGTGGCGCGGCGCTCAATCCGCTCCATGTGCTGACGAAAATTCTCGGCGGCCTGCATGACGATGCGGGGCGCGTCACCGTGCCCGGCTTTTACGATGGCGTCGCCGATATTTCGCCGGAACTCAGGGCCAATTGGGACAATCTGGGCTTCAACCCAGCAGCCTTTCTCGGCGGCGCCGGATTGACGACGCCAGCCGGCGAGGTCGACCGGACCGTGCTCGAAAAAATCTGGTCGCGGCCGACCTGTGAGATCAATGGGCTGGCCGGCGGCTACGCCGGACCCGGCTTCAAGACAGTGCTGCCGGCCACCGCCGAGGCGAAGGTATCGTTCCGTCTCGTCGCCGGGCAGGATCCACAGAAAATCCGCGCCGCTTTCCGCCAATATGTCCAGGATCGACTACCGCCCGATGCCAAGGTGGAGTTCCGCGAGCATGGCGGTAGCCCGGCTGTCCATCTCGCCATCGACGGGCAAGCGATGGGCAAGGCGCGGGCCGCGCTCGAAGCCGAATGGGACAAGGCGCCGGCACTGGTCGGCTCCGGTGGCTCCATTCCGGTGGTCGGGCAGTTCAAGTCAATTCTCGGCATGGATAGCCTGATGATCGGCTTCGGCCTCGACGACGACCGCATCCATTCGCCGAACGAGAAATACGAAGTGTCGAGCTTCCACGGCGGCATTCGCTCCTGGGTCCGTATCCTCGACGCACTCGCCAAATAAGGTCGCAAAAGCGACGCCGGCAGACCGCAAGCCGGCGTCGTCTCGACACGCGATTTCACCGAAGCTTTGTTTTCATCGGATGAATGTTTGAACCAGCCTATTGCGCATTGACGATGGAATTGCATAGCCTTATTGAGTGAAAAAAATCATTTAGAAGGCTGGACCCCTCAATGAAGATCACCCTGCGGACCGTTGCTGAAGCTGCTGGCGTCAGCGTGGCGACGGTTGATCGCGTTCTGAACCGGCGCGACGGCGTACGTTCGGTGACCATTGAGAAGGTAGAAAGTGCCATCCGACAGCTCGGATATGCGCCATCGAGCCTTGCCGGCCGGGTTCAGCCCGCCACCAGCCACTTCGCCTTCGTGTTGCCGCGCGGCCATAACCCCTTCTTCGAAGCCCTGGAATCGGCAATTCAGCGTCTGAGCGACTGGCTGCCCTACAAGGGCGCTAGCTTCGACATTCGCCACGTCGATGTGTTTGACGGCGAGGTCCTCGCCGATACGTTGAGGGAAATTCGGCAAGAAAGCTATGCAGGCGTCGCGGTCGCAGCCCTCGACCATCCCGCCGTGCGCGAGGCGATCAACGCATTGAAGACCGACGGTGTCGCCGTCGTTACGCTGGTGTCCGACGTTCCGAGTTCGCGCCGTGATCGCTTTATCGGCATCGACAACACGGCTGCCGGACGCACCGCCGGTTCACTCATTGGCCGATTCCTGCCCAACCACACAGGCAAGGTAGCGCTGGTGGCGGGCTCACTGGCGCTGCGCGACCACGCCGAGCGGCGCTTCGGCTTCGAACAGGTCATCGCTCAGGACTTTCCGGGCGTCCATGTCATCGCCCTCCGCGAAGGGCGCGACGACCCAGCCCGCGTTCACAAGCTGGTCGAGGATCTCCTGCGTCAGCACACCGACCTCGCCGGCATCTATAACGCCGGCGCCGGCAATGCCGGTGTCATCTCGGCGCTCGAGGCAAGCGGCCGGGCACGCGAGATCGTTTACATCGCCCATGAGCTCATCGAGGAAAACCGCGAAGCGCTGGTGAGAGGGACCATCGACGCGGTGATCAACCAGGATCCCGGTCACGAAGTGCGTTCGGCGGCCCGCGTGCTGCTGTCGCTGACGTCGGACTGGCAGATCATCGACGAGCAGGAGCGGATTCGCATCGACATCTTCCTGCGCGACAATCTCCTGTAGCGCCGGACCTGAAACAAAACTGGGAGGAGCCCATGACCACCTATCTCGGCCTCGACATCGGCACATCGTCGGTGAAGGCTGTCCTCGTCGGCGACGGCGAGAAAATCATCGCCACGGCCTCGGCTTCACTCGAAGTGTCACGACCGCATGCCGGCTGGTCCGAACAGGACGGCGACAGCTGGATTACCGCGACGCGAGAGGCCATCGACCAGTTGAAGGCAAGCCATCCAAAGGAACTCTCGGCCGTCGCAGGCATCGGCCTTTCCGGCCAGATGCACGGCGCGACGCTTCTCGACAAGGCCGACAAGCCGCTCCGCCCGGCCATCCTCTGGAACGACGTGCGGTCGGCCGCCGAGTGCGGCGAGCTCGAGGCCCGCTGCCCCGAATTGCGCGCCATCGCCGGCAATATCGCCATGCCCGGCTTCACCGCGCCCAAGCTTGCCTGGGTGAAGAAGCACGAGCCAGAGATTTTCGCTAAGACAGCCAAGGTCTTGCTGCCGAAAGACTATGTCCGGCTCTGGCTGACTGGCGACTACGTATCCGACATGTCGGACGCCGCCGGCACGCTATGGCTCGATGTCGGCAAGCGCGCCTGGTCGAAGGAGTTGCTGGCCGCGACCGACCTTTCGCTCGATCATATGCCGCGCCTTGTCGAGGGTACGGAGTCCTCGGGTGCGCTGCGCGCCGAGCTGGTCTCCCGCTGGGGTATTTCCAAGGCGCCGGTGGTGGCCGGCGGCGGCGGCGATAACGCGGCGAGCGCCGTGGGCATGGGCGCCGTCAAGCCTGGCGCCGCCTTCGCTTCGCTTGGCACGTCGGGCGTGCTGTTCGTCTCCAACGCCTCGTTCTCGCCCAACACCGAGGGTGCCGTGCACGCCTTCTGCCACGCCGTTCCCGGCACCTGGCACCAGATGGGCGTCATCCTGTCGGCGACCGACAGTCTGCAGTGGCTGTCGCACCTGCTGGAAACACCGGCGCCGGAGCTGACCAAGGGGCTCGACCCGAAGCCGGCCAAGCCGTCGCCGGTCACCTTCCTGCCCTACCTGTCCGGTGAGCGCACACCACACAACGATGCCGCCGCTCGTGGCGTATTCGTCGGCTTGAGCCACACCTCCGGCCGTGCCGAGCTGACGCAAGCCGTGCTCGAGGGCGTCGCCTTCGCCTTCCGCGACTGTCTGCGCGTGCTCAACGACGCCGGCACCGACATCGACCGGGCCTTTGCGGTCGGTGGCGGCTCGCGCTCGGAAGCTTGGCTGCAAATCATGGCGGCGGTGCTCGACCGGCCGCTCGACATCACCGCCGAAGGCGATTACGGCGGCGGTTTCGGTGCCGCCCGTCTGGGCCGCATCGCCGCCACCGGCGACGATCCTTTTGAGACGCTGACGCCGCCGCCGATCGCCCGCACCGTCGAGCCGGACAAGGCGCTCGTTGCCGCCTATGCCGACTGCTACGCCAAGTATCGCGCGCTCTATCCCGCCATACGGAATGCGCTTGCGTGATTTTTCATCGGTGACAGAGTTCAAAAAAGAGGAAAGACGATGACCCATCCGTTCTGGGGCAATATCAAGCCAGTCAAATACGAAGGCCCGGAAAGCCGCAACCTGCTCGCCTTCCGTTACTACAATAAGGACCAGGTCGTGCTCGGCAAGCGCATGGAGGATCATCTGCGCTTCGCCGTTGCTTACTGGCACTCCTTCGCCTGGGGCGGCGGTGACCCGTTCGGCAACGGCACCTTCCTGCGTCCGTGGTTCAACGGTTCCGACGAACTGGAGCTGGCCAAGGTGAAGGCTGACGTCGCCTTCGACCTGTTCCAGCTGCTCGGTGTGCCCTTCTACTGCTTCCATGACCGCGATGTGGCGCCGGAAGGCAAGACTCTCGCCGAGTCCAACAAGAATGTCCGCGCCATCGCCGACATCTTCGCCAGGAAGCAGGAAGAGACGGGCATCAAGCTCCTGTGGGGCACCGCCAACCTGTTCTCCAACCGTCGCTTCATGGGCGGCGCTGCTTCCAACCCCGATCCGGACGTGTTCGCCTACTCGGCGGCGCAGGTGAAGAACGTCTTCGACATCACCAAGGAACTCGGCGGCCAGAACTACGTGCTGTGGGGTGGCCGCGAGGGCTACGAGACGCTGCTCAACACCGACCTCAAGCAGGAGCAGGACCAGCTCGGTCGCTTCCTGACCATGGTCGTCGATTACAAGCACAAGATCGGCTTCAAGGGCGCCATCCTGATCGAGCCGAAGCCGAAGGAGCCGACCAAGCACCAGTACGACTTTGACGTCGCCACGGTGTTCTCCTTCCTCAAGGCCTACGGCCTCGAGAAGGAAGTCCAGGTCAACATCGAGCAGAACCACGCCATCCTGGCCGGTCATAGCTTCGAGCACGAGCTGGCGCTCGCCAGTGCTCTCGGCATCTTCGGCTCGGTCGATCTCAACCGCGGCGACGACCGTCTCGGCTGGGATACGGACCAGTTCGGCATGAACGTCCCCGAGCTGACGCTGGCCATGCTTGAGATCATCAAGGCGGGCGGCTTCACCACCGGCGGCCTCAACTTCGACGCCAAGGTCCGCCGCCAGTCGATCGATCCGGAGGATCTGGTCATCGCTCACGCCGCTTCGATGGACGCCGCTGCGAAGGCCCTGCTCAACGCCGCCGCCATCATTGAGGACGGACGTCTCGCCAAGAACCTTGAGGCGCGCTATGCGGGCTGGAAGGGTGCCGAGGGCCAGGCCATTCTCGCCGGCAAGCGTTCGCTTGAAGACCTCACGGATTATGTTGCCAAGAACAACATCAATCCCGAGCCGAAGAGCGGCAAGCAGGAACAGCTGGAAGCAATCGTCAACCAGTTCTGCTGATTGGCGATCTTATTCGAAAAGCGAAGCGGTCGGGCTGCAAAGCCCGGCCGCTTTTTTCTGACTGCCGTCACGACACACCAATGCGCCGCCCCTCCACGATTTACGGGGAAGCGGCGCGCATGAACCACTGTGTTTACTATAGAAAATACTATTGGTTGCACAAAGTCGCCAAAGCCATCTATTTCGTTGCAACTGAAGGATCGGAGGCTGGGCGAACATGGCTTTCTTGCGTGCAGCCCTGCGTTGTCTGTCTTTTCGCAGGTTTGATCCTTATGACGCTCCGATAGGGACGATCCCGGTCGTCCTGGGATTCTTCGCGCTTGTCGCAACCGATCTGCCCGCCCAGTATTTGATTTCGCAGGCGAACTGGAGCTTCAGTGAATACGGGCTCGTTGTTCTGATCGCGAGCAATGCTCTCTACGTTCTGGCTGCCTTGGCGTTTTTCGCCAGCCCCAACTCTCTTCCCATGACGGCCGTTACGGCGTGGGGACTAACCGTTGTCCAGATCGCACTCTCAATAGTTCTCTATCTTTTCCTGAAAATTGTCGGATGGACTGGAAGCAATGGTAGCTCGATTGCCTACTTGGGTTTCATCGCGATCACACAATTGCCAATCATCTGGCTACTGCTCGTCCCCGTTATTGTCGTCCGCTCCTATGATCCGTTCCACTGGCGCCGCCCTATTCTCGTGACGTTGGGCCTTTTCGCCGTAAGCGCCGCCACGCCTTTCGTCATCCACTTCGAGCCAGTGTTCTACTCCGAGGCCTACGCCAACGCAGCGCCTCGCACGATCTGGGCGCGACTTGACGACCTCTTGTCCTCCGATGAGGAGGCCGAGGATGTCGATCCGGAGACCGCGCAAGCGGCGGAAGAAACCTGGTATCGGTCAGAATGGGAACTGGCCTCGGTGACAACCCGCAGCCTTGCTCAAATCGCCCCGGCGGATCCCGACAAGCCGACCCTATTTTCCATCTCGGTGGGCGGTATGCCGCAGGCGGTGTTTGATCGTGAGAGTGGCTCAGCGGCCGGCATTCTCGACAGATTATTTCAGGTGGGGCCACACGCTATCCGGTTGGTCAACGGCGAAGAAACCTTCAATACGCCGGTGGCGACACTCGAAACACTCTCGCGAGCCATTGATGCCGTCGGCGCGCGCATGAATTCCGAGCGCGATGCCTTGGTGCTGTTCATCACGTCACACGGCAACTCCATTGGCGTTTCGCTGAATGGACCGCATGCGCATCAAAGCTTGATCCGGCCGCTCGACTTGAGGTTCGCCCTGGATCGGGCCGGCATCAAGAACCGCATCATCATTGTTTCCGCCTGCCACTCGGGCATCTTCGTTCCGCTATTCTCGGATGACCGTTCGGCGGTGTTTACCGCGGCGTCGGCGGAAAACGTCTCATTTGGCTGCAACGACACCAACAGATGGACCTATTTCGGAAGCGCATTTTTTCAGCACGGACTTGCTGAAAAGCACAATCTGATAGGGGCGTTCGTCAGGGCGCGAGACCTCGTATGGGGTTGGGAAGCAAAGTCCCAAACCCATTCCAACCCGCAGGCCTATGTGGGCAAGACGATCGCCGCGCAGTTTCCGGATATCATCGGCGATCTCGCCGAGCTAAAGCCGTTTGATCCAGCCCAAGCGGCAAACGATCAGACCATGGCGCCCGCACCAGCGAGCGTGGCAGAGTAAGCTCCGTCCGCCGGCATGGACAAATCAGCCGCTGCGCGATGGCGAAGGCGGATCACCCCACCGGTGGCACCCAGATGATGCGCTGCAACGTGGCACCGGCCAACGTAGCATCGTCGGGCAGGCCACCGGCCGAAATATAGCCGGGAATGGCAAATACGAAAGTGACATTGGGGGCACCATGCGCCGTGCAAATCGGCATGGCGAGCCAATTGCCCTGCCCCTCGCGACAGGACGCACGATCCATGCGCGTCTCGCGGAAGGTCATGCCGATGCGTTCGCCATTGGGACCGACCAGGCTTTCCGATACGCCATGGACCGCACCGATACGCCCACCCGAGCCGGGCAATACCTGCAGTACCTGCAATCCCTCTCGGAACAGTGCCAGGGCGGATACGCTCTCGCTCTGCTCGGTCGCCATAGTCACCGACGAGACGACATAGCCAGGCTCCAGCGCCTCGATCGCCTTCTTTGAAAAGGCGGTGTCCGGAGGCAGTCCCGGCACGCCAGCAGCCGTGATGCGGAAGGTGGCGGCGCGCGGCGGCGGCGGCGTGAAGTCCGAGTCGGAACCGAGCAGAGAGCAGCCCACAAGAGCCGCCGACATCAGCACGCCGGACAGGCGCAGGAGGGTACGAATGCGAGTCATACCCTTCGATAGCACAGGCGCCCTCTCGAATGAAGCGAAGGGAGAAGCACAACGGTCTGCAGATAGGAACCTCGGAATCCTGCAACCCTCCCAAGCGCCAGCCGCGGTCTTTTTGCTGTGGACCCGGTCCGGCCAGCTTCCTAGAGTTCGGAAACATGCGGTAGTCGACCTCCGCGATGCCAGAGACGCCGCGGAAGACGGTGGTTTCGCCGGCCACTCGCCGCATGGGGACTTGTGAAGCAGGGATTATTCACATGAGGATTGCCGTTCTCGGCGCCGGCGTCATCGGCACCACCACCGCCTATTATCTCGCCAAGGCAGGGCATGAGGTCACCGTCTACGACCGTCAGACCGGCCCGGCGCTCGAAACCAGTTTCGCCAATGCCGGTGAGATCTCGCCAGGCTATTCGACACCCTGGGCAGCGCCAGGCATTCCGCTCAAGGCCATGAAATGGCTGTTCATGCAGCATGCACCGCTTATTCTCCGGCCGACGCTCGATCCGCACGTGCTGCCCTGGATGCTGTCGCTTCTGATGAACTGCACCTCGGCGGCCTACGTCCGCAACAAAGGGCGCATGCTGCGTATCGCCGGCTACTCGCGCGAATGTCTGATCGCGCTGCGCGAGGAAACCGGCATCGCCTATGACCACCGTTCGCAAGGCACAGTGCAGCTGTTCCGTACACAGAAGCAGTTTGATCATGCGGGCCGCGACACAGAGGTGCTCGCAGCGGACGGCGTGCCGTTCGAAATCCTCGATCGGGAAGGTGTCGCCAGTGCCGAGCCGGCGCTCGCCGCCGTGAAGGACAGCTTCGTTGGCGGTCTGCGTCTGCCGCTTGACGAGACGGGAGACTGCTATCTCTTCACCAATGCACTGGCGAAGATCGCCGAGGGGTTGGGCGTCCGCTTTCGCTATGGCGTATCAATCTCCAGCATCGAGACCTCTGGGGGCGCGGTGAGCGCGATTCTCACCTCTGAGGGCAGGATCAGTGCCGATCACTACGTGCTGGCTCTTGGCTCCTGGTCGCCCATCCTCAGCCGGGCCATCGGCCTCAAGCTGCCGGTTTATCCGGTAAAGGGCTATTCGCTCACCGCCGACATCACCGACGAGACGCACGCTCCGATATCCACCGTGCTCGACGAAACCTACAAGGTGGCCCTCACCCGGCTCGGTAGCCGCCTCCGTGTCGGGGGCATGGCCGAAATTGGCGGCTATAGCACCGACCTGCCGTCGACCCGGCGCGACACGCTTGAATACGTCGCCAGCAGCCTTTTTCCCTGCGGCGATCTCAAGGCTGCGGAATACTGGTCGGGTTTGCGGCCGATGACACCGGATGGCACACCAATCATCGGCGCTACGCGCTATGGCAACCTCTCGCTCAACACCGGCCATGGCACGCTTGGCTGGACGATGTCTTGCGGTTCGGCTCGGGCGCTCTCCGACCTGATTTCCGGTCGCAAGCCGGACATCGAAACGGGAGACCTGTCCATCGACCGCTACTGACCTGCCGGACACCACAACCAGATCAGAAGTAGTCCCCATGCCAATCGGAGAGATTGAAGCCGCTTCGATGATTGGCTAGCACTGAAACCGGAGTGCCCAGCAACCCGGGGGAATCACATGTTACTGGCCTGCGGCGACGCGCTGATCGATTTCGTGCCTGTGAAGTCGGCCGACGGCCGGGATGCCTACGTGCCGGCGGTCGGCGGCTCCTGCCTCAACATCGCCGTCGCCATGTCGCGCCTCGGCGCGCTCACCGGCTTCGTCGGCGGCGTTTCCAACGACATGTTCGGTGCGATGATCGCCGATCACCTCAAGGTCTCCGGCGTATCGCTACGCTACGTCCGCCATTCCGACGACGAGACCACACTGGCCTTCGTCCGTTTCGTGAACAACGAACCGCATTACGCCTTCTACGACGAGACGACCGCCGCGCGCTTGTGGACTTATCGTCCCGACAGCATCCCCTTCCCGGCCATCGAGGCGCTGCATGTCGGCTCCACCACGCTGATCAACGAACCTGTCGCTTCGCAGTATCTCGCCCTGTTCAAGGCGGCGAAGGGTAAGACGACGCTGTCGTTCGATCCCAACTGCCGCCCGACGCTGACGCGCGACAAGGCTGCCTATACGGCGCGCATGGCCGAGTTCGCCAAGACCGCCGATATCGTCCGCATGTCCGATATGGACTTCGACTTCCTGTTCGGCGGCAACGACTTCGAGGGCAAGGCCAAGGAAATCCTGGCCGGTGGAGCGGCGCTGTTCATCGTCACCCGTGGTGGTGACGGCGTTATTGCTTGGCACCCGACGGCCGGTCGGGTCGAGGTCCCCGCGCCTGTCACCAAGGTCGTCGACACCATCGGCGCGGGCGACACGTTCCAGGGCTCCTTCCTGGTAGCGCTCAAGGAGGCGGGACGGATCGCACGACCGGCGCTGGAAGCGATCAGCCGCGACGAACTCGCCGCCGCCCTCGCCTTCGGCACGCGTTGCGCTGCCATTACCTGTTCGCGGGCCGGTGCCAACCCGCCGTGGCGAGCCGAACTTCAGGGATAACGGCCTTTGAGGCCCGGGTAGTGGCGCTAGCCGGAGGCTGGCTTCGTCAAATCTTAACCAGTGACTGCCAACATTCCCCGCAAGGTGGGACATGTGTGATGTCGGTTGAGCAGCGAAACGGGGTAAGGCGGCGGACGCTCCGGGCAGCGAAGATCGTCTATGGCGACTATCGCTATATCGTCGACTGCGTCGTGCGGGACACCAGTTCCGGTGGCATGCGCGTGCGCTGTGAGCATTCTCGCGAGATTCCGCAAGACTTCTTCATTTTCGACCCGACGGAACAATCCTTACGCCGGGCCGAAGTGATGTGGAGACGCGAAAATGAGCTCGGCCTGCAGTTCACAGGCGAGCCCATCTATATTCATGAGAGCCACGACCCCCGGCACGCCCGCTTCCGTTTCATGTAGCGCGGCGCCGGTTTGGCTTAGTGCTCGCTGGTCTCAGAGGCTGGCGCGTAGGCTTTCGCCCAATCATGCAAAGCATCGCCAACCGTGCGCAGGGCCTTGCCGGCTTCCGACATCTCGTATTCGACGCGTGGCGGCGCCTGCTCATAATCGTGACGAACGATGAGGCCGGACTTTTCAAGGTCGCGCAGTTGCGCGGCCAGCATATGCTGGGTGATGCCGGGAATACCACGTCGCAGCTCGTTGAAGCGCTTGGGGCCTTCCGACAGAAGGCACATGATCTCGCCCTTCCACTTGCCGGTAATGGCCTTGAGACCGCGCTGAACGACTGAAAGATACTCCTGCAGCTCGACCGAGCAGTTAAGGCGGCCCGATGCGGCAAGTGGCTCAAGCCCTAGGTCGAAAGACATCGTACTCTCCAAATCACGCTCGAAAAGCATACCGTTGCCCCCATGAAATAGGGTCATTGCCCCCGGTGCGAAAGCGCAAACCGCAGGCCCGGACATCACAAGAGCGTGCTTGATGACCTAGCTGAGACCCACCACCTTTCCCTCGCCGTCAAGGCCAATGCGGTTGGCTGCCGGCACTCGCGGCAACCCCGGCATGGTCATGATCGACCCGCAGATGGCGACGATGAATTCTGCGCCGGCGGCAAGGCGTACGTCACGAACCGGCAGGATATGACCGACCGGCGCGCCCTTGCGTTGCGGGTCGGCACTGAACGACGACTGCGTCTTGGCGATGCAGACAGGGAAGGCCCCGAAGCCGCGCTCCTCATACTCGGCGAGCTTGCGAGCGGCACGGCTGTCGTATTCGACGGACGCGGCGCCATAGATTTCGCGGGCCACTGTCTCGATCTTGGCTGCGAGCGGCAGGTCGTCCGGATAAAGAAGGGCAAACGGTTGGCGGCGAGGCGCGTCAAGGATTTTGAGAACGGCCTGCGCCAGATCCTCAGCGCCACGGCCACCGTCGGCGAAATGAGTGGCCAGCGCCACCGGCGCCCCCACTTCGGCGCATAACGCCTTGAGACGGGCGACCTCGGCGTCAGTATCACTGCCGAAGCGGTTGATGGCCACAATCACGTCGAGGCCGAACTTGTGCAGGTTTTGCAGATGACGTGCCAGATTGGCAAAGCCAGCTTCCATCGCCGCGACGTTCTCGACGTTGAGATCTTCCTTGGCAACGCCACCATGCATCTTCAGCGCGCGAATGGTGGCGACCAACACGGCGGCGTCGGGCTGCAGGCCCGCTTTGCGGCACTTGATATCGAGGAATTTTTCGGCGCCGAGATCAGCGCCGAAACCGGCCTCGGTCACCACCACATCGGAAAGACCGAGCGCCGTTTCCGTGGCGATCACCGAGTTGCAGCCGTGGGCGATATTGGCAAAAGGCCCGCCGTGGACAAAAGCTGGCGTGCCCTCCAGCGTCTGAACGAGGTTGGGCTGCAGCGCATCCTTCAGCAGCACCGCCATGGCACCGGCGGCGCTCACAAGGTCAGCCGTGGCATAAGAGCGGGCGTCGAGCTCGCCGATAACGATGCGCTTGAGGCGGCGCTCCAAATCGGCAAGGTCGGTGGCCAGGCAGAAGATCGCCATCACTTCCGAGGCGACGGTGATATCGAAGCCGTCCTCGCGCGGAAAACCATTGGCGCTGCCGCCCAGGCCATTGACCTGATGGCGCAGCATGCGGTCGTTCATGTCGAGGACGCGCCGCCAGGTCATGCGTCGGCCGTCGAGTCGCGGCTCACTGCCCCAGTAGATATGATTGTCGATCAGCGCGGACAGGAGATTATGTGCCGCGGTGATCGCGTGAAAATCGCCGGTGAAATGAAGGTTGATCGCCTCCATCGGCACGACCTGTGAATGACCACCGCCCGCCGCCCCGCCTTTGACGCCGAAGCAGGGACCGAGTGATGGCTCACGCAGGCAAATGCTCGCCTTGCGTCCGAGCCGGGAGAGCGCATCGCCAAGGCCGACGGTGGTGGTCGTCTTGCCCTCGCCGGCGGCGGTCGGCGTTATGGCGGTGACCAGTACCAGCTTGCCGCGCGGCCGCTGGCGGGCCTCGGACACGAAACCATGCTCGATCTTGGCGATATGGCGGCCGTAGGGGATCAGTGCGTCTCCAGGGATGCCTAACCGATCCGCCACCTCCTGAATCGGCTTGAGACGGGCGGCGCGGGCGATCTGGATGTCGTCAAGCATGGGCGCACTCATGGTTTCCGGCAGGGACGATAAGTGAAAAGAGGTAGCCGGATCGGACTTTTCTATTGTCTCGGTAGGATATCTCGTCTCTTCTGAGCCGTGAGATGGGCATTAGCCCTCCCCCTCCCTCACGGAGCCCCCGTTGACACTCTCCGATCGACTTCCTTCTGACCGCACTCTGGTACGTGGTCGTGTGTTGAGCTTCAAGCGGCGCCCGCAAGGGGCCGGCGACGCGGACGCCTATACCTATCTTGAAGATGGTGTCATCGTCATTGACGGGGGAAGGGTGACCGATGTTGTCGACGCCGACGAGATTGGGCGCGTAGGGGGCAAGGGCGTCGTCCTGCACGATTTTTCCGGCAAGCTGATCCTGCCGGGCTTCATCGACACCCATATTCACTTCCCTCAGACGCAGGTGATCGCCTCCTACGGCGAACAACTACTCGAATGGCTGACGAGGTACACCTTTCCCGCCGAGTCGCGCTACGGAGATCCGGATTTCGCGGCGGCTCAAGCCAGCTTCTTCATCGACGAACTCCTGCGCAACGGCACCACAACGGCGGTCTGCTACGGCTCAGTCCATAAAGGCTCAGCCGAGGCGCTGCTCGCCGAGAGCGAACGCCGGGGTACCGCGATGTTCGTCGGCAAGACGGCTATGGACCGAAATGCGCCGCCGGATCTGCTCGATAGCGCCCAATCGGCGTATGACGATACGGCCGCGCTGATTGCTGCTTGGCATGGGCACGGCCGCCAGAAGGTGGTCATCACACCCAGGTTCGCCATCACCTCGACACCGGAACAACTGGAAGCGTTGGGCAGCCTTGCTCGGGCTCATCCGGAATGTCTGGTGCAGACTCACCTATCGGAAAATCTTGAGGAAATCGCCACGGTGCGGCGCCTGTTCCCGGACCGCGCCGACTATCTCGACGTCTATGATCACTACGGCCTCGTCGGCGCTAATAGCTTGATGGGGCACGCAATCCATCTGACGTCCCGCGAGATCCTGCGCATGTCGGAAAGCGGCGCCGTCGCCGTGTTTTGCCCGACCTCGAACCTCTTCATCGGCTCTGGTCTGTTCGACTACAAGGGCCTTGAGGGCGGCTCCCATCCCGTACGGATCGCGCTGGCCACCGACGTTGGTGGCGGCACCAGCTACTCGATGCTGGCAACGGCGGCAGAGGCCTACAAGGTGATGCAGCTCAAGGGACAGAAGCTTTCGGCCATCGAGGCCTTTCACCTGATGACGCGCGGCAACGCCGATGCGCTCGGCGAACCGGACCTAGGCCGCATAGCTCCCGGGGCGCACGCCGATCTCGTGGTGCTCGACAGCTCGGCCACGCCGGCGATGGCGCATCGCCTCGCGGCGGGCAACTGCGATCTGGAGGAAGAGCTGTTCGTCCTCATGACGCTCGGCGGCGAGCGGAATGTGCACGAGGTGTACGTTGGCGGCCGGCCGCAGGGGCTGCTACGAGCTGCCAGCTGACCGCCGATTCGCGCGCCGCCCTGCCGTCCGGATGTACTCCGCCGTTTTTTCGACCCCTATAAAGAATAGCTTGCCACGGTGGGATGGCCCAAGTTAGCATCTATGAAATCGATTGCTGAAGACGGTTGGAAGTTTGAAAAACGAAGGTCGATCCCCGCGGTTGAGCTGGGTATTCAGACGTCCTCGTATTTCACTGAAATCTTCGCAACGTTTCGATTGCACGTCGGGCATTGTGGAAGGGGAGGCTTTCGCAATGTCATGAGTCGAGATGCCGACCGTTGCCGATAAGGCCGGTCAGGGAGGACAATGTGGCGCGAGACCTGCCGTTTTCGATCCAGCTGCATTCGGCGCGGCTGTTTCCACCCGTGACGGATCATCTGCCGCGCCTCGCCGCGCTCGGCTATACCAATGTCGAACCGACAGACATTCTCTACGAAGATCCGGCGGCGCTCCGCGAATCCCTTGATGAAAGCGATCTTACGGCCCTAAGCGGACATTTTTCGCTGCACCTGTTGGAGGATGCCCCGGACACCGCCTGCCGTATCGCCGAAACGCTGGGCATGCGACTGATCGTCTGCCCCTTCGTGCCAGTAGACGTGCGTCCAACCATCACCGATGAATGGCGGCACTTCGGCGATCGCCTGGCCGGCATTGCCCGGCTGCTGCGCTCCCGTGGCTTCGATTTTGCCTGGCACAATCACGACTACGAGTTTCGGCCACTTCGAGACGGGTCGATGCCGATCCAGCACATTGCCGCCGATCCGGCCGTGCACCTCGAAGTCGACGTCGCCTGGGTGGCTCTTGCCGGCATTGATCCACAACCGTGGCTCGAGGGCTACGCCGGCCGCATCGCCGCCGTCCACGTCAAGGATGTCGCGCCACGCGGCAGCCGCATCAATGAAGACGGCTGGGCAGATGTCGGGACGGGCATTGTGCCTTGGCCCAAGCTGTGGAAAGCGGCGATCGCAACTGGTGCGTCGCTGCTCGTCGCCGAGCACGACAATCCCTCGGATTTCGATCGCTTTGCCCGCCGCAGCATCGATGCCATGCGCACCTTCACCAACATGACGACCGCTGAGCCCGCGCTCGCAGCAAGGTGAGACATCGTTATTGCGATACGATTTCCCTTACCCCCACAACCAAGCCTGCTTGGCAACGTGGCAAAGCATTCACGCGCCGATAGGCGGCTTACTGAAGCTCCGCGCAAAGCGGCTGGCAACTCTTTGAATTTGCGGGAAAGATGGTCGGAGTGGCGTGATTCGAACACGCGACCCCC
The DNA here is from genome assembly GCF_041320595.1 of Pleomorphomonas sp. PLEO. Classification (NCBI taxonomy): domain Bacteria; kingdom Pseudomonadati; phylum Pseudomonadota; class Alphaproteobacteria; order Hyphomicrobiales; family Pleomorphomonadaceae; genus Pleomorphomonas; species Pleomorphomonas sp. PLEO. The sequence goes on from NZ_CP166625.1 coordinate 4,312,814, forward strand.
TGCTCCCGAAGCAGGTGCGCTACCAGGCTGCGCTACACTCCGTACCGTTGGTGGGGCGGTGTATAGCCTCCCCTCCCCGCCTCCGCAAGCCCCAAAATCACACTTGTGGATCAGGGGTTTTGCGCGTCCCCGATCCCTTCGCAAAACCGCCGCCAGCGCTGCGATATTGCCAGCATGTGACAGACTTCGTCCTCGTGATAAGTCGTAGCAGCGTTGTTGCAGTCGGCTCATGTTGCGGCTATATCGTGCGAACCGCGGCCGAGGCCGCCGGATGGGGTGTCGCCAAGTGGTAAGGCAGCGGATTTTGATTCCGCCATCCGTAGGTTCGAATCCTGCCACCCCAGCCACTTCCAACTAAGTCAAACATTTGAGGCCTTGCGCCGGTTTTGCGCGGTCCGGCGGCGTGATAACTCAATTGACCTCGGCGATTATAGGGATGGAAGTCTTCGGAAGCTGACGACCGATTCACGGATTGCGATTCGGACGCGTTGCCGTCGTTTGAGAAATATCGGGGGTCTTGCACATTCCCCAAAGGACCGGCGATGATCGTCCGAGAGAGCAAGCGGAAGGGAATTCAGGCATGGCCGAGAGACACCAGGAACGCCTCATCGATGCTCTGCTGCGAACGATCGAACGCCACATCCTGCCCTTGACACGAGTCGGCGTCGCCAACGGCAACAAGGTGTTCGGCGCCGCACTCATCGACAAGAAGACCTATTCGGTGGTTCTCGCCGGGACCAACAACGAGATGGAAAATCCTCTTTGGCACGGCGAAGTGCACACCATCAAGAAATTCTACGAAATCAAGGAACGGCCGAATACGAGCGATCTGCTGTTCCTATCGACACATGAGCCTTGCTCAATGTGTCTGTCGGCAATCACCTGGGCCGGCTTCGACAATTTTTTCTATTTCTTCAGCCATGAGGATTCACGGGACGCCTTCTCCATTCCGCATGACCTTCGAATACTCAAGGAAGTATTCACGCTGGAGCCAGGCGGCTACCGGCGGAGCAATACCTTCTGGCACAGCGAGCATATCGCCGATTTGATTGCCACTTGCGACACCGCCGTCCAAGAAGAGTTTCAGGCGCGCTCCGAGAGTATCCGAGCGGAATACTCCGCACTGTCTGCGACCTACCAGCAGGGCAAGCTACAGACCGACATCCCCTTGAAATAGGCGGGCCGGCCGCATCGAAATCCATGCCCCGCGCAGGCGAGTGGATTTCATCAAGCGCCGGGCGGCTTGGTCGGCGGCACGGTGGAGGGCATATCCTCGTCTCTCAGCTCGGTGAGCCACTCGCGCCAGATGGCGACAAGCAGCGCCATCAGCACTGGGCCGATGAACAGGCCGAGAAAGCCCATCGTCTTCACACCGCCGATGAGGCCGAAGAAAGTCGGCAGGAAGGGCAGCTTAATGGGACCGCCGACGAGGCGCGGGCGCAGCGTCTTGTCGACGATGAACAGCTCGACCGTTCCCCAGACAAGCAACGCCGCACCTGCGACCACTTGCCCGCTGGCGACAAGGTAGAGCGAAATCAGCGTAAAACTCAGCGGGGCGCCGCCCGGGACGAGCGCCATGACGCCGGTGATCACACCCAAAATGGCTGGCGAGGGGACACCGGCGATCCAATAGGCGACGCCGAGCACAATGCCCTCCCCGATGGCGATCAGCGTCATGCCGGTAACGGTCGAACTGATGGTGGCCGGCACAATGCGCGATATGCGAGCCCAGCGCGTCGGCAGGATGCGCTCGCCGACGAGATCGATCTGCGCCACCAAGGCGCTGCCGTCCTTATAGACGAAAAACAGCGCGATCATCATGAACAACAGCGCCAGCACCAGACGGAAGGCCTCTCCGCCGGCCGTCATGATCGCCCTGTAAATATTGCCGATATTGGCGCCGGATGTCATCTGGATGAGTTCACCGATAGCCCCTGGCGGGCCGACGTGCAGGGTCCACTGCTCGGCCAGCCAGTCCCCCACCATCGGCAGAGCGGCGATCCATGGTGGCACGGCCACGCCGCTACGATTGGCCTCCAGCAGCCAGTTGAACCAGACCTTGAACTCGTCGAAGGCAAAACCGACGGCCATCAGCATCGGAACGACGAGGAACAGAAGGATGCACAAGAGAGCGATCGAGGCGCTGAGTTTGGTGTTGCCATGACAAAGCCGCGTCAGATCGCGAAACAGCGGCCAAGTGGCGAACCCAATCACCAGTGCGGCAAGCACAGGCGTGATGAACCCACTGAAAAAGTAGATGCCGGCGATGACAACCAGCAGCAGCAGCCACCGCGCGGCGGCGATCAGCGGCACGATCGGTACGCGGCCGGAGGGAACGGCGCCAAGCCAGCGCGGCTGGTCTTTTGTCACGGGAGTTCGCAGATCGGTCACGGGGGGGCCTTTTCGTCGGAACACGCGGGCAGCTGGTTTATGGTCCATCGCCGGGATGGCCGCAACCACTGCGCAGGACCTTCCCGGCCAAAGAGACCCTCGTCAGCTTGGTTGGCGCCATCGTTTTGGAACAGAATGCCGAATGGACCGTGCAACGCTCCTGCTAGATGATACTGGAAACCATCGCTTTCATCAGCGATGATCCGGTCGCTCCTGGGCGGCTCAATACGATGGCCGGCCTCTATGCCCATATCGGCGCGCCTTGCTGACCAACCGCTACCACCATCACCCCCACGGGCGCGACCATGTCCTTTTCGCTGCGTCAGCTTCAATATTTTCTTGCGATCGCCGAAACCGGCTCTGTATCGAAGGCGGCTGCGCAACTTTCGACGTCGCAGTCGACCATTACCGAGGCGATGAAGGATCTGGAAGCCGATCTCGGCGTGAAGCTGTTTGAGCGCCAATCGCGCGGTCTTGGTCTGACGCACAAGGGGCGACTGTTTCGCCGGCATGCCGAGCGTATCTGGCAGGACGTGGCCGACGCGCGGGGCGCGCTCGCCAATGTCGCGCCCGAGGTGACGGGGCGTTTGGCGCTCGGAGTAACGTCGCTGGTGGCTGGCTACGTGCTCTCCGATCTGCTGGCACGATTTTCCCGCGCCTTTCCCGGTGTCAGCGTCGATCTCGTTGAAGACGGGCACGATTATCTCGAGCACCTGCTGCTCAATGGCGAGATTGATCTGGCAGTCGTCACCATGTCCGGGCTTCACAATCCCGAGTCCCTGGCGGCCGACGAGCTTGAAGCCTATCGCTATCGACTTTGGATGGCTTCCGGTCATGTGCTGGCAGAGCGCGACCAGTTGGATCTGGCAATGATTTCGGAATTTCCGCAAATTGCGCTCAGTATCGATGAAATCGAAGAACCCGTCGATCATCTCTGGCGTGGTTCCGGCTTGCGGCCCCACATCGCTTTCCGCTCGCGCTCGGTCGAGGCGGTGCGCTCGCTGGTGGCTAGCGGGGTCGGCGTTGCCATTTTGCCCGATCTTGTCTTTCGCCCCTGGTCACTGGATGGCCTGCGCCTAGAGGCGCGTCAAATTTCCGCGCCGATGCCCATGGCAAAGGCGGCCCTGGTACGCCGGCGAGGCACCCATGACAATCTCAATGCCCAGCGCTTTATTGAGGTTACACTTTCCTACAATGCGGGTCGTCTGATGCAGTAGCCTGTGATATCGGAATTTCCGATATTGTTTCTTGATTTTTTGAAATTGCGAGAAAGCAGGGTTTTGTTAGGGTTTTCCCTAAGGGCGCGGCGTCCACTGATCGTGCCCATGACAAGGGGAACCGACATGACCATTTTTGCAAAGCGCATGATTGCGTTGGGCATGGTGCCGGCGCTGCTTATTGGTGTCACGCCGTCTTACGCTCAGCTCGCCTCGATCGGCCCCGGCGAGGGGGAAGTCGATATCGTCGCTTGGGCGGGCTATATCGAACGCGGCGAGAGCGACAAGAATTACGACTGGGTCACCGATTTCGAGAAAGCCACCAGCTGCAAGGTGCAGGTGAAGGTCGCCGGCACATCCGACGAGATGGTGTCGCTGATGAATGAGGGCGGTTTCGACCTCGTCACCGCCTCGGGCGACGCGTCATTGCGTCTCATCGCCGGCAAAAAGGTGCAGCCGATCAACCTGGACCTGATCCCGTCCTGGAAGACGGTGGACGAGCGCCTGCAGAACGCCCCCCTGGCACACGGTGGATGGCGTTCATTATGGCGTGCCCTATCAATGGGGCGCCAACGTGCTGATGTATAACACCGAAGCGTTCAAGGGCACCACGCCCACAAGCTGGAACGTGGTGTTCCAGGAACAGGCCCTACCGGACGGAAAGTCCAACAAGGGACGCATCCAGGCTTTTGACGGACCGATCTATATCGCCGACGCCGCGCTTTATCTGAAGGCCCACAATCCCGAGCTCGGCATCACCGACCCCTACGCGCTGACCGAGACGCAGTATAAGGCTGCCCTCGACCTGTTGCGCACGCAGAAGGATCTGGTGCAGCGCTATTGGCACGATGCCATGAAGCAGGTGGATGACTTCAATAACGAGGGCGTCGTCGCTTCGTCGTCCTGGCCATTCCAGGTCAACCTCCTGGCCTCCCAGAAGAAACCGATTGCCTCAGTCATTCCGTCGGAAGGCGCCACCGGCTGGGCCGACACGACCATGATGCATGCCAATGCCAAGCATCCCAACTGCGCCTATCTGTGGATGGAGCATTCGCTGCAGCCAAAGGTGCAGGGCGATGTCGCCGCCTGGTTCGGTTCGGTTCCGTCGGTTCCGGCCGCCTGCAAAGGCAACGCAAATTTGACCGACGAAGGCTGCAAGACCAACGGCATCGATAACTTCGACAAGATCAGCTTCTGGCGCACGCCCGTCGCCAAGTGTTCGGCGGCCGAGGGCTGCGTGCCCTATCACCGCTGGGTGTCGGACTATATGGCGGTCCTTGGCGGCCGTTGAAGCGGTGGTTGGACGTGTGGCCCGGGATGTATTTCCGGGCCCGCATCCCGAGGCAACGTCTGTCCAATCGATAGTGTTCGCTTCCTGTTCGTGACCGGCAGTCATGTTTGACCTGCCCTTGGGTGATGGTGCAGGCGCATTCGCTGGGCGCTGGTCGCGACATCTTTTGTTATCCAAGCGAGCCTTCCGTATGACATCCACATCCGCGACCGCTGTCCTGTTCCAGAACGTCAGCCGCCATTTCGGTACGGTGCGTGCCGTGGATGGGGTGGATCTCAAGATAGGACACGGCGAGTTCTTCGCCATGCTCGGGCCGTCGGGTTCAGGCAAGACGACCTGCCTCCGCCTGATCGCAGGCTTCGAACAACCGACTGCGGGGCATATCGAGATTTTCGGCGAGACGGCGGAGGGGCTTGCGCCCAACCGGCGCGACGTCAACACCGTGTTTCAGGACTATGCGCTGTTCCCGCACATGACGGTGCTGGACAACGTGGCCTATGGGCTGATGGTCCGTGGGGTTCCGCGCGCCGAGCGCGAAAAGCGTGCCCGGGAAACGCTGTCTCTCGTTCGGCTCGAGGGCATGGATGCCCGGCGCCCGTCGCAGTTGTCCGGCGGCCAGAGACAGCGCGTGGCGCTCGCCCGCGCCCTGGTCAACCGACCGAAGGTGCTGTTGCTCGACGAGCCGCTCGGGGCGCTCGACCTCAAGCTGCGCGAGGAAATGCAGGAAGAGTTGCGCCGCCTGCACAAGCAACTCGGCCTCACGTTCGTATTCGTGACCCATGATCAGGGCGAGGCGCTGTCCATGGCGGACCGCGTGGCCGTGTTCAACAAGGGCCGCATCGTCCAGGTTGGTACACCTGAAGACATCTACCAGCGACCGACGACGCGCTTTGTGGCCGACTTCGTGGGGTCATCCAATGTGTTGACGCCGGATCAGGCGCCTCGCTTCGGTGGGATCAGCCGCTGGACCAGCTTGCGACCGGAATCGATCCTGATCGGCGCGGCGGCCGATGCCATGGACATCCGGCAAGCTGGCGAGGTGATCGATCAACAGTTCCAGGGCGCCATGCGCAAGACGCTGCTCAAGATCAACGAGTTTGAGGTCTGGGCTATGGCCCCGGCTTCGCAGACGCTTGGCGTGGGGCAAGCGGTTACGGTCGGCTGGTCGCATGGCGCCCTGCATGCCATGGATGGGGAGGGCAATGATGTCTGATCTTGCCCTGCGGCGCGGGCCGTTGTCTTCGCTTCTTGACGCCATCTATCGCCGTCCGCGCCTCTTCCTCGCGGTTCTGCTGACACCGCCGCTCCTGTGGCTCGGCGTCGTCTATCTCGGCTCGCTGTTTGCGCTTCTCGCCCAAAGCTTTTTCAGTCTGGACGACTTCTCCGGGGTGATCGTTCGCGAGTTTACCTTGTCCACCTGGGTGCAGTTGATGGCGCCCGCCAACCTAGACGTCATCATTCGCACGGTGTCGATGTCGGCGCTGGTGACAATCGCCGATGCCATCATGGCCTTTCCGATTGCCTATTATGCCGCTCGCTATGCCCGTGGCCCGATGAAGGCGGCCTTCTATCTGCTGGTAATGATGCCGCTGTGGTCGAGTTATCTGGTCAAGGTCTATGCCTGGAAACTGATCCTGGCACGCGAAGGCATCTACACCTGGGTGCTCGACAAGCTCGGCATCGAGGCGCTGCTCGACTGGTATCTGTCGTTGCCGGTGATTGGCGGCCCGTCACTCTCGGCTTCTTATACCGGAACCTTCATCGTCTTCTGCTATGTCTGGCTGCCCTACATGATCCTGCCGGTACAAGCGGCGTTGGAGCGGGTGCCAAACAACCTGATCGAGGCCAGCGCCGATCTCGGAGCCAGTCCGGGCGCCACCTTCCGGCATGTCATCCTGCCGCTCGCCTTTCCCGGCGTGGTGGCCGGCTCGATCTTCACCTTCTCGCTGACGCTTGGTGACTACATCATTCCGCAGATCGTCGGAGGCTCGCAGTACTATCTTGGCCAGGCGGTCTATGCCCAGCAGGGCACGGCCGGCAACATACCGCTCGCGGCCGCCTTCTCGGTGGTGCCGATCCTGATCATGGGCGTCTATCTGACATTTGCCCGCAAGCTGGGGGCATTCGATGCGCTCTGACGGCTCCTCCCTGCTCCTCAAACTGTCTGCGATCGGCGGGCTGGTGTTCCTGCACGGCCCCCTCGCCATCATCGTGGTCTATGCCTTCACGACGGAGGACAAGAGCTATCAGTTCCCGCCTCCGGGCTTGACGCTGCACTGGTTTTCGGTGGCTTGGGGGCGTGCCGACATCTGGGCTGCGCTGACGTTGTCCTTCAATGTGGCTCTGGTGGCGACTGGATTGGCTCTGGTGCTGGGCACGCTTGCCGCGGCTGGCTTGTCGCGCGCGCAATTCTGGGGGCGGGATAATGTCTCGCTGCTGTTGATCCTGCCGATCGCCCTGCCCGGCATCATCACCGGCATTGCCTTGCGATCGGCCTTCAACCTGATGGATCTGCCCTATTCGGTGTTCACCATCGTATTGGGGCATGCCACGTTCTGCATCGTCGTCGTCTACAACAACGCGGTCGCCCGCTTCCGCCGCCTGTCGCCATCGCTGGTCGAGGCGTCGTTTGACCTCGGCGCGGATGCTTTCCAGACTTTTCGCTACGTTGTGCTGCCCAATATCGGCACGGCGCTGCTCGCCGGCGGCATGCTCGCCTTCGCCTTGTCCTTCGATGAGGTGATCGTCACCACCTTTACCGCCGGTCAGCAGACAACGCTGCCGATCTGGATGCTCAACGAATTGGTCCGCCCGCGCGAACGACCCGTGACCAACGTGGTCGCCGTGCTGGTGATGGCCGTCACCTTCTTCCCGATTCTCGCCGCCTATTGGCTGACCCGCGAGGGTGAGCATGTTGCCGGCGGCTCGCGCTGACATCACAGACAAGACCCAGACGGAGCCAAAAATGACTGTCGTCCTGCCCACCAAGATGCTGATCGGATCGGAATTCGTCGCCGGAACGGAGACGGCCGAGAATGTCCTCAATCCGCGTACCGGCGAGACGCTGATTGCCATGCCGGAGGCCTCCATCGATCAGGTGGAGGCGGCCGTCGCGGCGGCCTCGGAAGCCTTCGTGAGCTATGGGCGGTTGACGCCCGCTGCCCGTTCGTCCCTGTTGCTGCGGCTTGCCAACAGCATCGAGGCAGAGGCGGAAACCTTCGCTCGCCTCGAAGCCCTTCAGTGCGGCAAGCCCTATCACGCTGTATTGCGGGATGAGATTCCCGCCGTTGTCGATTGCTTCAGGTTCTTCGCCGGCGCGGCGCGCGTGGTGCCGGCCATGGCGGCCGGTGAATATATCGAAGGCTTCACGTCGATGATCCGCCGCGATCCCATCGGGGTCTGCGGCCAGATCGCGCCGTGGAATTATCCACTGATGATGGCGGCCTGGAAGATCGCGCCGGCTCTCGCGGCGGGCAACACTGTGGTGTTGAAACCGTCCGAGCAGACCCCGCTCACAACGCTGAAGCTGGCCGAAGTGGCCGCGGACATTTTCCCGCCGGGTGTCGTCAACGTCATCGTTGGCCGTGGCGAGAGCGTCGGCAGCCCGCTGATCAATCATCCGCGTGTGTCCATGGTGTCGCTGACCGGCGACGTTGCCACAGGCAAGAAAGTGCTGCAGGCGGCCTCCAAGACTATCAAGCGTACGCATCTGGAGCTTGGTGGCAAGGCGCCGGTCATTGTCTATGACGACGCCGATGTCGCTTCGGTGGTCGAGGGACTGCGAACCTTCGGTTATTACAACGCCGGTCAGGACTGCACGGCCGCCTGCCGCGTCTATGCCGGGGCGAAGATCTACGACAAGCTCGTGGCCGAACTGGCCTCCGCGGTTTCCACGATCACGTATAACGAAGCCGACGATGGCGATAACGAGATCGGACCGTTGATCTCGGCGCGCCAGCGGGCACGCGTTGCCAGCTTCGTCGAACGCGCCATGGAGCAAAAACATATCGAGATCGCCACCGGCGGCAAGGCCGTCGACGGCCCCGGGTTCTTCTATCAGCCGACGGTCGTCGCCGGTGCCCTGCAGAGTGACGAGATCGTTCGCCGGGAAGTGTTCGGGCCGGTGGTATCGGTCACCCGCTTTACAGACGAGGACGACGTGATCGGCTGGGCCAACGATAGCGATTATGGCCTGGCATCATCGGTGTGGAGCCGCGATGTGTCGAAAGCCATGAGTGCTGCCGCACGGTTGCAATACGGCGCCAGCTGGATCAATTGCCACTTCATGCTGACGAGTGAGATGCCACATGGCGGCATGAAGCAGTCGGGCTATGGCAAGGATATGTCCGTCTATTCGCTGGAGGACTATTCGGTGGTTCGCCACGTCATGATCAAGCTTTGAACTGAGATCAGATAGAGATGAAAAGAACCGCGCGAGGAGACTTGCGACCGGCAACAATCGCTCCGTCGCGGCAATCGATCGCTTCAGATCATCTCGAGCGACGTTGCCCGCCGGGGTGGTGGGTACAGCGCGTCGAGGGCCACGCGCAGCTCATCCGTGACGACGACATCAAGCGCTCCGGCGTTGTCCTCGACATGAGCGGCCCGCCCCGCCTTGGGAATGGCGATGACGCCGTCACGGTCCAGCACGAAGGCGAGCGCCAGTTGCGCGACACTGACGCCATGATCGGCGGCGAGCGTGGCGAGGCGCCGGTCCTTCAGGAGCTTGGCCTGCTCCACCGGCGAGTAGGCCATGACCGGGACGCCAAGCTCTTGCATGGCGGGCAGCAAGTCCCATTCGATGCCACGCCGCGACAGGTTATAGAGCACCTGGTTGGCGGCTACTCCGTCTCCACCCGGCACGCCCATCAGTTCGGTCATGTCGCTGGCGTCGAGATTAGAGACCCCCCAGTGGCGAATCTTGCCGGCCGCCCTCAGCGTCTCGAAGGCGGCGACCGTCTCGGCGAGCGGATATTGTCCGCGCCAATGCAGGAGATAGAGGTCGAGCCAATCGGTGCCGAGCCGCTTCAGCGATCGTTCGCAGGCGGCGACCGTGCCTTCACGCGAGGCATTGTGCGGATAGACCTTGGAGACCAGGAATACCTCGTCGCGCCGACCGGCAATCGCCTCGCCCACCAAGCGCTCGGAGGCGCCCTCGCCATACATTTCGGCGGTGTCGATCAGGCTCATGCCGAGATCCATACCCCGGCGCAATGCGGCAATCTCGTCCGCGTGCTTGCGCGAATCGTCGCCCATCATCCAGGTGCCGAGGCCCAACGCCGGCACGTCTTCGCCACTTGGCAAGCGAACGGTCTTCATCGGCATCTCCCTTGATTCCGCCCGATTATAGCAGTCGAACCGCAGCGGCGGGCGATAGCTGTTCGCATCGGGGCGATACCGTTCCGAATACGTGACGGGGGCGTCCAAAATCCTCTATCCTGCGGCGACTTCGCGCCATCTGGCGCTCGATAGATCATCTGGAAAGGATGCTTCATGCGGCTTCTCGTGGTCGGCGCCGGCGCCACCGGCGGTTATTTTGGCGGACGGCTGGCGGCCGCTGGCCGCGATGTTACCTTCCTCATCCGCCCCAAGCGCGCTGCCGAGATTGCCAAAAATGGCTTCGTCATCGTCGACCCCAAGGGCGAAACACGGATTGAGCCGAAGATTGTCACTGCCGACAAGCTCGGCGGTGTCTACGATCTCGTGCTGATCAGCGTGAAAGCCTATTCGCTCGCGGCGGCGCTGGACGACATAGCGCCGGCAATCGGCCCCAATACGCTGATCCTGCCAGTGCTCAACGGCCTCAAGCATTTCGACACGTTGTCCGAGCGCTTCGGCGGCGATCGGGTGATCGGCAGCTTCTGCAAGATCAACGCCCGCCTCGACGATCATGGCCGCATCATCCAAATGTCGCCACTGCATGACATGATCTATGGCGAGTATGACGGCAGCCACACCCCACGCATGGCGGCGATCGACGCCTTCTTCAAGGGGGCAGGCTTCGACGCCCGACTGTCGGACGACGTCGGTCGCGAGCTTTGGGAGAAGTGGGTGCTGCTCGCCAGCCTCGGCGCGGCCAACTGCCTGATGCGCGGCTCCATCGGCGACATTATCGCCCGCCCCGGCGGCCAGTCGTTCATTGAGGCGCTGCTCGGCGAGGTGAGCGCCGTCGCGACGGCCCATGGCAAGGCGCCAAATCCGACCTATCTCGAAGCGACGCGCAAGCTGCTCACCACGTCGGGTTCGCCGATGACCGCCTCGATGTATCGCGATCTCGTCAAGGGTCTGCCGGTGGAGAACGACGAGATCCTCGATGATCTGCTCGACCGCGCCGGCTCAGTCGGCATCAAGACACCCTACCTTCATCTCGCGGCCATCAATCTCGGCATCTACGCAGCGCGGCGTCTTGCTGAATAAGCGCCTTCGCAGAAGCTATCTTGAACGTTACCGCGCTTTGGCAAAGGAACGGGAAGAGGCCAGATCGGCGGGCGGTGGAAATGATCTTCAATTCACCGCCTCTTCCGCCAAAATTGGCCGAATTGGTGACGACGTTGCCCCGCCCGCCATCGGGATAACCCTTATCTTTTGCTAAATTCGAAACGTTACGCTTCTGCCTTTCGGACAACTATGCTAAGAGGTGCGCCGAACGCCGGCCGGACCAACCGGAGAGGACGCGTTCGCACCGAATTATCTGCCCGCGCTGGCGGGAACACAGCATCGACAAGCAGGATGCCGCCATGAAGTATGGTTATTTCGACGACAAAGCCCGCGAGTATGTGATCACACGGCCGGATACGCCGTTGCCGTGGATCAACTACATCGGTTGCCAGGGCTATTTCGGCATCCTGTCGGCCACTGGTGGTGGCTATTCTTACTATCGCGACGCCCGCCTGCGCCGGCTGACCCGCGGCCGCTACAACAACGTGCCGGCCGATTTCGGCGGTCGTTACGTCTACGTCCGCGACAACACCAGCGGCGATTACTGGTCGCCGTCGTGGATGCCGACCCAGTCGGATCTTGAGGACTATAGCTGCCGTCATGGCATGGGCTATTCCACCATCTCGGCCAAGCGCTCGGGCATCCGCACCGCCACCCGCTATTTCGTGCCGCTCGACGAGACGCTGGAGATCTGGCAGACAACCGTCACCAACGAGCGGCTGACGCCGGCCGACGTATCGATCTTCTCGTCGGTAGAATTCTGTCTGTGGGAAGCCAACGACGACGCCACCAACTATCAGCGCAACCTCTCCACTGGCCAGGTCGAGGTCGAGGATGAGGTCATCTATCACAAGACCGAGTATCGCGAGCGCCGCAACCACTTCGCCTGGTTCTCCTGCTCGGAGCCGCTCGCCGGCTTCGATACGCAGCGCGAAAGCTTCCTCGGACCTTGGCGCGGCTGGAACAAGCCGATTGCCGTCGAGGAAGGCAAGTCGCGCAACTCGATCGCCTATGGCTGGTCGCCGATGGGTTCGCACCATGTGAAGTTGACGCTCGCCCCGGGCGAGAGCCGCCAGATCATCTACGTGCTCGGCTACCATGAGAATCCGAACGAGCTGAAGTTCGATCCGCCGGGTTCGCAGACCGTCAACAAGACAACCGTCAAGCCGATCATCGCCAAATATCGCGACGTCAAGAACGTCGAGGCGGCCTTCGCGGCGCTCGGCAAACATTGGGACGAGTTGCTTGGCGTTTATCAGGTTGCCTCGCCAGACGAACATGCCAACCGCATGGTCAACATCTGGAACGCCTACCAGTGCATGGCCACCTTCAACATGTCGCGCTCTGCCTCGTCATTCGAAACGGGCATCGGTCGCGGCCTCGGTTTCCGCGATTCCAACCAAGATCTCTTGGGATTCGTGCACATGGTGCCGTCGCGAGCCCGCGAGCGCATCCTTGACCTTGCGGCAACTCAGCTTTCGAGCGGTGGGGCGTATCATCAGTACCAGCCGCTGACCAAGAAGGGCAACAACGACATCGGCGGCGACTTCAACGACGACCCGCACTGGCTGATCATCGGCGTCGCTGCTTACCTCAAAGAGACCGGCGACTTCTCGATCCTCGACGAGCCCGTCGTGTTCGACAACCAGCCGGGCACCGAGGTGCCACTCTACGAGCATCTTCGCCGTTCGATCCAGTACGCGCTCGACCGGCTCGGCCCGCACGGCCTGCCGCTGATCGGCCGCGCCGACTGGAACGACTGCCTCAACCTCAACTGCTTCTCCGACACGCCCGGCCAGTCGTTCCAGACGACCACCAGCAAGGACGGCAAGGTGGCGGAGTCGGTGTTCATCGGCGCGCTGATGGTGCTGTCGGCCCGCGAGCTATCCGCCCTGGCAAACCAGATCGGCAAGGCCGATGACGCCACCTTCTACGCCGATGTCGCCAAGAAGATGGACGAGACCGTGCGTACCGAGGGCTGGGACGGCGAGTGGTTCGTGCGCGCCTATGACGACTTCGGCCGCAAGATCGGCTCGAAGGAAAACGAGGAAGGCAAGATCTTCATCGAATCCCAGGGCTTTGCGGCACTCGCCGGCATCGGCGTCGACGACGGCAAGGCGCGCTCGGCGCTCGACGCGGTGCGCAAGCACCTCGCCACGCCGCACGGCATCGTGCTGCAACAGCCGGCCTACAGCCGCTACTACATCGAGTATGGCGAGATCTCGACCTATCCGCCCGGCTACAAGGAAAACGCCGGCATCTTCTGCCATAACAATCCTTGGGTGGTCATCGGCGAAGTGGTGTTGGGCAACGGCGACGCGGCCTTCGACTACTACAGCCGCATCTCGCCATCGGTGCGCGAGGGCATCTCCGACGTCCACCGGCTCGAGCCCTATGTCTACGCCCAGATGATCGCCGGCCGCGATGCGCCGACCCATGGTGAAGCCAAGAACTCCTGGCTGACCGGAACGGCAGCCTGGAACTACTATGCCATCACCCAGTGGATCCTCGGCATTCGGCCCGAGTACACCGGCCTCAGGATTGCCCCGGTGGTGCCGGAACGCTGGACCGATTTCACGGCGAGCCGCGTCTTCCGTGGCGTCACTTACGACATCTCGGTGAAGCGAAACGGTGCTGGCAACGCGGTATCGCTCATCGTCGATGGCAAACCGATCGCCGGGGATATTGTGCCGCCACCGGCCAAGGGCGTGAAGTCCGTGAAGGTTGAGGCCGTACTGGGCTGACACCCCCAAATCTTGGACAAAGTAGTAGAAAGGCGCCGTTCGTGGCGCCTTTTCTTATATACCAAACACAAGTCTATCCCCCCACCGAAAACCATTGGTTGCCACACTCCCCTGATTTCAGCTAATGGAACTTCAGTTTATATCATTCAGTAAAATACGCAGTCCGCATACGTAAAATTACCTTTGCGGATTAGGCGTCAGTTATATTTTAGCGACGTTATTCTTTGTTTACGACTGACCCGTCATGGTTGCGGCACTATAGCCTGGTGCATTGAGGTGCAGCTTATGAAGCCGCGCGTTCAGCCTACCTCCGAAGAAGTCACGTTTCTTTCGGACGAGATAATTGTTTCAAAGACGGACCTTAAAGGGCGAATTACTTACGCCAATGCTACTTTTTCCAAGATCTGCGGTTATAGCCGCGCCGAACTTATGAACGCACCTCACTCGATCATTCGCCATCCCGACATGCCACGCTGCGTGTTCAAATTGCTCTGGGACCAGCTCGGTGAGGAGCGCGAAATCTTCGCTTATGTAAAGAACATGACTCGAAACGGCGCTTTCTATTGGGTGTTTGCCCACGTCACTCCGTCTTTTGACAATAATGGCAGCGTCATCGGGTATCATTCAAGTCGGCGCCTGCCGGACCGTGGTGTCGTCCGAGAGGTAATTGAGCCACTTTATGGCGCGTTGCTCCAGACCGAGGCCTCCTACGCCAGTCCGAAAGATGGGCTTGCTGCCTCTTTCGCTCAGCTCGTGAACGTCGTGAAATCGAAAGCCGTCAGCTATGACGAACTCATCTTCTCGCTTTGAGGCGTTCGCCCCCGGCGCGGCGGTCATCCTCCTGCTCGCCGGCGCCGCCGGCGCCATAGCAGCCGAGAGGCCGACCCTTGCCCTGGCGTTGATCGCTGTGGCCGTCATCGGCGCAGCGGTCAGCCTTGCTTTATCCCTGCGCCTCTTCGCGGCCATCGGGCGATCGATCAAGGTGGCCCGGGCGCTCGGAAAAGGCGACTTCGAAATACGCGATCTGGTTTTTGACCAGTGGGGTCAGGCCGGAAAGCTTACCGAAGCCATCAACGACATGGCCGACCATATCGACGCCTTCGTCCGGGAGGCTAGCGCGGCCATGGAGGCTGTCCGCCTCAATCGCTACTACCGCCGCATCCTGCCCAACGGCATGGAAGGCGCACTGCTTCGCGCCTCGACAACTATCAACGAGGCCACGGACATGATCCAGGATCGCGTCGCGGCCTTCGAAGCGTCGACCGACGAATTCGGCGCGACCATCAACTCCATCGTGGAAAGCCTCATCAATGCTTCGCACGATATGGGAGGCGCAGCGACGCGCCTCGGCGAGGGAGCCAGCTCGACCGACCAGCGCGCGGCCGACGCGGCCTCCAGTTCAAGCATGGCGTCCAGCGACGTACAGCGGGTCGCTCAAGCCGCCACCCAGCTTACCGGCTCCGCGCGCGACGTCGGTCGGGAAATCGAACGATCCGCCAGTATCGCCAGGGATGCCGTCGCCCGCGCCGAGGAGACGACGCGCATCGTTGCCGGCCTTTCGGAAGCTGCCGAGAAAATTGGCGCCGTCATCGGCCTGATCGAGCAGGTGGCCGGCCAGACCAACCTGCTGGCGTTGAACGCAACGATCGAGGCGGCACGAGCCGGTGAGGCAGGCAGGGGATTTGCCGTCGTCGCGCAAGAGGTCAAGGCGTTGGCCTCGCAGACCGCCGCGGCTACCGGCGAGATCACTCAGCACATTTCCGAGGTGCAGACGGCGACCCGCGCGGCCGTTGGCAGCATAATGGGAATCAGCGGCACCATCGCCGAGATCAATGCCATCACCGCCGATATGCGCGGCTCCATTGAAGCGCAGATAGCGGCAACGACAGAGATCGCACAGGGCGTCAGCAATGCCTCCGAGGGGACCCGGCAAGTGTCCGATCGGATTTCCGGTATCACTGGCATCGCCCGCGAGACGTCAGCGCTGGCGCAAAGCTTGTTTTCAACCTCCGGCGCCTTGTCGACCGAGGGTGATCGGTTGTCCGTCACCGTTCGCGAATTTCTGGTCAGGCTGCGGCGCGGTCCGCTCGATCGCCGTCAGGCGGCCGAACGCGTACCGGGCGGCCACGTCGTCACCATCACGACAGCCAAGGGCTCAGCAAACGCGACCTGCGTGGACATTTCGCTCACCGGCGCCCGCTTTGCCGGACAGCTGCCGCCGATGCGGATCGGAGACGACATTCAGATCACCGGCGAGAAAGAAAATGCCGTTCCGGCCACGGTGCGGTGGATTCGCGATAACAATATCGGTGTTGAATTCAAACTCGCCGAAATGAGTCCAGCGGCTTCAAACCGCCTACGCAAACTTGTGAGCAAAGGCAAGACGATGGCGGTCGCCGCCTGAGTAGGCACTCTTCACGGCAAACAAACGACACCGGTCACGTCCGGCACCGTTTGTTCATTGCCGGTCGAGGCGAAGATGAGCGATCTGACCGAAGCGTCCGACCTCGACGAGTTTCAATGTCCGAGGGGACGCGACGTCGGGGTAAAGCGGGATACCACCGCCGAGGATGACCGGGACGATGAACTGATCGAGCCGATCGAGAGCGTCGCGGTCAATGAAGGCCTGTTGCAGCCGACCACCGCCGACGATCCACACATCCTGCTTCGCCTCGGCGCGGAGGTGGCCGATCAAGGCATCAATGCCAGCGGTCCAGGTTTCAGCATCGGCCGGCAGGTCGTCGATTGCTCTGGAGGTGACGACGATCAGGCGTTTGCCGGCATATGGCCATGGCTCAATAGATCGTCGGCAAACCTCGTAGGTGAGGCGCCCCATCACCAGCGTGCCGATACCGGCATAGAAGTCCTCATAGCCCGCATCCTCCGCCGGATAGGCATCGAGAAAGGCAAAGCTATGATCGGAAGTGGCGATGTAGCCGTCGAGCGTCGAAGCGATATATCCACGGATCATGGCGCGTTCTCCGGTTCATGAGGGCTGGACAGTACCGACAGCCCTGCCGGATACCGTCAGCAGTCCCCTCATCCGGTCATCGCCGATCGCCGATGAAGTCGCGGTGCCGTTGCAGGCGGCGCTCCAGCCCGCGTACGGCGAGCGACAGCGACACGGTCATCAGCAGGTAGACATAGGCAACGACACTGTAGGTTTCGAAGAACAGAAACGTACCCGACGAATAAACCTTGCCGAGCTGTGTCACATCTTGCACGCCAAGCACGGAGACCAGCGAGGAATCCTTGATCATCGCCACGAAGTCGTTGCCGAGCGGCGGCAGCACCGTGCGGAAGGCCTGCGGCAGGATGACCAGCCGGAAGACCTTGAAGCGACTGAGCCCCAGCGCCTTGGCCGCTTCAATCTGGCCGCGATCAACCGATTGCAGGCCGGCACGGAAAATCTCCGACAAAAAAGCGGAATAGGAGATGACCAGCGCCACCACGGCTCGCCATAGAAGATCGAAATTGCGGATACTGGCGGGGCCGAGGATCCCCACCGCCTGGAGAGGCTCGGTGATGATGTTCCAGGCCGCCACCATGACCGGAGCGGCAACGAATGCCATGTAAAACAGAAGCACCAGCACTGGCACGCCGCGAATGATTTCGACGTAGAAGGTGGCCGTTTCGCGCAGGACACGATGCTTCGACAGGCCGGCCGACGCGATGCCAAGGCCGATGGCGCAGGCAAAAACATAAGCTATGACCGTTACGAAGACGGTCACCCAAATACCGCTCGCGACGGCCCCGAAGATAATGCGATAGCTGACGTCCGAGCCGATGACGAGGCCAAAGGCGATCGCAAGCAGGATCGCCGCGATCAACCACCAAGGCAGTTCGCGGCGACGGGTCTCTGGTGAGGTCAAAACCGGCTCAGTTCTGGCTCTTGTAGTCGTAGAGCCATTTTTTGTTGAGGGCGTCGAGCGTGCCGTCGGCCTTCATGGAAGCGATGGCGGCGTTGATCGGGACGGTGAGGTCGGATCCCTTCTTCAAAATGAAGCCGAAGTCCTCGTGACCAAGTGGTCCTCCGACGATCTTGAAGGCGCCGGGCTGCGCGCCGATGTAGCCATCGGCCGAGGTCTTATCCATCAGCACCGTATCGACATCACCGGCTTTGAGCGCCTGCACAGAGGCACCAAAAGTTTCGAACAGCTTGATGCGCGAGTTCTTCTCATCGCCATCGAGCACGCTGTAGACGGCAACGTAGAAATTGGTGGTACCCGCCTGGGCGCCGACCAGACCGTCCTTGAAGGCAGCGAAAGTCGGGCCGTCGGTGAAGCGGTTCTCGTCACCACGCACCAGCATGTACTGCTCGGAGACCATATAGGGGTCGGAGAAGTCGACCTGCTGCTTGCGCTCGTCGTTGATGGTGATGCCATCCATGCCGACGTCGAACTGGCCATCGCGGACCGCCTGAATCATGGCGTCCCAGGACGTCAGTTTCCATTCAATCTTGGCGTTGAGCCGCTTGCCGATCTCGTTGACGGCGTCATATTCCCAACCGACGCCATTACCGGTCTTTGGATCGGCGAAGTTGAGGGGAACGTAGGCGTTTTCGGTAACCGCGATAATGGTGCGGCCTTTAAGATCGGGAAGGTCGGCCGCGCCGGCCTGAGACACAAGAGCGGACAACAGAATCGCGGCGGCGGCAGCCGCGTTCGCAAGAACCTGCATGAAAGGATCCTCCGTCGCTGAGGTAGCCGGAACGAGATCCCTCCGTCCCCGGCGCGTGATGGCCACTATTGGCTTTTTCGCGCAAGGCTGGCAAGGGGTTACTTGCCTTAAGCCGTTCTGTGTGCAGGGGTGCTGATCAATCCCGCGTCACGGGTAGACCCTGCATCCGCCACGCGCTAATGCCACCGCCCATATGGCCCTCCACCGCCTGTCCGGCCGACTTGCACAGGGAGAGCGCCTGCCCCGACCGACCGCCAGAAAGGCAATAGAAGACCACAGGTTTGTCCTGTGGCAAATTGCCGACCCAAGTCGCTAGCTCCGAAAGCGGCCGGTGGATAGCGCCGGGGATGTGCCCGTCGTTCCATTCGTGCGCCTCGCGCACGTCTACGAGGTGAACGGACGCACCGCCAACAAGATCACTGACCTCCTGGGGGGACAATGTTTTGGTGGTATTGGAAAAGAAAGCCATGGACCAATCTCCTGTCAGCACCGCAATACACGTAAGTTATAATATACTAATATTTACAATTGATCAAGGAGCTCCGCTTTCGCCGATAGTCGCGGCGGGGTCAGCTCGGTAGCGCGCTCAGTCGGGCTTCCGCGCCGACGGGGCGCAATATAGTTCATAAAGCAAGCCGATCAGCCGGCGCGCGTTGTCAGAGGCGAGACGATAATAGATGGTCTGCGCTTCCCGTCGGGTCGCAACGATGCCAAGGTCGCGCAAGCGCGCAAGATGCTGCGACAGCGCCGACTGACCAAGACCGACAGCCTCGGCAAGTGCCCCCACCGACATTTCGGTGTCGACAAGCCGGCAGAGAACCATCAGCCGCTTGGTTTGGCCTAGAGCCGACAGCAGGCGGGCAGCTTCCTCGGCTCGTGGTTCCATGACATCGACCGGATTGCCGAGAGAGTCGCATAGGCTGGGTTCTTCAATAGGCACAGACATGATCATAAAGTCCCTATACTTTATGAAACTCATAATATTCAAATATACGCAATCTGGCAATTCCATTCCTGCTGTTCGTCCCTCATCAGGGGCTCAACAGGACTAGGCGAGGCGCACGCCAAGGCGACTTAGCGAAATATTATCGAAGAGGCGGATATCTTGGGTCGACTGATCTCAGGTGGCGAGCGCCGTTGTTATGAAACGCCTGAAAACGTTCTCGGAAGAGAAGGCTCCCCACGAAGCATCCTATCGGAAGCCCCGTGTCCTATCGCTGCAGGCGATCATCGTCGCCATTGTCGGCTTGATGCTCGCCATACTGCAGCTGGCCGTCGGCGCTACGGAGACTGTGCGGCAGCTCGATGGTATCCAGTCGGCAGCCATGTACCGGGCGACGGCTGGGCTCGATCTTCTGGCCGCCATTCCGGACCGTAGCGCGGCAGCCGGCCGACACAGCACCGATATTCAAGGCGCTCTGGAGTCCCTTCGCTCAATTGCCGACGCCTATACGCACAATCATCCGGGCGAAACCGTTCAGGTCGAAGTCGGTACCGGGACTGAGGAAGCCGCCACCGCGACGGGTGACATCGTGGTTTGGGGGGACAACGATCTCAGTATCCGCCGCGCTTTCGTTCTCGGAGACGGTGCCGCTCGTTTCTCTGGCTTTTTCTCGGCTCACATTGACCTGAGTGGCGACTACGCCGGCTGGCGCAAGACCATCCTCGACCGAGCCCAACTCGCCGCCTTCATCGTCCTCGCGGTGCTGATGCTTGCCGTTCTATTGATGCGCGTGACCGTTGTCAGTCCGCTCGAACGGTTGAGCGGTCTCACGCGACGCCTCGCCTCCGGCGAACTGGTGGAAATCCCCGAGTCCGTCGATAAGGCCCGCGAGATTTGCGACCTTTCCGAAGCGCTTGTGGTGTTTCGCAACAATCTCGCCGAGAAAAACGCTTTGGAGGCAGCCAATGTCGTCGCCCTCCACAAGCTGGAGCGGGCGACTGGAAATCTCGATACGGCGCTCCGCTCGATGACACAGGGGCTAGGCCTCTTTGACGCACAACACCATCTGCTTTTGGTGAATGAACGTTTTCTTGAAATTTTTGATCTCCCGGAACAAGCGTTTGGCGCCAAGCTGTCGGCCGAGGAAGTCGAGGATCTCATCAGAGGCCAGATCGCTGAGACATACGGCCACACCGCCCATTCCGCGGGCGGGGAATTATTCGGCCGTCATCTCAGCCGTCTGTTCACGCAGTCAGAACCGGTGTCCGGCGAGGAGACTTTCGGCGAGCAGATCATATCCTTTACTCACGTGGTGACCGGCGAAGGCGGTTGGGTCACCACCATCGAAGACGTCACCGAGCGACGCGCCCAGGAGGCGCGTCTCGCCTATCTCTCGCGGTTCGACGCACTCACCGGCTTGCCGAACCGAACCCAGTTCAACGACCGCATCGCCATGGACCTTTCCTGGGCGGCCGACAATGGCATCAAGCTCGCTGCCATAAGCTTGGATCTCAACAAGTTCACGGAAATCAACGATCAACGCGGCCACTCCACCGGCGATGCCGTTCTGGTGGCGATCGGCCGTCGTCTTGAGAACATCGCGCAAGACGGCGAGTTTGTCGGGCGCATCGGCGGCGACGAATATTGCGCGCTCAAGAAATTCCGCAATCAGACGGAGATGGGCGAGTTTCTCGGACGCATCGAACGCTGCTTCAATGATCCTATTCGGATCGAGGAGAACGACATTTCCGTCAGCGTCTCGATCGGTGTCGCCATCTATCCTGAGGACGCAACCGACGCCGACCAACTCGTCAACAACGCCGATCTTGCCAAGTACCGCGCCAAGCGTTCGGTAACGCAGAATGTCTGCTTCTACGAAGCGGAGATGGACGAGGCTTCGCGCGAACGGCGGGCCGTGGCACGTGACCTCTGGGATGCGCTTGATCGCGATGAGTTCCACCTGACGTATCAGGTCCAGAAGAATATTCGCTCGCGCGAAACCATCGGCTACGAGGCCCTCATTCGCTGGACGCACCCAACCCGCGGAGCCATTGCGCCAGACGCTTTCATTTCCATCGCCGAGGAATGCGGCGCCATATTGCCGATTGGGCGATGGGTGCTGAAGCGCGCCTGCAGCGACGCCGTTGCCTGGAGCGACGGACTGCGCGTCGCCGTCAATCTGTCACCCGTGCAGATCGCCAACGACGACATCGTCAAGCTGGTGCATGAGGCACTGCTCGAAACCGGTCTTGCACCGCAACGGCTCGAACTGGAGATCACGGAATCCACCATCATCGGCGACAAAGCGCATGCCCTGCACGTGCTGAGGCAACTCAAGGCACTGGGCATCACCGTGGCACTCGACGATTTTGGCACCGGTTATTCCTCGCTCGACACCCTGAACTCCTTCCCCTTCGACAAGATCAAGATCGACCGTTCGTTCCTGGCCGAGGCC
Source organism: Pleomorphomonas sp. PLEO (assembly GCF_041320595.1). Taxonomy (NCBI): domain Bacteria; kingdom Pseudomonadati; phylum Pseudomonadota; class Alphaproteobacteria; order Hyphomicrobiales; family Pleomorphomonadaceae; genus Pleomorphomonas; species Pleomorphomonas sp. PLEO. The sequence continues at coordinate 4,334,973 of NZ_CP166625.1, forward strand.
GAGATGAAAGAGGACTCGCGCGCCATCGTCAAAGCGGTAGTGGCACTTGGCCGTAGCCTCGACGTACCTGTGTTGGCAGAGGGCGTAGAGACGGTCGGCCAACTCAGCATCCTCGAAGAGGAAGGCTGTGAAGAGGCGCAAGGCTTCCTGTTTGGTCGCCCGGCCCGGCTGACCGCCGCCGAGGTGCCGCATGCGATCGAACTCGAGCGCCGCGCCTGATCTATCTCGCCTGGCTCGCGTCGTGCGCGGCTGCGTCGCGGACTCCGCATTGGACGAGGTCGGCCAGTTCGACTATTCGGGGGCCACGTTCAAACCTGTCCTGAGGGTCTCCCATGATCGTTGGACTCGCGGTAGTGCTGCTCTGCCAGCTCATTGGTGAAATCTTCGCCTACACGACACACCTGCCACTGCCGGCTCCCGTGGTGGGGCTGGTGCTGTTGTTCGGTTTCTTTGTTGTGCGGGATCGCTGGGAATGGCTGCCCTTCTCGCTTCGCAGCGAGGAGATCGACAAGACCTGCGAAACACTGGTGCAGCAGATGGCGCTGTTGTTCGTGCCGGCTGGCGTCGGCATCGTCCAGCGCCTCGGCATTCTCCAGGCGAACATCCTCGGCGTGCTTGCCATCATCGTGGTAACCACGGCTGTTTCGATCACGGTCACAGCCTTCACCTTCAGGTTCGTCTCGCGCTGGTTCCCCGCTCCCATGGAGAACCAGGAATGACCACGACGGGCGGCCTTTGGGCCCATCTTTCAGGGGGCGCGCTGTTCTGGCTGACGCTGACCCTCACTGTCTACGCGATCGCTGACCGCCTCTCTTTGCTGACGCAGCGCAACCCGCTCGCCAACCCTGTCCTGCATTCCGTCTGGGTGATCGGCACGATCCTCGTGGCCAGTGGTACGCCTTATCAGACCTATTTTGATGGCGCCTATTTCATCCACTTCCTGCTTGGACCATCCACCGTGGCCCTGGCCTTGCCGCTCTACGAGAACAGGCGCGTCGTCATGCGTTCGCTGGTGCCGATCGTCGCCGCCCTTTTGGTGGGGTCTGTCGCCACCATCGGCTCGGTGATCGTGTGCGCCATTATTTTCGATCTGCCCAAGATGATCACCATCTCCTCGCTGCCCAAGTCCGCCACCTCGGGAGTCGCCATGGGCATCTCGCAATCTGTCGGGGGTGACGCTTCGCTGACAGCGATCATCGTCGTCGCGACTGGCATCATCGGCGCGGTGATGGCGACGCCACTTCTGAATGTCCTGCGTATAGAAGACCGTCGGGCGCGCGGCTTCGCCGTAGGCCTCGCCGCCCACGGCGTCGGCACGGCCCGCGCCTTTCAGGTACACCCGATCACCGGCACCTTCGCGGGCGTTGCCATGAGCCTCAATGGCCTCATGACGGCGGTGCTTGTACCGTTGGCGGCGTCACTCATCGGCGGCTGAAACGCCGGTCAGCACAAAGAAGCAGGCGCAACCGTCGCCTCTCCGGCGTGGAATTGCCGTTCGACCGTCGTTGTCCGTTCGAGATAGCGGCGGCATTGTTGTTCGCGATCATAACCGAGCAGCGCGCCGAGCATGAAATCCTCCTCCGCCGTCAATTCGCACAGTGGCTTGTCGACGAAGCGGCGGACCATCTCGACCAATGCCGCCCGCCCGAAGAACAGGTTGACGCGGCTGTCGTTGAGCCGGTGGACATAGTGATCCACCCGGTCGGCTGCCAGCCGGGCGATAACGCCCGGCAGGTCCGCCCAGGAAAGGGTGAGCATGAACAGTTGCCGCACACCCTTGTCCAACTCGTAAAGCGAGTGGTTGACGATGCGGCCACTGACGGAGATCAGAGAATCTGGCTGGTCCATGACGCGATCCGCTTCTCGGACTTGGCACCCTGATTATCCTGGTCGAGGACGAGACCGACGAACTGCCCGTCGCGAACCGCCGTGGATCCCTCGAACTCGTAGCCCTTGGTGTCGGTAAAGCCGACGACCTCGGCACCCTTTTCCACCACGGCATCATAGAGCGTGCCGATGGCGTCGACAAAGCTGTCCGGATAGGTGCTCTGATCGCCGAGTCCGAACAGGGCTACCTTCTTGCCCGACAGGTCGGCTTCGCCGAGCACGTCGACACCGGTATCCCAGTCCGACTGCAGATCGCCCTCGCCATAGGTGGGCGAGCCAAGCACCAGAAGGTCGCAGTCCTCGAAGTCGGCCGCCGTCGCGTTCTTGACGTTGATGATCTTGGCATCGAGCTTGGCGGCAATCTTGCCGGCCGCCGCTTTGGTGCGACCGGAATCCGATCCATAGATCACGTGAACAGTCATGTCCCTTGTCCTCTCTGCTGCGGCGGAGCCATTAGGCTTCGTCGTTGATTGAACCCTAATTGCTGTTGCGATGCATTCGCAATTAGGGCAATCCCGCAGGAGTTCTTTAAGTCGCGGACAGAAGGGGGCTGCTTAGCAGGGAACTAGGTCGCCCCATTTGCTGACAGCCAAGGTAGGCGGCGCTCTGTGAGGCTCCCAGCCCAGAACAGCAAGGGAATGGCGACAAACAGCGTCACGGCGACAATGACGGCGGCGATGATCAAGTTTTGCACAGTCATCGTACCGGCTGCAAAGCCGTTGAGGATGACGAGCAGCGACAGGGGGAGCACGATGCAGATAGCCGTACCAGTGCCTGGCGCGTAGCGACGAAGCACCAGGGTTAGCGTCAAGTGCGGGATCACCGCGTTGATGGCCATCACAACGGCGACGCCGGCCAGCAAATCGGCGGCGGAATGGCTACCCGCCACAGCAAATGCGACAATTCCATACGCTACGGCAGTCAACGCGACCAATGCAAAGCGAAATACGAAAGGTGTTACTCGACCGGCAAGGCGCGGAATGACTGCCGTATAGGTCGGAAGAAACAAGCCTTCTTCAATATTGTGAACCGTGATGGCAAGAGCGAAGAGCCAATAGAGCGCGGCGGACGTCATGACACACCTCCTGGCTGGGTTCCTCTGGCTAAGCCGGAAGAACAGGATACGGTCTCGGCGGCACCTGCGCATGATAGCATACTGGGCTCGCGGCGCGAATAAGCCGCTAGGGATGGAGCGGATCGGGGTAGCCCCTTCGAAAAACGCTTTGACAATCCAAGGCTGATTTGTCTAGATATCGATAATAGACAAGAGGCGCGACGATGAGCGTTCATTGATGAGCTGCGCTTCACCGGGAGGGATGGTCATGCGCGCATTGAAGATCGACGGTGCGGGAGTGAGCTCGTTTCACGAGGTCGCGGAGCCGGTTGCCGGGGCTGGCGAGGTGATGATCGCGGTCAAGCACGTCGGGCTGTGCGGCAGCGATCTCAACACATTTTCCGGCCTCAATCCGCTGGTCAGCCTGCCGCGTATTCCCGGCCACGAAATCGGCGCGGAGATCGTCTGCGTCGGCGAGGACGTGCCGGCCGAGTACGCCCCCGGCAAGCGCGTCATCGTCGTGCCCTATACGGCCTGCGGCAAATGCTCGTCCTGCCGCAAGGGCCGGGTCAACGCCTGCCGCTACAATCGGACGCTCGGCGTCCAGCAGGAAGGCGGCCTTGCCGAGAAGATCGTGCTTCCTTACGGCAAACTGATCCTCAACGACAGCTTGGCGCCGCGCCATCTGGCGCTAGTCGAACCGCTGTCGGTCGGCTTCCACGCCGTCGATCGCGGCCGCATTGCCGCCGGCGACCGTGTGGTGGTGATCGGCTGCGGCATGATCGGCATGGGCGCGGTGGCCGGCGCGGTGGCGCGCGGTGCCGAGGTGATCGCCGTCGATCTCGGCGACAAGACGGCCATGGCCCTGAAGTATGGCGCCAAGCATGCCATCGACGCCGGCAAGGAAGACGTCGTCGCTCGCGTGAACGAGCTGACCGGCGGCGACGGCGCCGACGTGGTGATCGAGGCGGTCGGCTTGCCGGCCACCTTCACCCAGGCCATCGATCTTGCCTGCTTTGCCGGCCGCGTCGTCTACATCGGCTACTCCAAGGCGCCGGTCACTTACGACACCAAGTATTTCAACATGAAGGAGCTGGACATCCACGGCTCCCGCAACGCCACCATCGACGACTTCAAGGCGGTCATCGCCTACCTCGAAGGTCTCGATCACGCTCCCGACGACCTGATCTCCAAGGTGTTCCCGTTCGCGGAAGCCGACAAGGCCCTGCCCTACTGGACCGAGGCGCGCGCCTCGACGCTGAAAATCCTGATCGAGTGCTGAGGCGGCAAGGAACTCCATCATGAACCCAATAGACGCTTCCGCCCTCAAGGGGCGCTCTCGGCCGCGAGCCCGCATCCTGCAATGGGGTGAGGGCAATTTCCTGCGCGCCTTCGTCGACTGGAAGATCGACCGCATGAACGAGGCCGGTGGTCTCGACTGGGGTGTTGTCATCGTCCGCCCCATCGCCGGCGGCAACCCGCACTGGCTCAATGAACAGGACGGCCTCTACACGGTACTGTCACGCGGCGTTGCCGATGACGGCTCGAAGGTGTCGGAGGCGCGCGTCGTCGGCTCGGTGCTCAAAGAGATCGGCGCCTATCAGCACTGGAACGAGGTGCTTGAGCTGGCCCGTTCGCCGGAGATCACCGTCGTCATCTCCAACACGACCGACGCCGGCATCGCCTTTGTGCCGACCGTCAAGTATGACGACGCGCCGCAGTCCTCCTTCCCGGCCAAGATGACGCGCCTGTTGCACGAGCGCTGGCAGGCGTTCGCCGGCAAGTCGGACGCCGGCTGGCAGATGATCGCCTGTGAGCTGATCGACCACAACGGCGACGAACTCCGCCGCATCGTGCTGCGGCACGCCGAGGAATGGGGTCTCGAGCCGGCCTTCATTACCTGGGTGAAGGAGGCCAACGCCTTCTACAACACACTGGTCGACCGCATTGTACCGGGCTACCCGAAGGCCGATGCCGAGGCAATCGAGCAGGAACTTGGCTACACTGACCGGTTCATGACCACCGGCGAGCTGTTCCACTTCTTCGTCATCGAACGGCAGCCGGGTCAGCCGGAACTGCGCCTGCCGCTCGCCCATCATGACGAGAACACCGTCGTCGTGCCGGATGCCACGCCTTACAAGGCACGCAAGGTGGCGATCCTCAACGGCGCCCACACCGCGCTCTGCGCCCTCAGCCTGATCTCCGGCGTCGAGACGGTGGGCGAGGCAGTGACCACGCCGGTTGGCGCCAAGTTCCTCGACCGGTTGCTCGCCGAGGAAGTGATCCCCTTCCTGACGCTGCCCAAGGATGAGCTCAAGGCCTTCGCCGACGCGGTGCTCCGGCGCTTTGCCAACCCCTATATCCGCCACCTCTGGTACGACATCTCGCTCAACGGTCTCGTCAAGTACCAGACGCGCGATCTCGACCGCCTCACCGCCTACATGGAGCGCCACGGCAAGCCGGCACCGCTGATGACGCTGGCGCTCGCCGCCTGGCTGGTATTCTACCTCGGCCGCTTCTCTGGCTCGGAGGCCTATCCGCCGCGCGACGGTGCCGACATCATCGCCAAGGTCAAGGCAATCGGCGCGCTCGACGACGGCACGCCGACCGGCCGCGAAGCGATGGTATCGGCCTATCTCGGGGAAGCCGCCTTCTGGGGCCGGTCGATCGATACGCCAGCTTTGAGGACCGCCGTTCTTGCCGACTTCACGGCGCTGACCGCCGCGCCGATGAGCTTCGACCGGCTAGGGGCGCTGATCGACGCCCGCTGACGGGCGGGGTCTCGCTCCCCATATACCGAAGACCGGCGCCTTCCCGGCGCCGGTTCCATCGCATCAGAACTCAGGATGTGAGCCATGCCGCGCGTTCTCAAGATCCATCCGGACGACAGCGTCGCCGTCGCCCTCGAACCGCTCGCCAAGGGTACGGTGATTGACGCCTTCGGGCTGACGCTTCTCGACGACGTGCCGCAGGCGCACAAGTTCGCCCTGAAGGACATCGCCGAGGGCGAGAAGGTGATCAAGTATGGCGCGGTGATCGGCTTGGCCCGCGAGGCGATCGCCCGGGGCGGTCATGTCCACGTCCATAATCTCAAGACCGCCCTCGGCGACATTCTCGACTACAACTATGCCGGCAACGTCGCGGCACGGCCGCAGAACGGCGGACCGGTGCCGACCATTCAAGCCTTCGAGCGGGTCAACGGCGACATCGGCATTCGCAACGACCTCTACATCGTGCCCCTGGTCGGCTGCATCAACGGCCTGGCCGATAACATCGCCAAGGCGGTGGACAGGGAAGGCATGCTGCCCGAGGGGTCCAAGGTCACCGTCCTCAGCCACCCCTATGGCTGCTCGCAGCTCGGCGATGACCTCGCCAACACGCGTGGCATTCTGCAGAACTACGTGGCCCATCCCAACGCCGGCGGCGTGCTGGTGCTCAGCCTCGGCTGCGAGAACAACACCAAGGCCTACTTCAAGGAGGGGCTGGAGCTGCCCGATCCCGAGCGCGTCCGGTTCCTGACCAGCCAGGAGGCCGGTGACGAGAGGACCGAGGCGCTTGCCCTCTGCCGCGAGCTCACGGCAAAGATGGCCAGTGACAAGCGGACCGAAGTCGGCGCCGACCGGCTGAAGATTGGCCTCAAGTGCGGCGGCTCGGACGGCTTTTCAGGCATTACCGCCAATCCGCTGCTTGGGGCCTTTTCCGACTGGCTGACCGGCATCGGTGGCACCACGGTGCTCACCGAGGTGCCGGAGATGTTCGGTGCCGAACAGCTGCTGATGGAGCGGGCGGAAAGCCGCGAAGTGTTCGACAAGACCGTGACGCTGATCAACGACTTCAAGCGCTACTATGTGGACAACAAGCAGCCGATCTACGAGAACCCCTCGCCGGGCAACAAGGCGGGCGGCATCTCGACGCTGGAGGAGAAGTCGCTCGGCTGCACGCAGAAGGCCGGTCTCTCAACGGTGCGCGACGTGGTGGGCTACACCGGCAAGATCACCAAGCCCGGCCTCAACCTGTTGTCGGCGCCCGGCAACGACGGCGTCGCAGTCACCGCGCTCGCCGCCTCGGGCTGCCACATGGTTCTGTTCACCACCGGCCGTGGTACGCCACTCGGCGGCGTCGTTCCAACCATGAAGATCGCCACCAACAGTGACCTTGCCAATCGCAAGCCGCACTGGATCGACTTCGACGCAGGCCCCATCGCCACCGGCGAGACCACCGTCGCCGGCCTCAGAGACAGCTTCGTCGACGCCGTCCTCGACATCGCCTCCGGCAAACCAGCCAGAAACGAGACCAACGCCATCGGCGAAATCGTCATCTTCAAGACAGGCGTCACGCTGTGAGGTGACAAGCGGCCTAAACTCTCACCGGTGCAAGGCGGCGAGTTTTGCCGCGAGGCCGAGAAACAGTGCGCCCAGCGAGCGATCGAGCCACAAGGCCAGGCGATCGCTGGACCGTAGTCGCGCCGTCAGCCAGGCGCCACCGAGCACCACCAATGGTTCGACAGTCGCCGCGACGGCGACGATCAGCACGCCATGCAGCAGAAGCTGCAACGGCACCGGCCCTGCGCCATCGACGACGAATTGAGGCAGGAAGGCAAGAAAGAAGATCGCCACCTTGGGGTTCAGGATGTCGACCAGCATGCCCTGCAGGAAGACAGCCGACAGGCGGCTCTCTGCTTGCGTCGTCTTGACATTGAAGGCACTCGCCTTCGACCGCAGAGCCATAACGCCGAGGTAGGCGAGATAAGCGACGCCGGCCCATTTCACCAGAGAGAAGGCGGTGGCCGAGGTCGCCACGATGGCCGACAGGCCGATGGCGGCAAAGAGCACATGACAGAAGGCGCCGGCCCAGAGGCCGAGCATGGCAGCCAGTCCCTGCCGACGGCCGCCGCGCGCCGTGTGGCCGAGGATGAAGGCAATATCCGGCCCCGGTGATATGTTCAGCAGGAAGGCCGCAGCGAAGAAGGTCGCCCAGTGCGCCAAATCGTAGCCCAGCATGTTCATCCTCACGCCATGATGGGTTCCGCTTTACCGGTTCGGCGGTAGCTATGCATGCGGAAAACGCTCATCACGCGCGCCGCCGGGCCGGCACGTGGCGCGTTGCCCGAGCGGGAACGTCGAGATCGGCGGCCACCTCCGGCTCGATCGGCAACGGCGCGTTGGCGGCAGGCGATGGCTGGCCGGAGAAATCAGGCAGCCCACCGCCCTTGTCGGTGGCGCGCACAGCCTCGCCGGGCGGTGTCAGCGCCTCTGCCGCGTCGTCGGCAGCGAGATGACCGAGCAGATGCGTCACGTTGACAATGCGGTCGGCGACCACATGGATGACGCCACTTTCCGACTGCATACGGCCGGTGACCGATACCATGCGCGAGCCGAGCACAATGGCCCGGTGCGCCTCGAACACCTTCGCCCAGACAATGATATTGGCGATGCCGCTCTCATCTTCGAGCGTCAGGAAAATGGTGCCCTTGGCCGTGCCCGGTCGCTGACGCACCACGATGAGGCCTGCCACGGTGACGCGGCGACCGTCGGCCGTGCGCGTCAGGTCGTCGCATGGCATGGCGCGCAGATGATCGAGATGGGAGCGCAAGAAGCTCACCGGGTGGGCGCGCAGCGACATACGGAGATGGCGATAGTCCATCACCACTTCCTCGCCCGGCGGCATCGGCGGCAGATGCATGTCCGGCTCGGTCTCTCGTCCGGCCTCTTCGGCGGCCAGGAACAACGGCAGGTCGTCCTTGTCGCCGGCCCGGCCCAGGCCGCGTACCGCCCAGAGCGCATCTCGGCGACTGAGACCGAGCGAGGCGAAGGCATCGGCATCGGCCAGCCGCTCCAGTGTCGAACTCGGCAGACCGGTCCGGAGCCAGACGTCACGGATGGAATCGTATCCCCTGCCCCGGCGCTCGGCGACCAACCGGCCATCACTCTCCTTGAGGCCGCTCACCTCGCGGAAGCCGAGACGGAGGGCATGCGTCGTAAGGATCCGTCCGGCCATAGAAGCGTGGCGAGGATGCGGGGTCACCTCCGGCGCCCCCGGTTCCAGCGTCGCGTCCCACTCAGAGAGGTTGATGTCCGGCGGCCGCACCGTGACGCCATGGTCGCGCGCATCGCGGACGATCTGGGCCGGCGCGTAGAAGCCAAGCGGTTGGGCACTGAGCAGCGAAGCGGCGAAGACATCCGGATAATAGCACTTGATGAAAGCCGAAGCGTAGACCAGCAGGGCGAAGCTTGCGGCGTGGCTCTCGGGAAAGCCGTAGTCGCCAAAACCTTCGATCTGGCGGAAGCAGTTCTCGGCAAAGGTGCGGTCGTAACCACGCCCGACCATGCCTCCCACCATCTTGTCGCGGAAGGTGCCGATGGTACCCATGCGGCGGAAGGTGGCCATGGCGCGCCGCAGCTTGTCCGCCTCGCCCGGCGTGAAGCCGGCGGCGACAATGGCTATACGCATCGCCTGCTCCTGGAACAGCGGCACGCCCAATGTCTTGTGCAGGACTTGTGCGAGTTCATCCTTGGGACCGAACTCAGGTGACGGGGATGGATAGATCTCATCTTCCAGTCCCTGCCGGCGGCGGAGATAGGGATGCACCATGTTACCCTGGATGGGACCGGGCCGGACAATCGCCACCTCTATGACAAGATCGTAGAAATTGGCCGGCTTCAGGCGTGGCAGCATGCTCATCTGAGCCCGGCTCTCGATCTGGAAGACGCCGAGCGTATCGGCACGCTGGATCATGGCGTAAACCGCCTTCCGATCAGGCGGCAGGCTGGCGAGCGTCCAGCGCCGATCGTAATGCTCACCAAGCATTTTCAGCGCCTTGGCCAGCGCCGTCAGCATGCCCAAGGCGAGTACGTCGACCTTCAGCATCCCGAGCGCGTCGAGATCGTCCTTGTCCCATTCGACGAAAGTGCGATCCTTCATGGCGGCGTTGCCGATCGGCACGGCTTCGTCGAGCCGCCCCGCCGTCAGCACGAAGCCGCCGACGTGCTGACTGAGATGGCGCGGAAAGCCCGAGAGCTCTCGAGCGTATTGCAACACCATGGCGAGGCGCTTCTCGGTCGGATCGAAACCGGTGCGGCGGGCGTCATCGTCCTTCAGTCCCTTCGATGGCGAGCCCCACACCGAACCGGACAGCGCCGTCACCGCGTCGTCGGTGAGGCCGAACACCTTGCCCACCTCGCGCACGGCGCTGCGACCGCGATAGGTGATCACCGTGGCAGCTATGCCGGCCTTCTCTCGGCCATAGCGCTCGTAGATGTATTGGATCACCTCTTCGCGCCGGCCATGCTCGAAATCGACGTCGATGTCCGGCGGCTCACCTCGCTCGACCGAGATGAAGCGCTCGAACAGAAGGTCGCCATGTCTGGGGTCCACATCGGTAATTCCAAGACAATAGCAGACAACGGAATTGGCGGCCGATCCACGCCCCTGGCACAGGATGTCCTTTGACCGAGCGAAGCGGACGATATCGTAGACGGTCAGGAAGTAAGGCTCGTATTCGAGTGTCGCGATGATGGCGAGCTCATGTTCGATGGTCTCGCGGATATGAGTGCCGACTCCGTCTGGAAAGCGCCGTTTTACCCCCTCCTCTATCAGCGCCACCAGCGCCTCAGCCGCCGTGGCATAGCCCACAAAGGACTCGCGAGGGTATTCGTACTTGAGTTCTTTGAGTGAGAAATTGAGCCCGTCGAGGAAGCGCACTGTCTCGCTCACCGCCTGCGGCAGATCGGCGAACAGCCGCTCCATTTCCTCCGGTCGCTTGAGGTGGCGCTCGGCGTTCTGTTCGAGGCGAAAACCGGCCTCGTCGATGGTGACGTGTTCGCGGATGCAGGTGACGATATCCTGCAGCGGTCGCCGTTCCGGAACATGATAGAGCGGATCGCCAAGAGCGATTGGTTTGAGATCGGCTGCTTTGGCCAGCGTAGCGAAGGCCACAAGCCGTCGCCGGTCGTCGCCGAGCCTTGGCATGGTGACACCGAGCCAAAGCTGACCGGACAGATCGGCGGCGAGCCGCTTCACCTGGGTGCTGAAGGCCGGCAGGAGGCGGCGCGGCGGCACGACGATCAGCCTGAGTCCCTCCGAGAACTCCATGAGATCGGCAACCGTCAGGATGCAATCGCCTTTTTCGGCCCGCCGATTGCCGTTGGTGAGCAGGCGGCAGAGCCGGCCATAGGCGGTTCGATCCTTGGGATAGGCGAGAAGATCGGGCGTGCCGTCGGTGAAGACGAGGCGGGCGCCGACAGCGAGCCGTACGCCATATTCCTTGGCCGCCACATGGGCGCGCACCACGCCGGCCAGCGTGTTGCGATCGGCGACGCCAATGCCGGCATAGCCGAGCTGCCCCGCCGTTCCCACCATCTCCAGAGGATGGGAGGCACCGCGCAGGAACGAATAGTTGGTGACGGCGGCAAGCTCGGCATAGGCGGTCATGGTCGACCTCGCTTTCTCACGCGAACAGCCCATGCACGAACCAGCGCGGGTGAACGGTCTCGACCTCGAACAGGCCTTCGCGGAACATCCAGAAGCGTCGCCCCTCGGCGTCCTCGACGCGGAAATAATCGCGTGTCGGCGCCTCCTGTCGCCACCACTCGCCAGCGATCCGCTCCGGACCCTCGGCGCGCTTCACCTCGTGCGTGACGCGCCGCCAGCGGAAGCGGAGCGGCGGGCCATCCGGCACCGAGGCCATCGCCTCTACCAACTCCGGATGGGCGAACAGACGGATCGGCCGCTCCGGCGGGTCCCCGGGCAGCATCTCGGTTGCAGAGGACTTGCCCTCCCCCGCCATGTGAGCCGGCACGGCACGACACGCCCGCTCAGGAATGTGACTCTCGCGCGCTTGGAGACGCCGCACTCGGCCCTGACCGATGCGGGCGCCGACTCGATCGACGAAACGCGTCAGCTCCAGCGTCGTGTCGGGACCGGCCAGCGACAGCGCCTCGGCATCGCGGCGGCTCGCCTCGGTGACGGCAACGGTGACGCAATCGAAGCCGTAACCGGCGTCGAACTCCTCGGTGAGGCTGTCGAGCCGACGGCAGAGAATATCCTGCATCACCCCCGCCTCTCTGCTCGGCCGGCTGAGCCCTGCCTCGACGTGGGCGAGGGCACCGTCGACGCGCCAGAGGCTGAGACGAAGACGTAGCGCCCCCTCACCCACCGCCTCCAGCCGGTCGGCCAGCGTACCGATCAGAGACAGGGCGACGGCGCGTACGTCTTCCTGGCGAGAGATTGGCTCGAAAAAACGCCGCTCGGCACAATAGGGCGCGATCGGTAGCCGTGGCGAGAAGGCCTCCTCAGCGAGCCCCAACGCCCGGTCGAGCTGAATGAGCGGGGCGCGACCGAAGCGGGCGGTGAGCGGGGCGCGCGGGCCATCGATAAGGTCGCCGATGCGCTTCAGGCCGACACGGGCGAGCGCATCGACGGTGGGCGCATCCAGCCGCAGCGCCGCCACCGGCAGACCTGCAAGCGCCCGTCGCTCCTCGCCGGCTTGAAGCCGCCCGCCACGCCCAAAGGCGGCCAGCGCATGGGCGGCGCCAATGATCGAGGCGATGCCGATGGTCACCGTCAGTCCCTGCCGTTCGAGCCGTCGTGCCATATCGGCGGCTAGAGCCTCCTCGCCGCCGAACAGGTGAGCACAGCCGGCGATATCGAGTATCAGTGTGAAGTCCTCCGGGTAAGGAAACTCGGGGTCGATGGAGGACGTGCCGATGCGGCGGCCGGCGAGCGGCGTGTAGCGCTGCGACCAATCGCATAGCCGGTCGAGGAAAGCGGCATCGGCCTCAGGATCGGCGGCGCGCACGTCGAGGCCTGGCACACGGGCGCGGGCGTCGGCAAGGCCGAGTCCCGGCTGCAGCCCAAGCCGCACGGCCTGTCCGTCGACATGGGCGAGACGCGCGGCGCCGCGATGCTTGGCCGTAAGTACCATGGGCGGACGGGCTATCGGCTCAGGCGCCGCGGAAGGGGACGACCGCTCCCGATCGAGCCGGGTGAGACGATCGGTCGCCAGATGCGGCAGCCAGACGACCAGATAGCGGGACCGCCAAGGAGCCGGATCCCTCGGCTTTGGATCCGATACGTGGGGCACGGAAGGATTGCTCATCGATACGCCACTCCATCATCCACGCACCGACCGGACCCAAACGATTTCGCGCGAGGTCGGCCGAAAAAACCGGGTTGCCGGGATGCCGGCCACCGCAACTTGGAGCGGCCGCGACGCGCCAGCGCGTGACGGCGCTGGTCGCCCCCGGAACACCGCCGGTTCTGAGCAAAATTCCGGTGGAGCGGCTTCCGTCGGCGATCAATGACAGGCGACGACAGGCCGTCAGATCGAGGTGGCGGTCGTCGCCGAACGGTTCGATCAGCACCGCCGCGAAGGCGCGGGCGGCAAGCCCCTCCTCGGCGGCACGCAACACATCCGCCGTGTCGCGGGCCGTTACAGCAACGAGGCATGACGGATCGAGGCCGAAGGCGGTAAGGCCGGGGCCGTAAGGCTCGCCTGCCTCGCGGCCGGCCATCTCCGCGCGGACCCAGAGCCAGAGACCTCCCCGCCCAGCCGACGACAGGAGCCGCCCGGCAAGTGCCAGGGCAAAACCGGTCGCGGCAGCCATGTCGGGCGCGCCGGCTGGACTTATGTCGTGCAGCGCGCCGCGCCGTAGACCGCCCGTCGCCGCATCAACCTCGGGGTGACCGAAGGGAACAGCCGTCGTCTCCGGTCCTGCCCAGACATTAGCTGCTCGCCCATTGCGGAAAACGGCGGCCGGAGTGAGGCGGCGAGCGACAGGGGCGATGTCATGCACCGGCACGCCAGCCACCTCCTCTGCCGCCGCAGGGGCTTCCGCACGGCCATCGCCTCGGCCGCGCGCCCGTTCCAGTTGGGCGATCTGCCGTCGAAGCATAGCAATCCTGTCCGTCGACTCGCTCGCGAGCACGGTTTAACCCCCGTTTTCGTGGTTCTTGTTCTCTATATGTTCCAGTATAGAAGGGGCTTTGGAAGAGTCAAGGACGGGTATGCGGCGGGACATGCCGAGGTTTAGGCGCAGCAAGGGGGCTGTGCAAGGTGAGCACCCCCGCTACTACGATAAGGATGGCAGGACGCTCGATAGAGATTCCATACTCAGTTGAGTAGCGTCTCAATGCGAGCCACGCGTTCCGCACGGGATCCGGAAACCTCAACAATACGCGGCCCATCCTCCAGCAATCCCAGATCGTCCTGCCGCAACATGGTCTTGAGCCGCTGGTCCACCTTGGTGCGCAATTGCGGATATTCGATCGGGACCCCGATCTCGTCGAGCCGAAGCAACGGCACGAAGACGATCAGATCCAGTGAGGCGAGAGCTTTGGCAATACGGTTCAGCAAGCGTCCTTGCGGTAGCCATTCGAAGCCTTCACTTGCGCTGACAATGTCCAAATAGGCGATAAAATCGAGCGGACAGCGATCGAAAATCAGATCCTTTTCCCTGGCCTGCTCAAGGAGCAGCATACAGCTTTGCCCGAGTTGTTCCTCAAGGTCCGCCGTGGTTGGCCCGTCGGCGAATGGCATGCCGTTTTGAGCAAGCAACCAATAGGGCTCGGGTACGCTCTCGTAGTTGCCATGCGCGGATATGAAATCGTCGATCAGCGTCGTCTTGCCACAACCGTGCGTGCCAGTTACTGCGATACGCATCGATGCCTCCTAAAGATGCCGACTTAAGACGTCTTCCTCCTGACCGCAACTTTGCGGTTCAGACCAAAACGAAACTACCCACTCCATCCACCGCCTTGACGTCGCCATGTATTGGTCTCACACAAGCCGGGTCGGGCGAACCGCCTAAAGACAATCCATCATCGGGATACTCCGTGCCACAGCGCCCCTTAGAGCTTGCCCGCATCGAAATGGCGACCGACGAAGCTATTCGCCGCGCCGCCAACCTTATTCGGCAGGGCGATCTCGTCGCCTTTCCGACCGAGACCGTTTATGGCCTCGGCGCTGATGCGACACAGGGCCAGGCCGTTGCCTCCATCTACGAGGCCAAGGGGCGGCCCTCCTTCAATCCGCTGATCGCCCATGTCGACAGCATTGCCATGGCGGAGACGCTGGTCGTCTTCGATCCGCTGTCGCGACAGCTCGCCGAGACCTTCTGGCCAGGCCCGCTGACGCTGGTGTTGCCCGAGCGGCCGGATTGCCCTGTCTCGTCGCTGGCCACCGCTGGCCTCGACACACTCGCCGTGCGCATGCCGGCGCACCGGGTAGCGCTCGAACTGATCCGCGTCGCCGGCGTGCCGATCGTCGCGCCCAGCGCCAACACCTCCGGCCACGTCAGCCCCACGTCCGCGGCTCATGTCTATGGCGATCTTTCGCGCCGCGTGCCGCTGATCCTCGACGGCGGCCGCACCGAGGTAGGTCTCGAATCGACCATTCTGCAGGTCCGCGACAACATTCCGTATCTTCTGCGTCCGGGTGGTCTCGCCCGCGAGGAGATCGAAGCGGCGATCGGTATCGCCGTCATCCGTTCGGAGGGCGACCCGTCCACCACGCCGGTGGCGCCCGGCATGCTCGCCTCCCATTACGCGCCGCGCGCGCGCGTTCGGCTCGACGCCCGCCGTGTCAGTCCCACTGAAGCCCTTCTCGCCTTCGGCGGGGCTTCGATCCACGGCGTCGCGGAGGCTGCGCGCGTCTTCAACCTCAGCCCCTCGGGTAGCCTGCGCGAAGCGGCGGCCAATTTGTTCGACATGTTGCGCCAGGCCGACGGCGAAGACATCACCGGCATCGCGGTGGCGCCAATCCCCATCCATGGACTTGGCGAGGCGATCCGCGACCGGCTGACACGAGCAGCGGCGCCGCGCTAAGGCCATGAGCGTTTGAGCGGAAAGCCGATTCTTCCCTTTCCGCACGATGCGCTAAGCCTTCCTGCCACCTTGACGGCGCGACCGTGGCGGCATCCTCTGTCTCAGGATTTTCACGGACGCCACAAGGCGCCTTCCGGAGAGGGTCGTATGCGGACACTTTTCCTGAGCCACCCGCGTTATCGTGACCACCTCGCCCCGGAGAACCACCCCGAACAGCCAGAGCGCATAATGGCGATCGAGCGGCGGCTGGAAGGTGAGGCCTTCCAACATTTGATCCGCGATATGGCACGACCGGTCTCGGACGCGGAAATCCAGCGCGTCCATCCCGCCGGCTATGTCGACCATATCCGCATCCAGGCGCCGCATGACGGCCTGATGTCGATCAGCGGCGACACCATTTTGTCAAATGGCACTTATGAGGCGGCGCGGCTTGCCGCTGGCGCCGCTTGCCTCGCTGTCGATGAAGTGATGGGCGGCCTCGTCGACAACGCCTTTTCCGCCGCCCGCCCACCCGGTCACCACGCCAGCGCACGACAGGCCATGGGCTTCTGCTTCTTCAACCATGCCGCCATAGCCGCCCGCCACGCCCAGGCGGCGCACGGAGCCGAACGCGTCGCCATCGTCGATTTCGACGTCCATCATGGCAACGGCACGCAGAACATCTTTTATTCCGACAAAACGGTCTTCTACGCCTCGATCCATCAGGCACAACTGTTTCCGGGTACCGGAGAGACCTCGGAGACCGGCATCGCCGGCAACATTCTCAATGTGCCGCTCGACGCCGGCGCCAACGGAGCGGTCGTGCTCGAGGCAATGACAACCGCCATTCTGCCGGCCGTCGAAGCCTTCCGGCCCGATCTCCTGGTATTGTCGGCCGGCTTCGATGCTCACTATCGCGACCCGCTTGGCGACCTCAACCTCGTCGAGGGCGATTACGGCGTCCTGACCCGCGCCTTGATGGAAGTCGCCGATCGTGTCTGTGGCGGCCGCATCGTCTCCCTGCTGGAAGGCGGCTACGACGTCGACGCCCTCGGCCTGTCGGCCGCCGCCCATGTTTCGGCCCTGATGGGCCACTGATCCCAATTGGCGAAGATGCTGACGCATCCGCTCATTGAAGCCATTGCCGATTTCTCATTTGCATCTTGGTATGAGTCGCTCTGAGCAATGCCGTTGGAGGCCGGGTAATCGGAAAGGCGTTTATTTCCAATACCCAGGCGGTGTGGGCGCACACGAGTGTTCGGAGCCATGCGGCGCGACTTCGCTCGGATTTGGCTGCCACCAACTCCCTTTATCGACCCAGTGAAGGCGGCATCTCGTCGTGTGCTGCTTTTCCGAAAGGCACGCGCCGCAGACAACGACGGAACTTTTGCTTAATAAGAGGTTAAGATCTTCTTGGGGTGATCATTTGCTTTGCGTTGTGTCAAATACTTGATTAGCTTTTAGTCTCAGGCGGTAACAAAGCAAATGTCGCATTTTAGTCACGCATTCAAAAATCTAATTCAGCCTAGGAAGAAATCCGAACCGCATGAATGCTGCCCGCCCTTGTTCAGCCGCATTCAGAGGCATAATATATGAACGTGGAAGACGTGATTTAAACACGGCACTCCCGAATGAATACATAAGACAAACCACGTACCCGGCGACGGGGTAGGACGGTACTCAGATGGTCAAACAGGCTGACGCTGTTAACAACGGCCAGATCCAGCAAGGCAGCGAGCTGGAGCTCGACGCCCAATATCATGAGATCGGCATTCCGGCGGTGAACGCTGCGGCGCGCGCAATGCGTCGTCAGGTGCAGCAGAAGGACTATACGACGGTCCAGCAGACCGCTCCGATGTTCTCCTACGAGGATTGATCGGACGACCTCCCGGGGCTGGCGCATGTTGCAGCCGGCCCGGCGGTGAGCCATTTTCAGATTTGCTTCGGAGGCTCGACGCACCGATCCTTGATGGTTCTGTGCGTGAGGAAGGGCTTGTGTTTCTGGAGTAAACGGGTGAGTTCGTCGAAGGCCGGGGCTTGATGCTCCGGCCTTCGGCGTTTTAGTGGCGCTTTCTGCCGACGCCTCATTAGCCCCCGTGAGCGTCGGGCATCTTGTTGGCACCATCCATAGGCATGCCGTCGTGGCCACCTGCCTTGTGGTCCATCGCCTTGGCATCGATTGCCTCGACCGCGAATTCCACCGGTACCTCACCCGCCTTCTCGAAAATCAGCGTTCCCTTCACCTTCGTGCCGGCTTCGAGAGGCGCCGTCAGCTTCATGAACATGAGGTGGTAGGAGCCGGGCTTCAGCTCAACGGTCGCGCCCGCCGGAATATCGACCCCTCCCCCAAGCTGCCGCATCTTCATGACATCGCCTTCCATCTTCATCTCATGCACCTCGGCGCGGCCGGCGAGCGCGAAGCTGCCGCCGGTCAGCCGGTCAGCCGTATTGCCGGTGTTGACGATGGTCACGAAACCACCTCCCATCTCGGCGCCCTTGGCGGTGGCCCGCGTCCAGGGATGCTTCAGGATAAGCGCCCCGGCCTTGAATTCATGGGCAGCGGCCGGCTGGATAGCCAGTGCGGACGCCGCCGGTAAAACAGCCAAGAAGCCGGCAACCAGCGCCGTGCGGAAAAGGGTCTGAGAAATCTGGACCATGGAAAACCTCGATTGATTGACGGCCGGTCGCCCGTGGCTCCGGCATGCCCGCATCGCGGGTTTGATTTGTTGAATGAAGAGAAGGCGCGTCGCCTTTCAGAGAGCCGGTTACCGATCAGGCGAGCCCAGGCGGTGCCCGTTGCGATGGCGGGCGACCGGCCCGCACCGGTACAATCGGAGCCTTTGGCACGGCAGGCGCAAGCAGAAGCGGAAAACCTGTCGGCTCCGGCAACGCGGCCGGCGCTGCCAAGACCCCAACGGCGCTGCCAAGGCAACAGGAGAGGCAATCATGGACGATCCGCGCCGGTGCTTTGACCGGTAGCTGCGTGTCTGCGCCCGCCATCGCCGAACAAAGAACTGGATAAGCTCCGAGGCCATCACGCGCCTCTGCCTGCGCGGCGGCGAGCGGTGCCAGCGTTTGCAGCACAAGCGCATAGACGAACAGGACACGCGTGACATCGCGCGCCAGATCTCTCAGCCCCTGCCGCCAGCCGTTACGTGTCATGGCCTCCCCACGGCTCATATCCGACCAAACACTTACCAGATTGCCTTGGCGGTGCAATGTCCAACGGGAAAGACTCGACCGCCGCCGCGCCCGCGTATAGAGAGACTGCGGACGGTGACGCCTCCTTCTTCGAAGGGAGTCGCCGCATTCGGAGAATTCGCCCATCGCCAAGCGAACCGGCCTCGCGAAGGCCAGAGTTCTGGACGTCGCCCATGCTCAACGCGTTTCATCCCGTCGGCGACAAGCTCGAATACGCCCCCAATTGCGGCACCCTTGTGCCAGATCAGCAAGCGCTGTGGATCGACCTGATGACGCCGACACGCGCCGAGGAATTGGCGGTTGAGGAATTCATCGGCGCCGAGCTTCCGACGCGTGCTGAGATGGAAGAGATCGAGCCGTCGAGCCGGCTATCGGTCACCAACGACGTCCTCTATCTTACCGCTGCCCTGCCCTGCCGTGCCGGCAGCAATGATCCGGGCATTACCGTCGTCACCTTCGTGCTCACCGACAAGCATCTTGTCACCGTCCGCTATGACGAGCCGGGGACCATTCCGCTCGCCATCAAGAATGTCACGACAGCGGGCGCCAACGTGACGACGCCGCACGGTGCGCTGTTGACGATCCTGGAGGCGGCCATCGATCGGCTGGCCGACGTCATCGAACAGTCGGGCGCTCGCATCGAGACCATCGCCCGGCGCGTGTTCGAGGACGACTCGCGTGCCGCGCCAACCGGCGATCGGTACAAGAGCTCGCTTCGGCGTATCGGCCGCGAAGGTTTGCGCCTGGGCCATTTCCAGGAGAGCTTGATTTCACTCTCGCGCCTGCTGTTGTTTCTTACCGCAAAAATGGAAGGGCCACGCTATTCCAAGGAAGATGTTGCTCGCCTGAAGCCGATGAAAAGCGACGTCACAGCGCTGGCCGACCATTGCCGCGGCCAGGAGGAACGCATCACCTTCCTGCTGGACGCAACGCTCGGCCTCATCTCGATCCAGCAGAACGACACGATCAAGATCTTCTCGGTTCTGGCCGTGATCTTCATGCCGCCCACGCTGGTCGCCAGCTTCTATGGCATGAACTTCCGCTTCATGCCGGAGCTCGACTGGACCTACGGCTATGTCTGGGGAATCGCCGTCATGATCCTCTCGGCAGTTGGTACCTACGGCCTCTTCCGCTGGAAGAGATGGCTGTAAGGCGCGAAACGGGCGCGTACAATATGTGGAATAGATATCCTCGACCAATGCACACTGTGGTTGCAGACTGAGAGTCTTGGTAAAACGTCCAAGGTCGACATCGATCTGGGGCTGTCCATGTTCATTTCATTGAAGAAACTTGCCATCTGCGCGGTCGTCGCCGGCATTGCCACTACCGGCATTGCCAAGGCAGAATCGTTCACCAAGCTGACACAACAGGGCTACAAGCTTGGCAAGCTCACCACAGGCAAATCAGGCATGCCCGGCTGGATAGCCTCGAACGGCACGAAGCAGTACTTCTGCAAGATGTGGGCAAGCAAGGCCTACGTCGGCAAGGATGGCATGGTGGCCTTCACTTCGAGCGGACGACAGGTAGGGCTGGACCGAGCGACCTATGAAAGGATAATCGGCGGCCCCGATTCCTCGATTCCGCAGCTGAGCGATCTCAAGGCGGGACGCGTCAAGCCGGCCGACGTCGATATCTGCCTGCCACTTTCCTGACTTCATTGAGTCATCAAAAAATATGCGTCCTGTCTCCGATCCCTACCGGACCGGAGACAGGACGCTCATTTCTCAAATAAATTAACAATAACGCTTAGTCGGAGAGAGATCGAGGCGGCTGAACTGGGCTGACCGGAGTTCTAATCTTGTGTCTGCTTATGGCTTTATGAAAAGCTTAAAACGCTACGCTTAAAAATTGCTTCGTATGGGATCGCCACGCGTTCAGCCACCTCGATGGGCCCGATTGTCTCGGGACCGACGTTCCATCGCATGCAGGACGGCGGATTTCTATGGCCCAATACGTAGCGACCGGGAAATGGTCATCTTGTGCCAGCCACCCGGCATTCCGTGTCAGCTTTTCTCACTCTGGAGGGCTGTTGGGACCGGTCGTCTTGCCTTTAACGACCGATATTCTCGATCCACTGCGCCCACCCCATTTCCGACAGTTTCCCCGCCACGTCCTGTAGGCTCCGCCCCGAGCCGGCGAGTTGGCGCACCTCGCGCGGCGACAGATCGTATTCACGGCGGAATGCCCGGCTGAAGTTTTCAGGATTGGGAAAGCCGTGGGCGCTGCCGATCTCGGAAATTGACATGTGCCGGCAGTCCGGCGAGCGTAGTGCCTGCAGGGCACGTTGCAGGCGCCGACGGCTGACATAGGTGGCGAAGCCACCAACCGGCTCGAAGAGTCGGTAGGCTTTCCGCCGCGATAGCCCGAAAGTCGCGAGCAGACTATCCAGCGAAAGAGTGGGATCGAGAAGATTTTCTTCGACGTAGCGTCTCAAGCCAACAAAGTGCGCCAGATTGACGCCAGCCATGCTCCGCTCATCCACATGACCATTGATGGCGGCGGCGGCGAGGTCGAGCAGCGGTTGCATCACAGTTTCAGCTTCACGGCGCGACATATTGTCGATCTGGCCATGGAAGCTCTTCAGGCTCTCGCGGAACAGCGTGACCAGTGGCAGGCCAGCCGGAATAATCCGCATGTGAGAGGCATCCGGGCTTTCAAGCCGCGTTGACAGCAGGCGGCGTGGCACCACGAGGCTGATCTGATCGTGATCGGTGGTGGAGGTGGCGAGCGGCTGAGCCATATCGATCATGTAGAGATCGCCCTCGCCTGCCACTTCAGAATTGCTCCCTCCCCGCGTAGCGCTTCGGCCGGAGAGGTAGAATTGCAGGAGGTAGCCGTCCATGCCGTCACGGGCGATCTTATAGCGAGAACGATCGAAATCCTGCGCTGTGCTGCGCACACGGCCGAGCCCCACATCGCCGACGAAGGCCGCGTCGACGTGAGCGAAAAAGCCCTCCTCCACGCTTTTGCGCGGGCGGGTGTCAAAAATCACGCCGATCGCCTCGTTCCAGGCCGGCTGGACGAGATGGGCCGGTAACAGTCGGCTATCGAAGCGAGAACGCGGGAGTTTTGAATCGGGAGAAACGGCGCTCATCTAGGGTCGGGCGCTCCGGGCGTCATGTAGAAACTGACAGTCTGCACAATTACTTATACAGAGAGCACCCGGAATATCAAGCAGCCCGCGACTGTCTAGCCGTGCAAGGCATCCGGCACCTGGCGTTGCCGTCGGGTGTCGGATGGTTCACGTAGTGCGCACCTGCCAAGTTTTCACGCCACCGACAGGCGATATTTCGCAAACCCTTCGCCGGCGTCGCCGACCTTCTCCACCTTGACGCCGGCCGGGACGGTATCCAGCGTGGCGTTTGGCGAGTTCGGGAAAGTGAGGTTGACACTGTCCGGCAGCTTGGCGATCGACCAGTTGCCGTCGGCTGAAGGATTGATGGTCTTGTTCTCGATGATATAGCGGACGATGACGTCGCGGTTGCTGTCCGGCCCCTGGAATACTACCG
Source organism: Pleomorphomonas sp. PLEO (assembly GCF_041320595.1). Classification (NCBI taxonomy): domain Bacteria; kingdom Pseudomonadati; phylum Pseudomonadota; class Alphaproteobacteria; order Hyphomicrobiales; family Pleomorphomonadaceae; genus Pleomorphomonas; species Pleomorphomonas sp. PLEO. Next base: position 4,357,425 of record NZ_CP166625.1, read on the forward strand.
TGCTGCCGTCGGCACCTGGGAAGTGACCACCACCGCCAGCACGGTAGTTGTTGGTCACCACCAGGAACTCCTGGTTCGGCTCGACCTGCTTGCCTTGGTAGGCGAGATCGATGATGCGATGAGCGCCCTCCGCCACCACCTTGCCGTCGTTGTCGTAACGCCTCTCCTGCGTGACATCGATGCGGTAGGTGACGCCATCGATCACGTCGTAATTATAGGACGGAAAGGTCGTATCGATCAGCGGCTGCTCGTCGATCTTCGTCGGATCGATCCGGTTGAAGATGCCGGCCGAACGCTCAAGCCACTCCCGCAGCTGCTCGCCGGTGATTTTCACGATGCGGATGGTGTTGGGGTAAAGATAAATGTCCGCGACGTTCTTGATGGCGATCGGGCCCTTGGGAACGAAAGTGTAGTAGTCCGGACCGGAACGGCCGCCGCATTTGAAGGGAGCCGCTGCCGACAGGATCGGCAAGTCCGGCAAGCCGGCCGCCTTCGCCTGAGCCGCTCCATACCAAAGCTGCGCCTGACTGACGATCTGCACCGACGGATCATCGGCAACCAGCGCCCAATAGCTAGAGATGGGCGCAGAGGTCTCGCCAACAGGACGGCGGACGTAATCGAGCGTCGCCTCGTGGTCGGCTTTCACCGCCGCGAGTACCGCCGGCACGGCATCCACGCGGGGTACGATTTTCTTGTCAGCCGTCCGTTCGTAGATCGGGCGCGCTTCGACCTTGAAGCCACTGACCTTCCAGCCCTCGCCTTCCTTGACGAGATCGAGATCGATGACGCCGAGATGGCTGCCCCAGAAGCCGGGCATCACAGTCGGCACGCCGTTGAGCGTTCCCTTCTCAATATCGGCCCCTTCTATGCCGGTGAAATCCTTGCCGGGGAAGACGAGATGCTGGTGACCGGTGAAAATGGCGTCGATCCCTGGCACCATCGAAAGGAACAGCGCGGCGTTTTCCTCGCCACCCGACCGCTCACCGCCGGCAATGCCAGAATGGCAGAGGGCGATGACCACATCCGACTGCTTGCGTAGCGCGGGCAGGTATTTTCCGGCGGCATCGACGATATCGATCGTGGTCGCCTTGCCCTCAAGGTTATCCTTGTCCCACTGGACGATCTGCGGCGGCACGAAACCGATAACGCCAATGCGCAGCACATGCTCGTCGCCCTCCGCGTCGGTCACCTTGGCGTCGAAGATGCGAGTCGGCTCGATCAGCGGCGTCCCATCGGGTTTCAGCACGTTGGCGCAGACGGCCGGGAACTCGGCGCCGGACAGCGCCTTGCCAAGAAAGTCGAGCCCATAGTTGAACTCGTGATTGCCGAGCGTGCCGCAGAGATAGCCGAGGCCGTTCATCGCCGCGACGATCGGATGCTTGTTGCCACCGTCGAGGCCCTTCTCGTAGGCGATATAGTCACCGAGCGGGCTGCCCTGGATGAGGTCGCCATTGTCGAACAGGAGGGCGTTGTGCGCTTCGTCGCGAGCCGCGGCGATCAACGCGGCCGTCTTGGCGAGACCGACGGTATCGTCCGACTTATCGCGATAATAATCATAGGGAAAGACATTGACGTGGAGATCGGAGGTCGCCATCAGGCGCAATCGGACAGTCGGTTCGGCAGCGGCGGCAACCGTGGGAACGAAGGCAACGAGCGCACCGGCGGCGGTAGCCAGCAATAATTCACGGCGGCTGAGACGATGAATCGGCATTGTGGCTTGTCTCCTGAATGAATGCCCTTGCCGGGCAAAAGGCATCAATGGCGACGCGGAAGCGAGGGCTACCTGAACTCCTGGAGCCGCTTTTTCTGTCGCCCCTCGCCGTCGAAGTTGTCCGGCATCAGCCAAGCTTCGAAGGAGGCCTTCAGAGCCGGCCATTCGCTATCAATCACCGAGAACCAAGCAGTATCACGGTTGCGTCCCTTGACGATGACGGCCTGGCGGAAAGTGCCTTCAAAAGTAAACCCCAGCCGTTCGGCGGCTTTCATCGACGGTAGGTTGAGAGCGTTGCATTTCCACTCATAGCGCCGATAACCGAGGCCATCGAAGGCGTTCTTCATCAGCAGATAGTGCGCTTCGGTGGAGATGGCCGATTTCTGCATCAGAGGCGACCAGGTCACCCAGCCGACCTCGATGGAGCCGTTGACCGGATCGATGCGAAGATAGGAGACGATGCCGACCGCCCGGCCGCTCGCCTTGTCCACCGCCGCGAAAAACAGCGGGTCTTCGGATGGGATGAGCGGGGCAATCCAGACGCCCAAATCGGCTTCGCTCGAAAAGGGACCGACGGACAGATAGGTCCACATCCGGCCGCTCTCGTCGGCGGAATAGGCGGCGAATAGATCCGGCACGTGAACGGTCGACAAAGGCTCGAGTCGCACCGTCCGCCCTTCCAGCGCCGTATGCGACGGACGCGGGCGAGGCGACCAGCCGTCGACCACCGGCCCGACAGGATTGCCATTGGCGTCCAGTTCGGTAAAGCTCATTTCATCCCCCTGGAGCAGTGCGCCTTCTGGCTAACGCAAAGTGCCACCTTGCCTAATGTCGCATCATTTTGGCAGAAAATCGGTTGCCACTTTTCCGCACGAAGCCGTTGCCCCTCCGGCCTTATTTGCCGATCACGCCCGCGAATTCGACCCGATTCTGCCCGAGCGCGGTGAGCGCCGCTTGAACGATACCGTGGGCGTCGAGACCGGCGGCGGCATACATGCGCTCCGGCTTCTCGTGATCGACGAAAGCATCGGGCAGCGTCAGCGCCCGGAACCGGAAGCCACGATCGAAGCGGCCGTCATCGATCAGCGCCTGGGCCACCTGGCTGCCAAAGCCGCCGGTTGAACCTTCCTCGACGGTGATCAGCAGTTCGTGGTGGGCCGCCAGCTGACGGATCAGCGCACGGTCGAGCGGTTTGGCAAAGCGCGCATCGGCCACCGTGGTAGGCAGGCCGAAAGCGGCAAGCTCCTCGGCCGCTTTCAGCGCCTCGGCGAGACGGGTGCCGAACGAAAGGATGGCTACCTTACCGCCCTCGACGACGATACGCCCACGGCCGATCTCAAGCAGCTGGCCACAGGCCGGCAGCTCGACGCCGACGCCCTCGCCGCGCGGATAACGGAAAGCGATCGGACCATCGTCATAGGCGACCGCCGTCGCCACCATGTGCCGGAGCTCCGCCTCATCGCCGGGCGCCATCACCACCATGTTGGGCAGGCAGGCGAGAAAAGCAGTGTCAAAGGCGCCAGCATGCGTCGAGCCGTCGGCGCCAACGAAGCCGGCCCGGTCGATCGGCAGGCGAACAGGCAGGTTCTGCAAGGCCACGTCGTGTACGACCTGATCGTAGGCACGTTGCAGGAAGGTGGAATAGATGGCGCAGAAAGGCTTCAGGCCTTCGGTTGCCATGCCCGCCGCGAAGGTCACCGCATGCTGTTCGGCGATGCCGACATCGAACATGCGATGGGGGAAGGCCTCGGCAAACAGGTCGAGCCCGGTGCCGGCCGGCATGGCGGCGGTAATGCCGACGATGCGCTCGTCACGCCGTCCCTCGTCGACCAGCGTCTCGCCAAACACCTGCGTATAACTCGGCGCATTGGCCTTGGGCTTCACTTGAGCGCCGGTCACCACGTCGAACCGGCTCACACCGTGATATTTATCGGCGGCTGCCTCGGCTGGCGGGTAGCCCTTGCCCTTCTTGGTGACGACGTGCAGCAGCACCGGCCCGTCCTTGGCGTTACGGACATTGCGCAGCACTGGCAGCAGATGAGACAGATTGTGCCCGTCGATGGGGCCGACATAATAGAAGCCCAGTTCCTCGAACAGTGTGCCGCCGGTTAGGAAGCCACGTGCGTATTCCTCGGCCCGCTGCGCCTTCTGCCGGAGGCCTTTCGGCAGGTTAAAGGCAAGCTGCTTCATCGCCTCGCGCAACGTGAGATAGGTGGGGCCGGAAACGAGGCGCGCCAGATAGGCGCTCATGGCGCCAGTCGGCGGAGCGATCGACATGTCGTTGTCGTTCAAGATAACCACGAGACGGCTGTCCATCGCACCAGCGTTGTTCATCGCCTCGTAGGCCATGCCGGCCGACATGGCGCCATCGCCGATGACGGCGATGACCTGATTGTCGCCGCCCTTCAAGTCGCGCGCCACTGCCATGCCAAGGCCGGCCGAGATCGACGTCGACGAATGGCCGGCGCCAAACGGATCGTAAACGCTCTCGGCGCGCTTGGTGAACCCGGAGAGGCCGCCGCCCTGGCGCAAAGTGCGGATGTCCGCACGTCGACCGGTCAGAATTTTATGCGGATAAGCCTGATGACCGACGTCCCAGATCAGCCGATCGCGCGGCGTGTCGAACACGGCGTGCAGCGCTACCGTCAGCTCGACGACGCCCAGCCCGGCGCCGAGATGGCCGCCGGTTGCCGACACTGCGTCGATCATCTCAGCGCGCACCTCGGATGCGAGCTGCTCAAGCTCGGCAACCGATAGTACCTTGAGATCATCCGGCGACGATATCTTGTCGAGGAGCGGGGTGGCGGGACGCGGCAATCCAAAAAATCCGTGAAACTACGAGGGCAAATCCCTCATCTTCAGATATCAGTCAATCACAGTGTCTTCAATTCGCAAGCGCGCTCTTTATTGAGCCCAATTGCGGCGAATGCACGAAATAAGTTTTGATATTAACCGCCGCCACCAAAACGGGTGGCGCCCCGGCTTATCATTCGCGGTCGAGCGGCTCGACGCCAGCGGCCGAGCCATCCCCGGCAATGCGGATCTTCTCCACCTTCGCCTCGGCGGCCTTCAGCAAACCGTCGCAGTGTTTGCGTATCGCGTCGCCACGCTCATAGATGGAAATGCTCTCCTCGAGCGGCACCGAACCCTGTTCGAGCCGGGCGACGATGCCCTCAAGTTCTTTCAGAGCCTGCTCGAAGCTAAGAGCACTGACGTCGGTAGCGGTAGTCATTGTCGGCGACCTTTCGTCGATCAGGGATAGAGGCGAGTCCGCGTCCAGCCGCCATTGCCGTCGGGCAGGAAGCGGACACGATCGTGCAGGCGGAACAGCCCGTCGCGCCAGAATTCGATGGCGGTCGGCGATACGCGCAGGCCCGACCAATAATCTGGCCGCGGCACCATACCGACACCGAACTTGAGACCCCATTCGGCCACCGCCTTTTCGAGAGCGAAGCGGCTTTCGAGTGGGCGTGACTGCTTGGAGGCCCAGGCTCCGATCCGGCTACCGCGATCGCGACTTTGGAAATAGGCGTCCGCCTCTTCCTTCGAAACTTCCGAGACGATGCCGCGCACGCGCACCTGCCGCCTGAGGCTTTTCCAGTGAAACAGAAGAGACGCCTTGCCGCTCTTCAGGATCTGCTCGCCCTTGGCTGAGCCGAAGTTGGTGTAGAAGACAAAGCCACGCTCGTCGAAGCCCTTGAGCAGCACCATGCGCGCATCCGGCAGCCCGTCCTCGTCGACGGTGGCAAGCGCCATGGCGTTGGGATCGCTCGGCTCGCTCTTCTCAGCCTCCTTCATCCAGCTGACGAACAACTGGTAGGGCTCTGAGGCTTCGGTGAAATCGGGCTCGGAACTGGACATTTTCTTCGGCGCCTCGTCATGCTGGCTGGCCGTGGGCCAGATTCGCGCAAGCGTCCGACCGGCATATAGCGACATCCCGGCCATCGACAACCTCCCAAGCGATCCCACCGAAAAGATTTTGTCAAAGCTGCGCGACCCGTATAATGGCACACTCTGGAACGGAACGTGATCGGGCATTACATGCTTGGCAGAACCTTGGCGCTATCGGGCGCCGTTATCCATTTGAAGAGGGCCAACCAGCATGCGTGATCCGTATGAGATCTTGGGCGTGCCTAAGAGCGCGGACGAAACGACGATCAAGAAGGCGTATCGCAAGCTTGCCAAGCAGCATCACCCCGATACCAACAAGAACGACCCGCGTTCCAAGGAACGCTTTTCCGAACTCAATTCGGCCTATGAAATCGTCGGCGACAAGGACAAGCGCCGCCAGTTCGACGCCGGCGAAATCGACGCCGACGGCAAGCCGCGCTTTACCGGCTTCGAAGGGTTCGGAGGCGCCGGCGGTCAGGGCGGCATGCACGGCGGCTTCCGCCAAGCCGGCGGTCGGGCAACGGACGACATCTTGCACGATATCTTCGGCGAAACCTTTGCCAATTTCGCCAACGGCGGTGCCCGTGGCAATACACGAGGGAGTCGGCGTGGCGGGGCCGGATTTTCCGGCTTCGAAGGCTTCTCGGCAGGCGGCGCAGGCCCCGCGGCGGGCGGTGCCCCATCAACCAAGGGCGCCGACACCATGGTGACGGCGCGCGTGCGCCTTGAGGACATCGTCGGCTCGGGCAAGGTGCGCGTCACGCTACCGAACGGCAAGTCGCTCGACGCCAAGATCCCCGCAGGCTTCGAGCCGGGTCAGCAACTCCGTCTCAAGGGTCAGGGCGGCGAAGGAACGCCGCCGGGCGATGCCATTGCCATCCTGGTCTACGAGCCACACGCCCTGTTCCGGCCAGACGGCTACAACTTGCGCCTCGATCTGCCTGTCAGCCTCGACGAGGCGGTGCTGGGTGGCAAGGTGCGCGTCCCGACGCTTGAAGGCGCCGTCGACATGACTATTCCGGCCGGGGTTACCGGGTCGAAGGCTTTCCGCCTGCGTGGCAAGGGGTTACCGGACAAGAAGGGCGTTCGGGGCGATATCTTCGTCACCCCGCGAATCGTACTGCCGGACGGTGCCGATGCTGGTCTCGAAAAGCTGATGGAACGCTGGCGTGAGGTGCGTCCCTACGACGTGCGTGGACCGGAATTCTCCGCATGAGCCGCCTGCCGCCGCTGCCGCTGCCGTCGGCGCGCGGCGCCCAGCCTGCGCGCTTTCTAGCCAGCCTCGCCTTCATGGTGATGGTGGTGGGGATCGGTTCCCGCCACCTCGATTTCATATCGAGCGCCACCATGTACGCGGCCGTCATTGCCGGTCTCCTGTTGGGCTTGGCAGCGCTCGCCGTGGTTTCAGTGACGGTGCGCGATGTCTGGCGTGAGGGACGGCGTGGTGCGAGCAGTGCTTTCGGCACACTGCTTTTGATCATCGCCACCTTTTCGCCGTTGATCGGCGGCGTCGCCGCCTATGTCGCCTATCCCGCCCTGGACAGCGTGTCGACCGACACCGACGATCCACCGGCCGCTCCGGCCGGCTTTAAGCAGGTGGCGTTGCCAATCGACCTGCGCGCCGCGCCGGACGATGACGCGGCCTTGCAGGAAGATGCCTATCCAGAGCTGACGACGCAGGCGGTCGATCTGTCCACCGTCGAGGCTTATGCCCTTGCCCGACAGACCATCGATGATCTTGGCTGGACGATCAGGCTAGCCGAAGAGCCCGACACCGAGGCGGCAAGTGGCCGGATTGAAGCCGAAGCGCGGTCAATGCTGCTGGGCACCCAGGAGGATGTCGTCGTCCGTATTCGCCCCGGCGACGGCGGCAGCCGTATCGACGTCCGCTCTCTGAGCCAAGTGGCAATGCCCGACCTCGGCGAAAACGCTCGCCATGTCGGCGACTTCCTCGCCCGCTTCGCCGAGGTGTCGCGGCGGCAGGCGGCCAACTGATCAGCACCGGCTCAGCCGGCCCTCTGCTTTTCTGACGAGGCGCCGTTCTTCGAGCCAATCGGTATGGGCCGTGACCGACAGCGCAGCCGCGCCGGTCAATGCCGGGTCGAGACCGATGTAAACCGCCGAGACAATCTCCTCGATGGTCCGTTCGCCGCTGTCGAGAGCCCGCAGGATAGCCGCCTCGCGCGCCTGTCGGTGCCGCTTCAGCTCACTGACGCGGGCGAGACCGTCGATCACCTGACCGCCGTGCCCTGGCAGATAGCTGCGCGCCCCGACACCGGCCAAGCGATCGAGGGAAGCCATATAATCCGCCATGCGACCGTCCGGCGGCACCACGACGCTGGTCGACCAGGCCATGACATGATCGCCCGAGAACAGAAGGCTCGAACCCGCAAGGTCGAAACAAATATGCCCGGCGGCGTGACCGGGCGTTGCAACAACCCGGAGAGGGCCGATTTCCGTCGCGACAGTCTCGTCGTCGGCAAGGATCCCGTCGGGTCGATAGAACGGACGCGAAGGGATTGGCGCCGAGCCCACAACTTCGGCACCGGTCAATTCCGATAGCCGCCGCGCAGCGCCAGCATGATCGGCATGATCGTGGGTAACGAGGACACGTCGGATCGGCGCGCCGGCCACTGCCAAGAGATCGGCGACGTGGGCGTCATCGTCGGGACCGGGATCGATCACGGTGATCTCGCTGTCGCCAAGAAGATAACAGTTGGTCCCGCGAAAGGTCAGTGGTCCAGTGTTACGGGCGGTCAGCCTTCGGACGCCCACACATACTCGCTCGGCAGCGCCATAGGCGGGCATGAAATCCAAGGCGGGATCGATGCTCATGCCACTCTCCTTAAGCGAATGCATCGCCATGGGTGTCCATGGAGCAGCATGAATCCTCGAGAAACCTCATGAATCAATCTGACTCAGAATGAGCCTCTATGGACTCGTTCACCTACCGCGCCGAATATGGCCGAGCCACGCTTGCATTTCCAGGCGAACTGCCTCAAACCGATTCAAAATACAAAGTTCACGGAAACGCCGTAGAGGTTTGCAACTGTCCGCATCGAAAGACCGGACGGACCGATGTCGGTGCATCCACGCCGACCGGTTTTGCCAGCGGCCAGCGCCTTCTCGCCTGCATACGAGTTCATTCCTTGTCCAAGACCTTCACCCCGCTCGTCTCGCTGCTGACCGGCATCGGCTTCCTGTTGTGCGGCAACGCGCTGCTGGGCACGGTGATTCCGTTGCGTGGCCTCTACGAGCATTTCACGCCGGTCATCATCGGCCTTATGGGTTCGTCCTACAATCTCGGCTTCGTGGTCGGCTGCCTCGCCTGTCCCTACCTCATCCTGAGAGCCGGCCACATCCGGGCCTATTCGACGCTGGTGTCGCTGGCCGCTGCCACCACGCTCGTTCATCCGATGGTCGTCGACCCACTGATCTGGATCGGCGCGCGCTCCATCACCGGCTTCTGCCTTGCCGGTCTCTATCTGATCATTGAAAGCTGGCTCAACGACCGCGCAACCAACGACAATCGCGGCCTGATCATGAGCGTCTACATCGTCGTCAACTTCCTCACCACGACCGTTGGTCAGTTGATGGTGCTGCTGGCGCCCATTCAGCACTTCGAACTGTTCGCCGCCGCCTCGCTCTTGGTGTCGCTCGCCGTGGTGCCGGTGGCGCTGACCACGTCGGCGCAGCCGGCGCCGATCGCCATCGTCCAGTTTCGGCCGCTTCGCCTTTTGAAAATTGCGCCAGTCGGTCTCGCCGGCACCTTCATGATCGGCGTAGCCAACGGGGCCTTCTGGTCGCTGGTCACCGTCTTTGCCATCGGGCGTGGCTTGACGGCGGATGGCGCGGCGATTTTTCTCTCCATCGCCGTCGTCGGTGGTGCCCTGATGCAATGGCCGGTCGGCCGCCTGTCCGACGCCCACGACCGTCGCTTGGTGCTGGCCGGCGTGATTGTGCTGTCGGCCATCGCCAGCCTGCTCACCGTTCTGCTGCCGCTTGGCAGCAATGGCCTGTTCGTCATGGCCTTTGTGCTCGGCACCGTGGTGCTCACCGCCTATTCGGTGGCCGCCGCCCACGCTTACGATCGCGCCGAAAAATCCGCCTATGTCGAAATGGCGACCGGCGTGCTGCTCGCCAACGGCGTCGGCGCCGTGTTCGGACCGTTGATCGCCTCCTTCGCCATGGAGAGCTGGGGCAACGACTCGCTGTTTGTCTTCATGGCCGCGGTCGAGCTGTTGCTTGCCGCCTTCATCGTGCTGCGCTGGCGCATTCGTCCGTCACGTCCGGACGATCCCAAGGAAGCTTACGAAATGTACGCAACCGCGCCGGTCGGCGGCGCCATTCCACCGGAAGCTCCCTCGCCGGATGACCCCATCCTCCAGACGCCAGTCGTGCCGGCGACCGAGCCGAAGGAGCCCGCGGAAGCCGATTCTCCCTAGATTGCTGCGCGTCCTGACGGACGCTGAAGGGCGATCTCGTTTTTTATCGCATCGGATTTCCCAAAAACCGGGTTCCACTTTTCGGTCCGATGCCCTGACGGGCCTTGCCAAAGGCCGGCGCCTGCCTCAAAGCAACGCCATGGCAAGGATCCGTCTCGACCAGCTTCTCGTCACCCGTGGCCTCGTGGATAGCCGCGCTCGCGCCCGCGACGCCGTCTTGCGTGGCCACGTAACCGTTGCAGGACGGCCGGTCGACAAGCCGGGCCTTTCGGTCGAGGAGGATATTGAGCTTTCGATATCCGATCCGGCCGCCGCCTATGTGTCGCGCGCTGCTCTGAAACTCGTCGCAGGCCTCGACCATTTCGGCTTTGATGTCGACGGTCGCGACTGCCTTGATGTCGGCGCCTCCACCGGCGGCTTCACCGAGGTGCTGCTCAAACGCGGCGCCGCCCGCGTTGTCGCGCTGGACGTCGGCCATGGCCAACTCCATCCGCGCATTGCCGACGATCCGCGCGTCAGCAACATCGAGGGATTGAACGCCCGTGACCTCACGTCGGATGACCTGCCCTTTCGTCCCGACGTGATCGTCTCCGATGTTTCCTTCATCTCACTGACCCTGGCGCTTCCGCCGTCATTGGTGCTGGCGCGCCGGCCGGCCGTCGGCGTCTTTCTGGTCAAACCGCAGTTCGAGGCAGGCAGGCAGGCGATCGGCAAGGGAGGCCTCGTCGATGAGGCAACCGGCAAGGCCGCCGCTGAACGCATTCGCGCCTGGCTCGACGGCCGTGATGACTGGCGCGTCCACGACCTCATCTCCTCGCCCATCCTCGGCGGCGACGGCAACCACGAATATCTTCTCGGAGCGAGCCTTGACTGAACTTGTGATCGACCGCCTCGGCCACCGCGGTGATGGTGTCGTGCTCCAGCCCGACGGGCAGCAGCTGTTCGTCCCCTACACGCTGCCCGGCGAAACCGTCGACGTCGATCTTCAGGGCGGCACGGGGCGACTCAAGGGGGTTCTAACGCCCTCAGCCGACCGAATTGAGCCGGTTTGCCGACACTTCGGCACCTGTGGCGGCTGCACGCTGCAGCATATGGCACCGGCGCCCTATGCCGATTTCAAGCGTCGGCTCGTCGTCGATGCTCTGGCCGACCGTGGCCTCGCCCCCGAGATCGGCGAGACGCGTATCGTTCCGCCTCACTCTCGGCGCCGCGCCACCTTCGCCGGCATCATGGCCGGCCGTCATCCGCTGGTCGGTTTTAACGAGCGAGGCAGTCACCGCCTGGTCACGATCGACGAATGTCCGGTGGTGAGGCCGCAGCTGCTTGCCGCGCTCCCGGCGCTGACGGCGCTGACTGGCCTCATCGCACCGAGAAAGGGCGGGCTCGACCTCACGGTAACGCTCACCAACGGCGGCCTCGACGTGTCGGTCGCCGGCATCGCGGCGCGCGATGCCGATCGGCTGCGCATGCAGCTTATCGAGCTCGCGACCCGTTTCGATCTTGCCCGCCTGTCAGCCGGTGGCGAGGCGATCGTCGAACGACGCTCCGTCGCGATCAACATTGATGGCGTAGCGGTAACGCCGTCCCCCGGTGGCTTCCTGCAGGTCTCGGAAGAGGCCGAAGCGATCATGGGCGAGTTGGTGACGGCCGCAATTCCGGACAAGGCAAAACGAGTTGCCGATCTCTTCTCGGGTGTTGGCACCTTCGCGTTGCGCCTTGCCCGAAAGGCCGAAATATTGGCGATCGAAGGCGAAGGTGGCGCAGTCGCAGCGCTCGACCAGGCGGCACGCGGCATGACCGGTCGCCATCGAATCACCACCGAGAAACGTGACCTCGCCCGCCGGCCACTGATCGAAAAGGAACTCGAGAAGGTCGACGCCGTGGTCTTCGACCCGCCCCGCGCCGGCGCTGCCGAGCAGAGCCAGTGGCTGGCGCGTTCGAAAGTACCGACCATCGTGGCCGTCTCCTGTAATCCGGCGACGCTTTCCCGCGATCTCAGGATATTGGTCGATGGCGGCTATCGCATCGAAAGCGTTACGCCGGTCGACCAGTTCCTCTGGTCGAGCCACGTCGAGGTGGTAACGGTATTGAGGCGCTGAGCAACGAGATCGGCGACGCCGATCCAGATTGCTGAATATGAAAATGGCCGGAGCGGTTTCCCACTCCGGCCATTTTCATATCAGTCCGAGGCCGGCGTCAGGCCAGCGCCTTGGCCTGATCAAGGTAGGCGAGGCCGAGGGCGTCACTCACCGCCTTGTAAGTGATCTTGCCGGCATGGACGTTGAGGCCATGGGCAAGGTGGATGTCGTCCTTGCAGGCCTGCTTCCAGCCCTTGTTGGCCAGCGCCAGCGCGAAAGGCAGCGTGGCGTTGTTGAGGGCGAAGGTCGAGGTGCGAGCGACGCCGCCAGGCATGTTGGCGACGCAATAGTGGACGACGCCGCTTTCGATATAGGTCGGGTCGGAGTGCGTGGTGGCGCGCGACGTTTCCGAGGCGCCGCCCTGGTCGATGGCGACGTCGACGAAGGCGGAGCCCTTCTGCATGGCTGCGATCAGTTCGCGGCTGATCAGCTTCGGCGTACCCGCGCCCGGCACCAGAACCGTGGATATGACGAGATCGGCGCCGATGACGAGGTCGGCCACGGTATCCTTGTTCGAATGGGCCGTCTTGATGCGCACGCCAAAGGTGGCAATGGCACGGCGCAGAGCGTCGATCGAATTATCGACCAGCGTCACGTCGGCGCCCATGCCAAGGGCAACGTGGGTGGCATTGGTGCCGGCAACACCAGCGCCGAGGATCACCACCTTGGCCGGCGCCACGCCAGCCACACCGCCGAGCAGGATGCCTTTACCGCCGGCCGCGTTTTCAAGCGCGGCGGCGCCAACCTGCGGCGCCATGCGACCAGCCACTTCCGACATGGGAGCAAGCAACGGCAGCGAACCGTTGGCAGCCGTCACCGTCTCGTAGGCGATGCAGGTCGCACCGGATTTCACCAGGTCTTCGGCCTGCTCCGGGTCGGGCGCAAGATGGAGATAGGTGAACAGCGTTTGCCCTTCACGCAGCTTCTTGCGCTCGACGGCCAGCGGCTCCTTGACCTTGACGACCAGGTCGGCCTTGGCGAAGATTTCATCGGGGCCATCGACGATGGTGGCACCGGCCTTGACGTAGGCGGCGTCAGCCACACCGATGCCGGCGCCGGCGTTCTTTTCGATGATAACCTTGTGTCCGGCAGCGACGAGTTCGCGCACAGACGACGGAACGAGGCCAACGCGGTCCTCGTGATCCTTGATTTCTTTGGGTGTACCGACGAGCATTTTTATTGATCCCCTGCTGGTTCCGCCGCCGGGTTTGGTCCCGGCTTGGCGTGATGGCGCATATTTGGCCAATCTTGACGCAATTACTTGCACAGATTCAGCAGACTACGGGCGTAAATCGGCATAAAATTCTGCTCTTCGCCCCTTGAAACGCAGGAAATTCAACCCATGCGCCTCGACGTGACGGATCGTGCGATCCTGACCGCCTTGCAAGACAATGCCCGACCGACCAATGCCGAGCTTGCGGATCGGGTGCACCTCTCAGCCTCGGCCTGCTTGAGGCGCACGCGCCTTCTCGAGGAAAGCGGCCTTATCGCCCGCTTTGTCGCCATTTTGGACCCGCGAATAGCCGGCGTACCCGGCACCGCCTATGTTTCCGTGACGCTCGACAGCCAGGGACGCGCCTCGCTCGACAAGTTCGAGGCCGCGGTCCGCGTGATACCGGAGATCACCGAATGCTATCTGCTGGCCGGTCAGCACGACTATCTGCTGCGCGTCGTCTATCGCGACGCCGCCGACCTCGAGCGCATCCACAGCGAGATACTGACACCCCTGCCCGGCGTCGTGCGCGTTCAATCGCAGCTGACGCTCCGAACCGTGAAACGCTCCACCAAGCTGCCGATCTGATCAGGCCCCGACAGTCGGGCGTCGGATGCGGCTATCCGCGCGTCCAGCGTTGGTGAAATCATCCCTCACCACGCGGCCATCCTTCAAGATGAACCGGTGGTTGACCTTGTCGGCCACCGCCATGATGTCGTCGAGCGGGTTGCCCTCGACGACCAGCAGATCGGCGGCAAAGCCTTGCCTGAGGCGCCCGCGATCATCGAGCCGAAGCAGATCGGCAGCCGTTGCCGTCGCGGCCGTCAGGGCGTGGATGGATTTCATGCCGGCGCCAACCATGTGAGCCAATTCCCAGGCGGCGTTGCCGTGCGGATTGAACGGCGTTCCGGTGTCAGCGCCCATGGCGATGCGGCCGCCGGCATCGTAGTAGGCCTTGAAGGATCGCCGATGGTGTTCCGATGCCCAACGCGCCTTTTCCATCGCCCATTCGGGCACACCGCCGACGTTGCTCGCGAGCATGCAATGAAAGGGCATAAGCGTCGGGACCAGCACGACGCCGCGCAGCAACATCTCGTCGATGCACTGTTGATCGAGCATTATGCCATGTTCGATGGAATCGACGCCGGCCCGCACCGCGTTGAGTATGCCCGCCGGCGTCATGGCATGCGCGGCGCTAGGACGATCGAAACGGCGCGCTTCGCCAACGGCGGCCGTCATCTCCTCGCAGGTGAACTGGGCGTGCTCCAGCCGAACTCCAGGCGTCAGCACGCCGCCGGTGGCCATCAGCTTGACGCAGTCGCAGCCGGCATGAATTTGCTCTCGCACGGCTTTGATCATCTCGGCCGGGCCATCCGCCTGGCGGGCTATGAAATAATTGGTCCCACCGGTCATGCAGATGAACTTGCCGGCGGCTCGAATGGTCGGCCCGAACATCCGGCCGGAATTGAACGCGTCGCGAACGCGCAGCTCGACATGGTCGACGCCGCCGAGATCGCGCATGGACGTTATTCCGCCGGCCAACGACGCTGTGGCATTCTCCAGGCAACGCAACGTCAGCTCGACATGGGAGATACCGGCCAAAACCGCCGAGGGATTCAGTTCGCCGCCGAGCACGAGATGAGCATGGCAGTCGATAAGGCCAGGCAGGACGGTCATGCCCCCGGCATCCACCGTACGACCTACGTAGCCGGCGAAGGCGGCGACAGGCGCAATGTGGGCGATACGGCCATCCTCGACCAGAATCGCATGACCGGCCGGCAGCAGAGCCTCGCCGTCGAAGATGGAACCGTTGACGAGGAGCATCCGCCAGTCTCTCAAAAAGATCGTGACGGCGAGAATTAGCGGCACCCATGCTCCGGTCAAGGCATGAAATGCGGCTTTATGGCCCTTGAGGGGCGAAGCCGGCCGGAAGGGTCTTCCGCCCGTCCGGCCAGATGCACGCTCAGGCCGCCGTTACCTTATCGAGAAAGTCGGCCAACAGTTCTTCCAATGCCTTGGTCTCCCGCTCGACATCGGCGGCGCTATCCTTCACCGACTGCGCCGAACGCGTGGTGGCGTCGGCCGCGCTGGCCACGCGCTCGACGATGCCGAGCACCGAGCCGGTGGCCGCTGCGGCGGCGTGGACGTTGCCGCTGATCGAGGTGGTCGCCTCGCTCTGCTGGCCCATGGCGTCGGCCATGGCGACCGTATAGCGATTGACGGTCGCCATGGTGTCGGTAATCGCCTGGATAGCTTCGGCCGCTTCCTCGGAAGAGGTCTGGATCGCCGTGATCTGGTGAGAAATTTCCTCGGTCGCCTTGGCGGTCTGGCCGGCAAGGTTCTTCACCTCCGAGGCGACGACGGCAAAGCCCCGACCAGCCTCGCCGGCCCGTGCCGCTTCGATGGTGGCGTTGAGCGCCAGAAGATTGGTCTGGCCGGCGATCGACTGGATCAGCGTGACGATCTTGCCAATCTCCTCGGAGGCAACCCGCAGGCCGCCGACCTTGGCGTTGGCGGCATTGGCGCCCTGGGTGGCACTCTCGACCACATCGCGCGCGGAGTTCACCTGCGTACCAAGGTTACGGATCGAAGCGTCCAGCTCTTCCGCTGCGGCGGCGACCGAGCCCACCGAGCCCGATGCCGTCGACGAGGCATGCGCCGCCTCACCGGTGCGGACCGTAGTCTCCTCGGCAACCTGCGTCAGGTCGGCGGCGGTAGCGGTCATATCGGCCATGCGACGGGCAACCGCCTCAATGGTGTTGTGTACTTCGGCGCGGAATGAGGCGACCAGACGATCGACCTCCTGCTGGCGGCTCTCGCGACGACGGCCTTCCGCGATCTGCTGTTCTTCGAGCCGCAACCGCTCGATGGCCGCGGCGCGGAACACATCGACGGCACGCGCAAGATCGCCGATCTCGTCCTTGCGGTCGCGCCCCGACAACTGGGCATCGAGTTCGCCGGCACCGAGCCGACGGACATCGGTGGCCAGGGTCGCCAGGGGGCGGGTCAGACGGCGTGTGAGCTGCACCGCGATGCCGCCGACGAGGAGCAGAACCGCCGCGGCAACGGCAACGAGGATCAGCGTCAGCCGTTTGACTGGTGCCAGAGCGGCGCTGCGATCATGCAGGGACAACACCTGCCAGCCGGGACGCACCGACGCCAGGGCGGCCAGCTCGACAATGCCAGGTTCGATTTCCGCCTCGAACACCTGGCCCTCCGTCGCCTTGCGCAGAGAATTGGCCGAGAGGTCGATCGACATGTCGCCCTTCGCCGTCTGGCCGAAGGTGAAACCGGAGCCGGTTTCCGAGGACACAAGAATGGAACGTCCAGTGGCACCAAGGCCGGTCTTGTCGGTCAGAACCTTTGCTGCCTGCGCCATGTTGACGCGCAGCGCCACCACGGCGACAAAGCGCCCCTCCATGATCACGGGCGCCACGAAATAGCTGCTGAGGCCGACCGTAGAGGACGGGTCCGGCATGAAGCCAGTGAAAGCGGGTTTGAGTGCGGCTGGCTTGGCGCCCGGCGCCGGGATCATCGCCTTGACCACGTCGACCAGCGCCGGCTTGTCTGTGGCATCGGCGATGCGACGGCCGAACAATTCGTCTTTGGCGTAGGAGTAGTAGGCCTTGCCGCCGTCGTCGAATAGCACGAGGTCGTCAAAGCCGGTGTCGCGCAGGGCAGACGCGACCGCCTTGTGGCCGGTCGCGTGGTAGATGAAATAGCGCTCCGAGGTGTCGCTGACCGCGGTCATCTCCTCGCGATGTTGCGGGTTCGTGTTGCCGTCGACAAACACCTGCCGCAGGCGGGCGCCCGGATCATCGTCAAGCAGCTGGTTCCAGCCACTTTTGAATTCGCGCGCCGACTCCTGAAGGGCAGAGGCGGAGGCAACGGCTGCCGCCTGGCTGGAGAGGCTATCGATCCAGGCCTGCAAGGCGCCAGCGCGGGCACCGGCAGCGGTGACGATGGCTTCGCCCGAGAGATCGGTAACCGTCTGTTCGGCCATTCGCTGCGTTGCGAAGGTCAGGGCAGCGGCCAGCGCCAGCGCGGACACCAGCACGACGAAAACTATTCTCCCCGTGAACGACTTCAGCATGCGTGTCCCCGCTAGATTGGCGCGGGACCGCCTGTTTTCGCGATGCCGAAGCCGGCGCAAGGGCACAAACGCCCTCACCCAAATTCGACAGACCGGTCCGGCCTCCGCCGATGACTGGTCCCCGCCTTGACTGATACTTTCGTCTGAGTTTCTGCGCGGTCGCGCGTAAACAAGCGGTAAAACGAGTATGAAGAATTCGCGATATCCAGAAGATTGCAGTCCCTCTAGGCACAATTCCCGGATATGCCCGTCAGCAGCATTTCGAAACGGTGGACAACGTGCCACCGTTCGCCGAAAGCATGCGGCCCGCTGGTTCGCGTTAGCTCGAAACCCTGGCCTTCCCAGAAGCTGCGCGCCCGTATGTTGGCGTCAAGAACACCAATCAGAAGGCGTGATGCGCCACGTACCTGCGCGAGCTGTTTCACCTCGCCGAGTATCGCCCGGCCCAAGCCCTTATCGCGCATCTCCGGAACGAGAAGCAGCAGACCGAGATAGGCATCGCCCGGCTCGGGATAGCCGAATGCGAGGTCACCGATGGCAACGAGCGCGCCGTCATCATCGCGGACGCCAAACTTCAGCGGCTCTTCGATGTTCGTAGGTGGTCGATCCGCAAAGAAGGCAAGCGCAGCCTCTTCCGGCGTCAGGCCGCTTTCAAGCTCCAGATAGTCGGCGGCGCGGCGGTAGACCGCCCCCACGGCACCGAGATCGTTCACCGGGTTTAGCGGTGCAAGGCTGACCGCTGTCGCGTCCATGGGGCGTGATCAGCGTAGCGGGAAGGCGACAGCGCCATCGCGACCGATCTGGCCTCTGTGACGCAGCTTGTGGTCGGCAAGCACTAGCGCCATCATCGCCTCGCCCACCGGCACGGCACGAATACCGACGCAAGGGTCGTGGCGGCCACGCGTCATGACGTCCACGTCCTCGCCGGCCGCCGATACCGAGCGGCGGTCGATCAGGATCGACGAGGTCGGCTTGACGGCAAAGCGCGCCACCAGCGGCTGGCCGGTGGAGATACCGCCAAGGATGCCGCCGGCATGGTTCGAGCCATGCAGGATGGTCCCGTCATTGCCCATGTGCATCTCGTCGGCATTGGCCTCGCCGGTGAGTTCGGCGGCCGCGAAACCCTCGCCAATCTCGACGCCCTTCACGGCATTGATCGACATCAGTGCCGAGGCAAGGTCCTGATCGAGCTTGGCGTAGATCGGGGCGCCCCAGCCGGCCGGCACGCCCTCGGCCACCAGCTCGACCACAGCGCCGACCGACGAGCCGGCCTTGCGGACGCGGTCGAGATAGGCCTCGAAGCGCGGCACCGCCTGGGGATCGGGGCAGAAGAACGGATTGTCGTTGACCGTACTCCAGTCCCAGTTGGCGCGGTCGATCTTTTCCTTGCCAATCTGGACGAGAGCACCGCGAACGGTCACGCCATCGATAACCTTGCGGGCCACGGCACCGGCGGCAACGCGCGCCGCCGTCTCGCGGGCGGAAGAGCGGCCGCCGCCACGGTAATCGCGGACGCCATACTTGAGATCGTAGGCGACATCGGCGTGACCGGGACGGTACTTGTCGCGGATGTCGCCATAATCCTTGGAGCGCTGGTCGGTATTGCGGATGAGCAGCGAGATCGGCGTTCCCGTCGTGACGGGACCGCCTGTGCGGTCATCCTCGAACACGCCGGAAAGAATCTCGACGATGTCATCCTCACGCCGCTGCGTCACGAAACGTGACTGGCCCGGCTTGCGTCGGTCAAGAAAGGCCTGGATGAACTCAGCCGTCAGCGGCAGACCCGGGGGGCAACCATCGACAACGACACCCAGCGCTGGGCCGTGGCTTTCGCCCCATGTGGTGATGCGGAAGAGATGTCCAAAGCTGTTGTGTGACATCGGGATGCCTAGGAATTGGTGAGCGGCGGCGGCCGCAACGATCTGGGATTTCTCTTATGTGGCATGGAGGCGGACGTCAAATGGCTGCGGCTTCACCAATCTGCCGTATCATGGCTGAGATGTTGATTCGCCCCTACTGACAGCTCATGCCTCGTACCGCTTCCTCCCCCTCCCACGATCTTCTTTCGGGCCTTATCGTCGAAGCCTGCGACCGTCGCATGGAAGAAGATTTCGCTCGCCGCTGGGGCGGCCCCGTCGCTGGGGTGGACGAGGTCGGCCGTGGCCCCTTGGCCGGCCCGGTGGTGACCGCGGCGGTGATTCTCACCGACGCACCACTGCCCGAGGGGCTAACCGATTCAAAGCAACTTCGCCCCAGTGTGCGCGAACAAATGTTCGAAGCCATCTGTCGCGATCATATCGTCGCCGTTGCCTCGGCGTCGGCGGCGCGCATCGATTCCATGAATATTCTGGCCGCCAATCTATGGGCGATGAACCGGGCGGTACGGTCGCTGGCCGAACAGCCGGTGGGCGTGCTCGTCGACGGACGGGATGTGCCCGCGGCGCTGCTTGCCGCCGGCTATCGGGGCGCCGCCATCGTCAAGGGCGATGCTCGCGTCGCCGCCATCGCCGCCGCTTCTGTCGTCGCCAAGGTGATGCGCGACCGCATGATGGAACTCCATGCCGACGCGTTTCCCGGCTACGGCTTCGAAACCAACGTCGGCTACGGCTCGGCCAAACATCTGAGGGCGCTCACCGAACTGGGGCCGACGCCCATCCATCGACGCAGCTTCCGGCCGGTCCGGGAATGCATCGAAGCGCGGGCGGGTTGCAGGCAGCCATGAAAAAGGGGCCCCAAAGGCCCCTCGTTCCGTATCGATCGGCGCCAGCGGCTCAGCCGAACCGAGCCTTTACCTCATCAACGCCCTTGGAGATAAGGTCGGCGGCAACCTCGCCCTGAACCTTTTCGGTCAGCAGCCGCCTCGAGGCGGCGATCGCCATGTCAATGGCGACGGCCCGCACTTCGGCGACGGCGGCCGCCTCGGCATGAGCGATCTTGGCCTCAACGGTGCGGGTCCGGTGCTCGATCAGCTCCTTGAGCGCCACTTCCGCGTCAGCCGTCATGCGCTTTGCCTCGTCTTCAGCGTGAGCGATGATCTCGGCCGCGTCCTTTTCGGCAGCGGCGCGCTTCTGCTGGTACTCGGCCAGAAGGGCTTCCGCTTCCCGGCGCAGGCGCTGAGCCGCTTCCAATTCAGCGGTCACCTCTTCGCCCCGCTTGTCGAGCATGCGGCCAACAGTGCCGAACACCCCATAGTAGGCGAGCACGACGAAGAAAAGGATCAGACCGACGAAGGCCCAAGTGGTGTTGTCGAGCATCGTGGCCCCCTCAGTGCTTGCCGGCCGAGACGGCGGCGACGGCCACGGCGGCCTCCTCGCGACCAACCTTGCCGAGCAGCGCCTCGACGACCGCCTCGGTCGTCTCGGTAGCGATCGTCGACACATGGTCGAGCGCGATATTCTTGACGTCGGCTATGTGCTTTTCGGTCTCAGAGAGCTTGGCGGCAAGCTGCCCTTCGGCGGCATGGCGCCGGCCGTCAATCTCGTGGGCGACCTTGGTGCGCGTATCGTGGGCGATGGCATTGGCCTTGTTACGAGCGGCGGCCAGCGACGCCTCGTAGGAAGCAATGGCAGCGTCCGTTTCCCCCTTGGCCTTTTCGGCTTCAGCAAGATCGCCGGCAATCTTCGCGGCGCGTGCCTCGAAGATACTACCGATCTGCGGAATGACCTTCTTGGCCATCAGGACGTAGAGCGCGATGAAGACGATGGCCAGCCAGAACAGCTGCGAGGGGAAAGTCGAGGGATCGAACGGTGGGAAAGTGCCACCGTGTTCGCCGCCCCCGTGCGCCACCGTCGAGCCGGCGGCTTCCGTCGGCGCGTGGCCGCCCTCTGCCGGAACGCTTGCCGGCTCTTGTGCGTTGGCTTGGCTGATGAACCAGCTCATCGACGCTCAGGCTCCATGGATGATAACGATCAAGCGGCGCCCCGAGGCGAAAATCACCTCGCGAGGCGCCGGCTCGTCACGGCTGGCCGGAAACCGGCCAGCGACATGCTGCGAGCCCCACAGGGACTCGCTTCGACTGTCTCGCGATCAGACGGCGAACAGCAGCAACAGGGCGATCAGCAGCGAGAAGATGCCGAGCGCTTCGGTCACGGCAAAGCCGAGGATCAGGCGACCGAACTGGCCATCAGCGGCCGAAGGATTACGGACGGCACTCGACAGATAATTGCCGAAGATGCTGCCGAGGCCGATGGCGGCACCGGCGATGCCGATGGTCGAAAGGCCAGCGCCGATGTACTTCGCGGCTTCAGCTTCCATTGTAACGCTCCTTAAGAAACAAAGACCTGGACGGTTTTGATGGGTGAACTTCGTCGATCCGGCCTCAGTGCCCCGGGTGCAGGGCGTCGTTGAGGTACATGCAGGTAAGGATCGTGAAGACGTAAGCCTGGAGGAAAGCCACCAGGAATTCGAGGGCGGTCAGCGCCACCACCATGATCAGCGGCAACAACGCACCGAGAAAGCCGAAGGCACCGAAGCCGGTTAGCGTCACCACGAAGCCCGCGAACACCTTGAGGGTGATATGGCCGGCCAACATGTTGGCGAACAGACGAACGGCGAGGCTGAGCGGCCGCGACAGGAAGGAAATGATCTCGATCAGCGTCACCAGCGGCACAATAGCCATGGGCACGCCCGAGGGTACGAACAGCTTCAGGAAATGAGTGCCGTTCTTGTAGAACCCGTAGATCGTCACCGTGAAAATCACCAGCAGCGCCAGGGCCGCCGTGACGATGATGTGCGAGGTCACCGTGAAGAAATAGGGCACCATGCCGAATATGTTGGCTGTCAGCACAAACATGAATAGCGAGAACACCAGCGGCATAAAGCGCATGCCGCCCTCGCCGGCCGCGTTTCTCAGCGTATTGGCGACAAATTCGTAGGATAGCTCTGCCACCGACTGCGCCCGGCCCGGCACCACGGCACGCGACGAAGTGCCCCACAACAGTACCAGCGCGATAGCTGCCAGCGTCAATATCATGAACAGCGAAGAGTTGGTGAAGGAGACGTCGTAGCCGTCAATATTGATGTCCACCAGCTTGTGGATGCCAAACTGATGGATGGGATCGGTTCTTACGTCAGCCACCTTGAGGAGCTCCCTCGCTCGATCTCGCCCGCACTACGGCCTCGGGCCAGCCCGCCCTGCCGTTCTAACTCAGTCTTCGCCGTCCTTATTCCGTCCAGGCGTCTTGCCCGACCCGGCGGAAAACGGATCCTTCGCCACCCCCGCCGAACGCATCACGTTCAGCGTCCCGGCAGCAAAGCCCAGCAACAAGAATACAATCATGCCCCACGGGGTTGTCCCGAAGAGCCGATCGATCGTGTAGCCGATCACGAAGCCAACGATCACCCCAGCCACGAACTCCGACCCGACTTTCATCGCCTGGCCGAAACCAGAGAGCCCAGACGATTGAGGCCCGCCGCCCGCCGGTTCGGACGGAGCGCGCCGCGCTTCCGCCAGCTTCTCTCCCAACGCCCTAAGGCGGGGATCGCTTCCGGCGTCGTCCGGCCGTTCGTCATCCTGACCCATCGGCGGCATCCTCAAGAACGTAGTCGCCAAGGCCCTGCAAGATCGGGGTAATCCCTGATTTGGCCGGCACCATAGTGTTCACACGGATGCCTGTCAAGATTGGCACGGGTCTTAACATTTCATTGATTTATATGCCATTTCTCCTGATGAAACCACACCCCACCACAGACTACGACCTTAGTCGAGGTGAGCATAATCGATTAAGCTGCCACTGCCTCGCAACAGGGGGCTGGAAGCGGCAAGTGGCTCAGCTCGCCTCTCGGAAAGATTCGGCGGTTTCGAGGTCGACTGAGACCAGTTGCGACACGCCGCGCTCAGCCATCGTGACGCCGAACAGCCGGTTCATTCGCGCCATGGTGATGGGATTGTGGGTGATGACCACAAAACGAGTCTCGGTCGAGCGGGCCATTTCTTCCAGGAGGTCGCAATAGCGTTCGACATTGGCGTCATCGAGCGGCGCGTCCACTTCATCGAGTACGCAGATCGGCGCGGGATTGGTGAGGAAGACGGCAAAGATCAGTGCCATGGCCGTCAGAGCCTGTTCGCCGCCGGAGAGCAGCGTCATGGTCTGCGGCTTCTTGCCCGGCGGGCGAGCGAGAATCTCCAGGCCGGCTTCCAGCGGGTCCTCGGCGTCGACGAGCTGTAGTTCAGCCGTGCCACCGCCGAACAGGTGCCCAAACAGACGCTGAAAGTGGGCGTTGACGATACCGAAGGCGTTGAGCAGGCGCTCGCGCGCCTCGCGGTTCAAGTTCTGAATGCCCTGGCGCAGCCGGCGGATCGCCTCGATCAGATCTTCGCGCTCGTTGACAAGAGTATCGAGGCGCCCCTCCAGCTCGGCCTGTTCGGCCTCGGCCTGCAAATTGACGCCGCCGAGCTTGTCGCGCTCCAACTTCAACCGTTCGAGCCGGGTCTCCACGCCGCCGATATCGGGCAACGGCGCGGCATCGTCGATCTCGGCGAGCTGGCGCAGGGCAAAGAGCGGCGCATCGAAGCGGTCCCGGATCTCGTCGGCATATTCCTCAAGCCGCTGCTTGGCGGCGGCGAGGCGCTCCTCGACTCGCGCCCGACCTTCGCGGATGGTCGAAAGCCGAGCCAAAGCCTCCGTGGCAGTACGATCGGCTTCGCCGGCCTGCAGCTCGCCATCGCGCAAGCGATCGGAGGCCTCGGTGCTGGCGGCCTCGGCCGAGGCAATCGCCCGCATCAGGCCGCGTCTGGCTTCAATGATCTCATCGGGGCGATCGACCAGTTCGGCCCGTTCGTCTTCCACCTGGGCAAGCCGGTCGTCCAATTCGCCGAGATGCGCCGCGGCATGGCGGACGCGATCGCCCCAGCCGGCCAGCTCGCGCTCGATCGCCTCCATGCGACGCTTCCGTAACTCGCCCTCGCGGCGGATCATTTCGACGGCGGAGCGGGCTTCCGAGAAGCGCGCGCGCGTGTCAGCCGCCTCGCTCCTGAGATCCTGGACGCGGGTCGCAAGCTCCGACGCATCGGCGAGCTCGGCGTACCGTTCCTCGGCCTCCGTTTTGCGAGCGGCAAAGTCTTCGACGTCGGCCGCGAGACGCTCGCGCTGGCCGGCGGCGGCGGCACGGCGGGCGACTGTCTCCGCCAGCGCCCGTTCGGCCATCAACAGTTGATCGCGGGCGACCGAGGCGGCGCGTTCAGCGGCCTTGATTGCCTCGCGAGCAGCCCGCTCCTCCGCCTCGGTCTCGCGAAGGCGGATCTCGGCAGCGTCGAGCACCTGACGCCGCGTGGCGCAGAGTTCGTTTGCCGTTTCGCGCTGCGCGTCGATCTCGGCAAGGCGATTGCGGGCGGCGAGCCGGCGAGCCGCGACGGTCGGCGCATCGGCGGCGGCGGCATAGCCGTCCCAGCGCCACAGAGCCCCGTCGAGCGTCACCAACAACTGACCGGTGGCAAGCAACGGCTGTAGTCGTGCTGCATCCTCGGCCTTGATGACGCCGATCTGGCGCAGGCGGCGGGCAATAAGGTCAGGGCCATCAACGAACTTGGCAAGTGGCGGCACACCGTCCGGCAGCGACGGATCGGCGGCACCATTGCCGGGCATGGTCCAATAAGCCGGGGCGCGATCGTCCATCGGCGCCTCGATGTCCTCTCCGAGGGCGGCGGCCAGCGCCGTCTCGAAGCCCTTCTGCGGCGTCAGGCGATCGACCAGGGGTGGGAACAGCTGGCCGTGCTCGATATCGAGCATCTTCGCCAAAGTACGCGCCTCGGTATCGAGCTTCTGCAGTTCGCGTTCAGCGTCGGCAAGTGGCCCCGTGGCGGCAAGGCGCTCTTCCTCGGCGGCGCGGCGGCTGGCCTCGGCATCCTCGACAGCGGCTTCCGCCTCGAACACCATGGCGGTGGCCAGCTCGATCTCCTCGCGCGCGGCGGCAATGGCGTCGTCGGCATTGAGCCGCTCGTCCAGCTCCGAAAGTTCGGCGTCAAGCCCTTCGAGATCGCGCAGGAGACGATCGAGACGAAGACCGGCGTCGCGGATTTCGCGTTCAAGCGCTCCCTTCAGCGCGGCGGCCTCGGCTTCGGCGGAGGTCGCGGCGGCGAGTTCAGCGTCGATCTCGGCCAGACGGCTGGCAATATCCGAGGCGAGCGCCTCAGCCTCAACCCGTCGTTCCTCCTCGCCAAGCTCCTCAGCCAGCAGAGTCTCCGCCTCGTCGGCGAGGGCGGCCAGACGTTCGTCGTTTTCGGCCACCAGGGCCGCCTCACGAGTACGATCGCGCGCGATTTCCTCGGCGCGGCGCGAAAGTTCCGCCAATCGTTCGCGGGCGCGCCGCTCCTCCGCCTCGGATTCGGCGAGCGCGATGCGGAGCCGCTGCAACGCCGCCGCTGTTTCAACGGCCCGATCGCGCAGGCCGGGCAGTTCGTGGGCGATGATCGCCTGGCGACGAACGGCCTCGGTCTGGGCTGTCTGGGCGTCGGCAACGGCGCCGAAGCTATCCGTCATCTGCGCTTCGGCTTCCTCGACCTGGGTCATCAGATCGCTTACCCGCAGGAAGGCGACGGTGGCTTCGGCCTTGCGGATGTCACCTGAGAGGTTGCGGTAGCGAGCCGCCTGCCTTGCCTGCTTGCGCAATCCTTCAAGTCGCGTCTCGATCTCCCGCAATACGTCTTCCATGCGCGTGAGATTGGTTTCGGCGCCCTTGAGACGCAGTTCGGCGTCGTGGCGCCGGGAATGCAGACCAGAGATGCCAGCCGCTTCCTCCAGGATGGTGCGGCGCTGCGTCGGCTTGGCGGCGATCAATTCGCCGATCTGTCCCTGCCGCACCATGGCCGGCGAGCGGGCACCGGTAGAGGCATCGGCGAACAATAGCTGTACGTCGCGGGCGCGTACGTCTTTGCCGTTGATGCGGTAGGAAGACCCGGCCTGTCGTTCGATACGACGTGTGATCTCCAGAAGATCGGCGTCATTGAAGGCGGGCGGCGCGGTGCGCAGGTCGTTTCTGAGGACCAGCGTCACTTCGGCCGCGTTGCGGGCCGCCCGCTTGCCGGAGCCGGAAAAGATGACATCGTCCATGCCGGAGGCACGCATCGCCTTGTAGGAGCTTTCGCCCATCACCCAGCGCATGGCCTCGACGAGATTGGACTTGCCGCAGCCGTTGGGGCCGACCACGCCTGTCAGGCCGGGTTCGATGACGAACTCGGAGAAGTCCACGAAGGACTTGAAGCCCTGTATCTTCAGCCGCTCGAACTGCATTGGCGATCCGCTTCGGCAACACCCTATTCATAGAGTGTGACCGTACCATGGACCACCATATCATGAAGGCCGCGACGCCCTGCCGGCAAGAGGCGGGGCATCGCGGCCTGTTGATATCCGGCGGTTATCACCAGTTGAGAATCAGAGCAGCGGATCGATCTTGGCCGACATCTCGTCGACCGACATGAAGCCGACTTCCCGCTTGCCGTTGATGAAGAAGGTCGGGGTTCCGGTGATGCCAAAGGCATCGGCGCCGTGCTTGCGCGTCTCGTTGATATTGTCGAGCAACTTCTGATCGGTCAGCGTCGCCTCGAAAGTCGAGGGCGAATAGCCGAACTGCTTGGAGACGTTGCGCAGGCCGGACAGCGGATCATCGACGAAGGCCCACTGGCTCTGCGTCTTGAACAGATAGGACACCACGTCGAAATACTTGCCGCCCGGCGCGTTGCGCGCCAGCATGAAGCCGGCGGCGGCCAGCGGATCCAATGGAAATTCGCGGATCACGAAGTAAATCTTGCCGGTGTCGATGTACTTGGTCTTGATCGCGTCGAAGGTCTTGTTATGAAAATCGGCACAGTGGCTGCAAGTCATCGACATATATTCGACGATCTTTACCTTGGCGTCGGGATTGCCGAGGGCCATTTCGGGCAGCACGCCAGGCTTCATCAGCTCGGTTACGTCGACGGTCGCCGGCGGCTCCTGAGCGAAGGCCAATCCGGGGAACGATGCCACGGCGGCAAACCCGGCCGCGGCAATTGCAGTGGTCATAAGAAAGCGGCGGCGAGTCAACATGTCGTTCCCTTTCGGATAACAGGCCCTAGCGGGTCCGTCATTGGCGACAAATTATGGCAAGGGCGCGTCATTGGGAAGAGGATGCTTTTCGTGTCTTGTTCGTCGTGTGCGCCAGCCACTCGTGGCGGCGCCACATGGCGCGGGTAGCCGGGGACGCTGTTCGGGCTTACTTTTCAACGCCGGCCGCGAACATCGCCGCTGATCGCGCGCCCCAGCCGCTCAACCGCCGCCTTGAGGCCGTCATCGTTGATGCCGGCGGCAAGCGTCTGCACCCTTGCCTCCGCCTCCGGTGAAATCTGCGCCGGCCGCGGACGCGGCCGCGGACCAATCCTGACCGGCGGCAGTTGCAAAGGCCTGAGACGACCGACGACGCGATAGCCGAAAAAGGTGTTGATGCGCTCGATCAACTGAGGTGCTTCGAGCGTCAGGCGCATGGCCGCCGCCCCCGAGCATCGCACGGTAAGGACCGCCGGCTCGTGCTCTTCCTCGCCGATCAAACCTTTCGGCCGGCGCGGCCAGGAAAGCTGGTCGGGGGCCGTCGTTTCAGCATAGGCGGGGCCGACGATATCCGGCCAGTGGGCGACGAGGTCGAGCGTGGCAAAGCCGCGTTTGCGGCAGGCGACACTGAGCGGCGCGGCGATGATGTCGGCGAGCGGCCGTACCCCTTTGTAGACGAAAGCCGGTTTTCTCAAGCGCGCCATCTGCTATGGAACCTCCAGCGTCCCGTTCTATAGCTCAGGTTATCCCATATGCCGGCGCCGTCCGCCACCGCCCTTCTCGACTGGTACGACGTCCATGCCCGACGATTGCCTTGGCGGATACCGCCTGAGGATCGGAAGCTGGGCGTCTTGCCCGACCCTTACCGTATCTGGCTTTCCGAGGTGATGCTGCAGCAGACGACGGTAGCCGCCGTCAAGAGCTATTTCCTGGATTTTCTGGCCCGTTGGCCGACCTTGCAAGCGCTCGCCGCCGCGCCGCGCGATGACGTGATGGCCGCCTGGGCCGGGCTTGGCTACTACTCGCGCGCCCGCAATCTCAAGGCCTGCGCCGAAGCGGTGACGCGCGATCACGGCGGCCGTTTTCCAGAAACGGTGGAAGGTCTTGCCACCCTGCCCGGCATCGGTCCCTATACGGCGGCGGCCATCGCCGCCATCGCCTTCGACACGCCGGCCGCCGTCGTCGACGGCAATGTTGAACGGGTGGTTGCCCGGCTGTTCGCACTGGAAGCGCCGCTTCCCGATGTCAAACCGGAGATCCGCCGCCTGACGGCGACGCTGACGCCAGACAAACGCCCCGGCGATTTCGCGCAGGCGATGATGGATCTCGGCGCCACCATTTGTACGCCGAAGCGTCCTGCCTGTGCCCTCTGCCCCTGGTCGGAGCCCTGCCTCGCCCGCCGACGCGGCGATGCCGACACCTTGCCGCGCCGACGAGCCAAGGCCGAGCGGCCGACGCGCTACGGCACCGCCTTCGTCGCCCATCGGTATGACGGCGCGCTTCTGGTGCGCAGACGCCCCGACAAGGGGCTGCTGGGCGGCATGCTGGAAGTCCCCGGCAGCGACTGGAAAGAAGACGCGGCGCCCGAGGCTACCCCACCCTTCCAGGCCGATTGGAAAAGTGCCGGCGACGTGGAGCATACCTTCACCCACTTCCACCTCGTGTTGTCGGTGAAGGGAGCGGAGGTCGGCGACCGGCCGCCGCCGGCCGACTGTTTTTGGCTGGAGGCCGCGGCCGTCGCGGGTGAGGCGCTGCCTTCCGTGATGCGCAAGGTTGTGGAGGCGGCCACAGGTCGACCGGCGCGGCAAAGGCGCGGCACGCCCAAGATGTGACCGCACACTCCCGCAATCAGAGACCGTCGAAATCCAGCCATTTTGCGACCTTGGTCGCATCACAGTTTACTTGGTGGTTAACGGTATGGGTGAGATAATGACTTCCATTGGGGCATGGCCCGATAGTCATTTGATCGACCAGCGGTGGGTTGGGCTAATCCAGCGCGGAAGGTTCGAACGACATAGATTTTGAGGGCAAGCCAGCCTGCATGCCGTAGGGCACGGGCTTAAAAACTGAGCAAAGAAGAAATGGCTCTCCGAACTGATCGGGGAGCCTTCTTTATGCGCGGATCAAAGCGCGGTCGTTCAAGCACCAGCGGCGGCGAATTCGCTGCGGATCCGGCTGCGCAATTCGTCGATCAGAACCAGCGCACCTTGCTTTTCGACATGCCAGTAGGTCCAGCCATTGCAGGCCTCGAGCCCTTGCAGCGAGGCGCCGACCTTGTGGATCGACCCGGCAACTGTGCCAGCGGCAATCGAGCCGTCCGCACGAACGGTGGCAACATGGCGACGGCGGGCATCGCAGAGCTTGTCGCCCGGCTGGATCAGACCAGCCTCGATCAGTGAGCCAAAGGGAACGCGTGGCTCGGCCCGCCGAGGCGTGACAACCGCAAGGCCATCATCGGGCGCCCTCTCGACCGAGGCGATCCGATCCCGCGCAAAATTGGCGTAGGTGCTATCCCGCTCGACGCCGACGTAATGCCGGCCCAGCCGTTTGGCGACGGCCGCCGAGGTACCGGTTCCCAGGAACGGGTCGAGGATAACGTCGCCGGGCTTTGAAGACGACATCAGCACGCGCCAGAGCAAAGCCTCCGGTTTCTGCGTCGGATGCACCTTGTCGCCGTCGGCATTTTTCAGCCGCTCGCCACCGGTACAGATCGGCAGCAACCAGTCGGATCGCATCTGGAGATCGTCGTTGAAGGCCTTCATGGCCTCGTAATTGAAGGTGATGCCCTTGGCTTCCCGGTCGCGCGACGCCCAGATGAGCGTCTCGTGCGCGTTGGTGAAGCGCTTGCCCTTGAAGTTGGGCATCGGGTTGGCCTTGCGCCAGATGACGTCGTTGAGCACCCAGAACCCGAGGTCCTGCATGATCGAGCCGACGCGGAAGATGTTGTGGTAGGAACCGATCACCCAGATGGTACCGGTCGGCTTCAACACCCGCCGGCAGGCAAGCAGCCAGGCTCGCGTGAAGGCGTCGTAGGCTTCGAAACTATCGAAGCGGTCCCAGTCGTCATCGACGGCATCGACCTTCGACTGGTCGGGACGGGTAAGATCGCCGCCAAGCTGCAGGTTGTAGGGCGGGTCGGCAAAAATCAGGTCGACCGACGCCTTGGGCAGGCGCTCCAGCGCGGCGACACAGTCGCCGACGATGACGCTGTCGAGCCAATCAGGCGACGGCGACGCGGCAGGGGAGTGGAGAGAAACCTCGGACGACGACGCAGCCGCCCGCTGACGCAGTACACTCATGGCTCTCCCACTCCGACGCAAAACAAACAGGAGGGGGTCTTCACGCCCCTGCCGAAAACCAATCTGCCCCGGCAGGGTAAATTCGGAGTTAAACGACGGGAATCGTCATTGATTAATTATTTCAATGGTTTGTTAACCATACCGGCGGCAGGGGCGAATGCTGCCGCTCCCGCCGTCATTCCTGCCAGAGAAAATCGCGCTTGCCGACCGGCATGCCGAGATGGCGCAAAATGTCATAGGCGGTGGTCAGGTGGAAATAGAAGTTGGGAATGGCGAAGCCCTGCAGGTAGTCGAACGCCTTGAGCTCCATCGTCTCGTGGCGAAGCTTCAGCGTGACGATCGCCTCCTGACGGCCGTCGACGGCCGAGGCCGGTACCGATGCAACGAAAGCGAGCGTCTTGTCGATGCGCGCGTAAAGCTCGCTAAAGGTCTGCTCGCTGTCGGGGAAGGAAGGAACGTCAATCCCGGCGAGGCGCGCCATCGCCCCTTTTGCATGATCGGTCGCGATCTGGACCTGCCGCTTCAGGTCGAACATGTCCGAGGCGAGGCGCGCACCGAGCACGGCCTCTTCGGAAAGGCCGCGCGCCGGACCTTCGGCCTCGGCGATCTTCAACAGATGGACGAGGGACTTGAGGCGGGCCGTGAATACCGGCGCCGCGATGGCATGAAGCTCGATGGTCATGGGGGAATCCTTCCGGCTGGCGGGACACTTCCAATGGTGTCCCTGCTCTGCACGCGCCTCATTACCCGGCAATGGCAGACTCAACCAGTCAACTCTCGGAGATAACGTCAGACCCGACGGCCCGTGAGCCCGGCGACCACACCGATGGGAAGGCGAATGGCGAGCAGCAGGCCCGCCAAAGCGCCGAGGGCGCCGCCACCGGCGATCGTCGCATCCTGGCCGTCGGCAATCACCCGCACCACGGGAGTCCTCAGGCGAACGAGGCGACGGTGTCCGGCACGGCGGATGAGATCGATGCCGGCTAGGCCGTCGCGCCGGCTGAAACCGCCGAGTTCGCGGAAGTAGCCGCGCGAGATGATCATGCCCTGGTCGGGATGCGTTACACCGGCACAACGGCCGAACAGGCGCAGCAGATAGTGCTTCAGGCCGCCGCCGAGCGTATCGTCGTCGGAAGCGAGGCGGAAGACAGCCACGAAACGGCTGTCACCATGCCTAAGACGCCGCTCGGCGGTCGCCTGGAAATCGCTCTCCCAGCCTGGATCGAGTAGGACCCCCGGGCGCAGGAACATCAGGAATTCACCGCGCTGGGCAGCGGCCGCTCCAATGGCGCAACGCGCCCAGGCGCCCCCCGCGGCGGAAATGAGATCGCAGCCGGTCCCCTCCGCGACGAGACGCGTCTGATCCTCCGAGCCGCCGTCGACCACGACGACTTCGCGCACCGTTCCGTCGGCGGCGCCGGTGACCAGCGTCGACAGCGTGCGGACGAGGGCTTCCTCGCTGTTCCGGGTGGGTATGACAACCGAGATCATACTTTCGTTCTAGCGGGTTTTCCCAGGAAGCGCGAGCCCGTCCGAACGCGGACAAACAATCGCCCGACGACCATCGCACGCCCTTCCCAACCTCGACCTTCGGCACGCTTCGGTCATCTCATCTTCGCTGTTTTGCGAGGCCGCCATCCGACGCATAACGCCTATACCACCACCCAGCCGACGCCCCTTTTCGAGAGCCAATCCGCTAGTGGTCGAACTCAACAATGTTCTTGACCTGTTCTCATTTTCACCTAAGATCAAATCATGAACATCGCATGTCGCAACCTCGAAGAGCCCATCCCGGCGCCTGAGATCGCCGACACAGCGGTCACGGCCGGACGCCGGCGCGGCCGAGGCGCCGGAATCAACCCTTCGGGCCGGTTCGAGGCTTATGCCCGCACCACCTTCGACGACGGTTGGAGCGACAGCGAGGAACTGCCGCCGTTCAAGACGACAGTACAGGTCGAACCGGCGCGTTCAGTCATCACCCGCAACGACAGTCCGGACATCGCCTTCGATCGTTCGCTCAACCCCTACCGTGGTTGCGAGCATGGTTGCGTCTACTGCTATGCCCGACCAAACCACGCCTATCTCGGCTTGTCGCCGGGACTCGACTTCGAGACCCACCTCTATGCCAAGACCAACGCCGCCGAAGTGCTGGACCGCCAGCTCGGTGCGCCGTCCTACCAGCCGAAGGTGATCGCCATCGGTACGGCTACCGACGCCTACCAGCCGATCGAGAAGGAGCAGAAGATCACCCGGCGCGTGCTGGAAGTCCTGGCGAAGACCCAACACCCGGCACTGATCATCACCAAATCGGCGCTGGTCCTGCGCGATATCGACATTCTCCAGACGATGGCCGCCCAAGGGCTGGTCAAGGTGGCTATTTCCATCACGACGCTCGATCGCCGGCTGGCGCGCGCCATGGAGCCGCGCGCCTCCAGCCCACAGCGACGCCTCGAAGCAATCCAGAAACTTACGGAAGCCGGCATTCCAGTCGGCGTCATGATGGCGCCGATCATTCCGGCGGTCACCGACAGCGAGATCGAGCGCATTCTGGAGGCTGCCCACACCTTCGGCGCTCGCGAGGCCGGCTACGTGCTGCTACGCCTGCCGCTCGAGGTGTCGGAAATCTTCCGCGAATTCCTTCTGCGCGAGCTGCCCGACCGTTATCGGCACGTCATGAACGTGCTGAAGTCGATGCGCGGCGGCAAGGACTACGACGCGGAATGGGGCAAGCGCATGCGCGGCACCGGCCCCTACGCTTGGCAGATAGGCCGGAGGTTCGAGCTGACCACCAAGCGCCTCGGTCTCAACAAGCATAAGGTCAAGCTCGACACGGAAAAGTTCCTGAAACCCGGCAATGGCGGCGTCCAGCTTAGTTTGTTCTAAAGAACAAATAACGAACAAACGCTATAGGATGTCGAGGAATACCATCCCCCCAAGGAGCGTCAAGGAAGCTACGGTTCGGGTTGCCAGATCGAGCGCCCCTCGCACTCGGCCGTCATGAAGCGCCAAAGACCAGAATGCTCGACGCACCCTTTGGGGCTGAGGCGCGTTCCAACGTAGACGATCCATGTACCCACAAACAGGACAAGAACAAGCAGCAGCCAGTCTCTCGTTCGCATCGCGTTCCGGAAGCTTTCTTTGGCAGGCGACAACGGCAAATTGGAAAAGGCTTTGCAGAGCCTGCAACGCTGCTTTCAAGATGGCGCCAATACGAAACCAGTTCAACCTGCCGGTTTCCGTTCAGGGCGCCGCCGTTTTCTTCTCCCTTGACGTCTCCTCGTTCCAACGACACTTCTGAAGCCTGATCGAAGGATGGCGGGAGACAAGGATGAAGCTCTTCGGCGGTGGTGCGAAATTCGCCTGGAAGGACCTGAAAGCGCCGGAGCTCGACGACTTCGAGGCCATGGCAGCCGAAGCCTATGCCGCGCTTCCGGCCGATTTCCGGGCGCTGACCGGCGAAATCGAGATCCGCGTGGCCGACTTTCCCGATGAGGACGTCGTCAAGGAAATGGAGCTCGAGAGCGATTTTGACATTCTCGGCCTGTTTGTCGGTACCGGTCTTGCCCACGACGCCGCGGTGCCGGAGACAGGTCGCCTGCCCAACCGCATCTGGCTCTATCGTCGCCCCATTCTCGACTATTGGGCCGAGCATGAGGAGACGCTTGGCGACATCGTCAGCCATGTGCTCGTTCATGAGATCGGCCACCATTTTGGCCTGAGCGACGACGACATAGATGACATCGAGGACAACGAGCCATGACCGATACGAGCACGCTGCGCATCCTTGAACCAGCGCCGGGCGTGTTCGCCTATTATGATGGGCGCGTGCCCGGCGTCCGCCTGCACTCCACAGCTGCGAACTGGCTTGACGACGGCGCCTACAGTCTCGGCATCGCCTCCTATGCCATCGTCGGAGGCGACGAGGCGCTGGTCTTCGATAGTCATATCTCGCTCGACCACGCCTGTGCCGTTCGCCACCATCTTGAAGGACTCGGTGTCACGCGCTTCACCTTGGTGCTGAGCCACTGGCACGACGACCATGTTGCAGGAAATGCCGTCTTTGCGGACGGGCCAATTATCGCCCACCGTCTGACCCGCGAAGCGCTTGCCGCCAACCGCGACAAACTCGAAGGTGGCTACCCGCCGATCAAACCGCTGGTGTTGCCGACCGATACGTTCGACGACGGTCTGATGCTCACTGTTGGCGGCCGTAGCGTCGAGGCCATGCATTTCGCCATCCACAGTGCCGACGGAGTCGTGCTGTGGCTGCCCGACGCCGAGCTGCTTCTCGCTGGCGATGTGGTCGAGGACACCGTGACCTACATTTCCGAGGTGGAACACACGACGACGCATATCGCCGAACTCGGGCGGCTCGCTGCCCTCCCTGCCCGGCGCATCCTGCCGGCCCACGGTGCGCCCGACCGGATCGCGACTGGCGGCTACGACGGAGGCCTCATCACGGCCAACCGCGACTATCTCTCACGACTTGTCGTTGGCGAGGGGCGCGACGGCACGCCACTCTCCGCCTTCGTTGCCGGTGACGTGGCCTCCGGCCGGATCGGCTATTTTCAGCCCTACGAGGTGGTACACGCGGCCAATCTCAAGGCTGTCGCAGCGGCCGGGCTCTGAAACCGAGCCGCTGCCATCGCCCCCTCAGCCCTTCAACGCCTCGGCATTCTCCTTCACCCACGCGGTAACCGCGCGCGCCGGATGGCCGGTCAACGTCCGCACATCGTCGGTGACGACGGCCGTCCAGCCTTGGCGAACCGGATAGAAGATTGAAGCGAGGAAGCGGGCGTAGACCTCCGGTACCCCGGCACCGACGAGGGCGCCGACGAAGGCATCATCGTCAACAGCAAGGTAGGATACCGGCTTGCCGATGGCATCGGAGATCAACGCGGCGGCCTCGGCATATCCGAGCGCCTGGGGACCAGTGAGATTGAACGCCTTGCCGTCGAAACGATCCGTCGTCAGCGCGGCGGCCGCGCTGTCGGCGATATCGCGGACGTCGATGAAGCTCGATTTGCCGTCGGCGGCCGGCACGGCAATGACGCCCGCCGCAGCAATGCCGGGCTTCCAGTAATTGATGAAATTATCGGTGAACCAGTTGGGGCGTAGAACGACCCACCGCACGCCAGATTTCTCGAGCGCGATTTCCGCTTGGCGGTAGGGAATGGAATCGTCGGCGTCAACGCCGAGCACCGATAGCAACACCACTTTCACGCCACGCGTCGCAGCCGCCTCAATGACCGGCAGCAGCAGCGCCTTGGCCTCCGTATAGCCGCCCGGCAGCATGACGAAGGCACGATCGACGCCCTCGAAGGCGGTGGGAAAGGTCATGGGATCGACCACGTCGAAAACCACACCCTCGGCACCGTCGACCGGCTTGCCGCTACGCGACGCCGCCTTGACCGCCTCACCGCGTGCCATCAGCGCCTTGATGAGCGGCCGCCCGATGTTGCCGGTGGCACCCAGAACCAGAATCTTGCCAGCCATTTTAAAACTCCTTAGTATCTACTGGAAACTGCGTTTCTAGTTGAAACATAGTCAATTCTAGAAATCCCGAAAAGAAGGCAGTTTCCAGTGCCTTGGTTTCCCCCGGGAAACCCACCCGAAAGGACGCTGATGAACCCCTCTTACGACGTCTTCGACGATCGCTGTCCAACCCGCATGGTCCTCGACCGATTGGCCGACAAATGGGCGCTTCTGGTGCTGGACCGGTTGCATGACGGCCCGGTGCGCTTCAATCATCTCCGACATGACATTCGGGGCTTGTCGCAGAAAGTTTTGTCGCAGACTCTGAAGCGACTGGTGCGGGACGGTCTTATAGAACGCACCGTCCGTCCAACCGTTCCCGTCAGCGTGGACTATGCGCTGACCCCGCTTGGCCACACACTGACGGAGACGGTCGCCGCGTTCGCTCATTGGGCGGAGCGCAACATGGACGCGGTCCTCGCAGCCCAGGCCGCATATGATGCTAACAACGCGTCCAGCTAGGCCAAAGACGCAGGCATCGGCAATCCCACGCTTTTTTGGTCACGCCGTCCATGCTATCGCCGGGCTGGCTGATTGCCTTCCGGGAGACCCAGTATGCGCGCGATTTTCTATGAGCTCTTCGGCCAACGGCCGGAAATCCGCACCCTGCCCGATCCGACGCCAGAGCCACACGGCCTGGTGTTGAAGGTGGAAGCGTCTGGCATTTGCCGCTCCGACTGGCATGGCTGGATGGGTCACGACCCCGACATCGCGCTGCCGCATGTGCCAGGCCATGAATTCGCCGGTCGTGTCGTTGCCGTCGGTCGCGACGTCACCCGCTTCCGAGAGGGCGAGCGCGTCACCATGCCCTTCGTCGCCGGCTGCGGCCGTTGCCCGGAATGCGGCTCTGGCAATCAGCAGGTCTGCCGCAATCAGACGCAGCCCGGCTTCACCCACTGGGGTTCATTTGCCGAATATGTCGGCGTGCACCACGCCGACGACAACGTGGTGGCGTTGCCCGACGATATCGACTTCCCAACTGCCGCCAGCCTCGGTTGCCGGTTTGCCACCTCGTTCCGCGCGGTGGTCGATCAGGGGCGGGTACGCGGCGGTGAATGGGTGGCAGTGCATGGCTGCGGCGGCGTCGGCCTATCGGCCATCATGATCGCGGCGGCGATGGGCGCCAATGTGATCGCCATCGACATTGCCGATGACAAGTTGGAATTCGCCAAGACCATCGGCGCCATGGCGGTCATCAACGGCCGGACCACGCCGGACGTTGCCGGCGCCGTCCGCGACCTGACAGGTGGCGGTGCGCATCTGTCGATTGATGCGCTTGGTCATCGGGTCACCGCGCGCAACTCCATCCTCGGGCTCAAGCGGCGCGGTCGCCATGTTCAGGTCGGCCTGATGCTCGGTGACGACGCAGAAGCCCCGATCCCCATGGCCCGCATCATCGGCTGGGAGCTGGAAGTCTATGGCAGCCATGGCATGCAGGCTTGGCGCTATGGCGACATGCTCGCGATGATCGCCGCCGGCAAACTCGCACCGCAGAAGCTGATCAACCGCCACGTCGGGCTCGACGAGGCCATCGATCTGCTCATCGGGATGGACCGGTCACAGGAGACCGGCATTAACGTCATCACCCGCTTTGGCTGAGATTTATTTCGCGGTGAAGAAGGCCGGATGGAAGGCGATGCGTTCCCAGGCGGGCGGCGTGATGAAAGTGACAGCCTGCCCGTAAACATCCGGTACGCCGTCACAGACAAGGCCCGGCCGAGCGACAAAGCCGAAGCGACCATAATAGGCCGGATCGCCGACCAGCATGGCACCGGCCGCCCCGATTCCCGCGAGCTGAGCGAGACCGGCCCGGACCAGCTCTGAGCCGATACCGGCTGCTGTTCCAACAGCCATGCGTCGACGATGCATCAGAGCAAGCCGAACCCGAGCCACACGATCCGGGCGCGGCTCAACCCGCGGCGTCCAATCGAAAGAGAAAGCGGGCGTCAGTCCGCCAGCGTTCAGAACGGGATGTCGTCGTCGAGGTCGGACGAGAAGTTGGAGGCCGGAGCGCCGCCACCCTGGGGACGCCCACCGCCCGACGACTTGGCAGGAGCGCGTTCCATCGGGCCGGAGGAGCCGTAATCCGAACCGGCATCGCCAAAATCGCCCTCGCCGCGGCCACCACCTTCGCCGCCACGACTGTCGAGAATGGTCAGTTCGCCACGGAAGCGCTGCAGCACCACTTCCGTGGAATAGCGCTCTTGGCCGGACTGGTCAGTCCACTTGCGGGTCTGAAGCTGCCCCTCGATGTAAACCTTGGAGCCCTTCTTCAGGTACTGCTCGGCGACCTTGGCCAGATTTTCGTTGAAGATCACCACCGAGTGCCACTCGGTGCGTTCCTTGCGCTCGCCGCTCTGACGGTCGCGCCAGTTTTCGGAGGTCGCGATACGCAGGTTGACCACGGCATCGCCCGACCCCATCCGCCGCACCTCGGGATCACGTCCGAGATTGCCGATCAGGATGACCTTGTTGACGCTGCCTGCCATGGCTTTCTTCCCTCAAACTCGTTACCTTCGGCTTGGCGCACTGGCACGCCTCGCCGGCCGGCGCTTTCGCCCGGCAACACGGTTGCACGTTATCGCCGGCACCGACACTGCGATACCCCGGCTCGGCTGCCCTCACTCCTTTTCCACAGTGAGAAAAGGGCTAGCGTCCGCATTGTGTTCCTGATACGTTCTAACCGTTTCACAAGAATGCCGCAACCGAATTCCAAGATTTTCGGCGTTTTCTTCTCAGGGTAGGCGGTATGGCAGCCGCGCACGCCGATGCTCTTGCAGGTCGCCACTCGATCCTGACAGGATGCGTCAGCAGACCCGGACTAGCGTGGCGCGCCTTATGGCCGCCTGATCATGCGCTTTGGGCAACGGATTTTTTCGCCTCCCGCCCCTCCCGGGAGACGCGACAAGGACGACGATAGACATGCCGAACAAGCCGACCAGCATTTTCGACCAGGCCCGGCGCTCCCTTTCGGTGCGCGGCGCGCGCGAGCACAATCTCAAGAACATCGACGTCGACCTGCCGCGCGACAGCCTCATCGTCATGACCGGCCTCTCCGGCTCGGGCAAGTCGTCGCTCGCCTTCGACACCATTTATGCCGAGGGCCAGCGCCGCTACGTCGAGAGCCTTTCGGCTTACGCCCGGCAGTTCCTCGACATGATGCAGAAGCCGGACGTCGACCAGATCGACGGTCTGTCGCCGGCCATTTCCATTGAACAGAAGACCACCTCGCGCAATCCACGCTCGACGGTGGGCACCGTCACCGAAATCTACGACTACATGCGCCTGCTGTTCGCGCGCGTCGGCATTCCCTATTCGCCAGCCACCGGCCTGCCGATCGAGAGCCAGACCATCAGCCAGATGGTCGATCGTACTTTGGAATTGCCCGAAGGCACCCGCCTCTACTTGCTGGCGCCGATGATCCGCGGCCGAAAGGGTGAGTATCGCAAGGAGTTCGCCGACCTCCAGAAGAAGGGCTTCCAGCGCGTCAAGGTGGACGGCAGCTTCTATCCGATCGAGGAAGTGCCGGCGCTCGACAAGAAGATCAAGCATGACATCGACATTGTCGTCGACCGTATCGTCGTCAAGCCGGACCTTACCGCTCGCCTCGCCGACAGCTTTCAGACGGCGCTGGCCCTGGCCGACGGTATCGCCATTCTCGAGATCGCCGAGATCGCCGAGGGCGAGAGCGAGCCGCGCCGCATCACCTTCTCGGAAAAGTTCGCCTGTCCGGTCAGCGGCTTCACCATTTCCGAAATCGAGCCGCGCCTGTTCTCCTTCAACAACCCATTCGGCGCCTGCCCCAAGTGCGACGGCCTGGGCACCGAGCTGA
This sequence comes from Pleomorphomonas sp. PLEO, assembly GCF_041320595.1. Taxonomy (NCBI): domain Bacteria; kingdom Pseudomonadati; phylum Pseudomonadota; class Alphaproteobacteria; order Hyphomicrobiales; family Pleomorphomonadaceae; genus Pleomorphomonas; species Pleomorphomonas sp. PLEO. Next base: position 4,397,598 of record NZ_CP166625.1, read on the forward strand.
AGTTCGAAGCCGAGCTGGTGGTGCCCGACGACAGCTTGTCCCTGCGTGGCGGCTGCGTCCTGCCTTGGGCGAAGACCGGCGCCTCCTCGCCCTATTACGCCCAGACGCTCGAGGCGATTTGCCGCCATTTCAAGGCGTCGATGACGACGCCCTGGAAGGATCTTCCGCAAAAGGTGCGCGACGTCATTCTGACCGGTTCGGGTAGTGAGGAGATCGCCTTCACCTATGACGACGGCCTCAGGACCTACACCACCAAGAAGCCGTTCGAAGGCGTAGTCGGCAACATCGAGCGGCGCTGGAAGGAAACCGATTCCGATATGGTGCGGGAGGAGCTGGGGCGCTTCCAGTCCGACCATCCTTGCGAGACCTGCAACGGCTACCGCCTGAAGCCGGAAGCGCTGGCCGTCAAGATCGCCGGCCTGCACATCGGCCAGGTCACCCAGATGTCGATCCGAGAGGCGGTTGCCTGGTTCACGGCCCTGCCAGACAAGCTGACCGCCAAGCAGAATGAAATCGCCGTTCGCATCCTGAAGGAAATTCGCGAGCGCCTGCGCTTTCTCAACAATGTCGGTCTTGAATACCTGACGATGTCGCGCGCATCGGGCACGCTGTCCGGCGGCGAGAGCCAGCGCATCCGTCTGGCCAGCCAGATCGGTTCCGGCCTGACGGGCGTGCTCTATGTGCTCGACGAGCCGTCCATCGGCCTACACCAGCGCGACAACGACAAGCTGATCGAGACGCTGAAGCACTTGCGCGATCTCGGCAACACGGTGATCGTCGTCGAGCATGACGAGGACGCCATCCTCGCCGCCGATTATGTGCTCGACGTCGGGCCGGGCGCCGGTATCCATGGTGGCAAGATCGTCTCCGAGGGGACGCCGGCCGAAATCATGGCCGATCCGGCCAGCCTCACCGGCCAGTATCTGTCCGGCACCCTTGCCATCCCCCTGCCCGACAAGCGCCGCAAGCCGCAGAAGAACAAATATATCCGTGTCGTCGGTGCGCGGGCCAACAACCTCAAGGACGTTACCGCCGACATCCCCATCGGCCTGTTCACCTGCGTCACCGGCGTATCGGGTGGTGGCAAGTCGACGCTGTTGATCGACACGCTGTTCAAGGCGGCGGCGCGGCGCCTCAACGGCGCCCGCGAGCAGGCGGCACCGCACGACCGCATCGAAGGCCTGGAGATGCTCGACAAGGTGATCGACATCGACCAGTCGCCGATCGGCCGTACGCCGCGCTCCAACCCGGCCACTTACACCGGCGCCTTCACGCCGATCCGCGATTGGTTCGCCGGCCTGCCGGAAGCCAAGGCGCGCGGCTACGGGCCGGGTCGCTTCTCCTTCAACGTCAAGGGCGGCCGCTGCGAAGCCTGTCAGGGCGACGGCGTTCTCAAGATCGAGATGCACTTCCTGCCGGACGTCTACGTGACCTGCGACGTCTGCAAGGGCCATCGCTACAATCGCGAGACGCTGGAGGTTCACTTCAAGGGCAAGTCGATCGCCGACGTGCTCGACATGACGGTGGAGGAAGCCTGCGACTTCTTCCAGGCGGTGCCGGCCATCCGCGACAAGATGACGGCGCTGCGCGACGTCGGCCTCGGCTACGTCAAGGTCGGCCAACAGGCGACGACGCTGTCGGGCGGCGAGGCGCAACGCGTCAAGCTCGCCAAGGAACTGTCGCGCCGGGCAACCGGCCGCACGCTCTACATCCTCGACGAACCGACGACCGGCCTCCACTTCCACGACGTCGCCAAGCTTCTCGAAATGCTGCACGAGCTGGTCGAGCAGGGCAACACGGTGGTGATCATCGAGCACAATCTCGAGGTCATCAAAACTGCCGACTGGTTGGTCGACCTCGGTCCCGAGGGCGGCGACGGCGGCGGTCGCATCGTTGCCGCCGGTACGCCGGAAGAGGTGATGAAGGTGGATGCGAGCTACACCGGCCGCTATCTCCGTGAGCTGCTCGACCGCCGTCCGCAACGACGCAACGCGGCGGAGTGACAGCGCCAAGCAAATCCTTCCCGCCGGTCAATCATGGATTTGCCGGCGGGATTGGAGAAGGCGCCAGCCGTCCCTGGAAAGCGACGAGGTTCTGCATGAGATTCCAGAAGTCACTTTAATTCATTGATTTAAAATACAAATCAAGAACCTCACACATCGATTCAAGTTGTCGAATCTTCAGAATTTGAATCAAGATGAAGTGCTTCAGGTGATGTTGGCGAACGGCCGCTTGCCAGCGGCTGGCGCGCAGTCTACCTCAGAAGCTCGACCCACAGACGCGAGCACGCCCATGGTCCTCTCCCTCCTGCCCGACCTCGGCAAGCGAACGCTGGTGATGGGCATCCTCAACGTAACGCCCGACAGCTTTTCCGACGGCGGGCGCTATAGCTCGACGGAGGCCGCGTTCGCCCACGCCCGCCGCATGAAGGAGGAGGGGGCCGACATTCTCGATATCGGCGGCGAGTCGACGCGACCGGGCGCCACCGAGGTGTCGCAGGAAGAAGAGATCGCTCGCGTGAAGCCGGTGATCGAGCGCCTGGCCGCCGGCGACTTTCCTCCTATATCCATCGACACCTACAAGGCTGCGACAGCGGAAGTAGCGCTCCGCGCTGGAGCAGCTATCGTCAACGACGTCTGGGGCCTCCAGCGCGAGCCCGACATTGCCTCCGTCGCCGCCGCCCACGGCGCGCTGGTGATCGTCATGCACAATCGGTTCGATATCGATCCGGCGCTCGACATCATCGAGGACATGAAAGCCTTCTTCGGGCGGTCGCTGGACATCGCCCGCAAGGCCGGCGTTCCGGACAATCATGTCATTCTCGATCCAGGTGTCGGCTTCGGGAAGACGCTCGAACAGAACATTCAGGCGGTGGCGCGCGTCGGCGAACTCAAGGCGCTCGGTTATCCGGTGCTGATGGGAACGTCGCGCAAACGGATGATCGGCGCGCTGATTGGCGCCGAGCGGCCGGTTGCCGAGCGGCTCTATGGCACCGTCGCCTCCAACGTCGCCGCCATTCTTGCCGGCGCCGATATCATCCGCGTCCACGATGTCGCCGCCCATCGCGACGCCGCCGCCGTAGCCGACGCCATCAGGAAAGAGATGCGATGAGCGACCATATTCGCGTCCACCGGCTCGCCGTCTTCGCCCGCCACGGCGTACTGACTGAAGAGGCGGCGATCGGCCAGCGCTTCTTCATCTCATTTGACGCGGTGGTCGATACGCGTGCCGCCGGGGAAAGCGACGACCTGACGAAGTCGGTGTCCTACGCCGACATGGCCGACGTTGCCGTCGGCATCGCCACCACGCGGCGCTTCAATCTGCTGGAAGCCCTGGCAGAGGCGATCGCCGGCAACATTCTGGCAAACTTCCCGCTCGTCGAGGCGATCACCGTCCGTGTCGACAAGCCGTCGGCACCGGTACAGCATGTGCTCGACAATGTGTCGGTGGAGATCACCCGGAGCCGCGCCAATGCCTAGGGCAGCGCTCAGCCTCGGCGGCAACATTGGCGACGTGCAAGCCACCATCGCAAACGCGCTGGACCTGCTGGAGACGGCGGGTGTGGATGTGGTCGCGCGTTCATCGAATTATCGCACCCGTCCCTGGGGCAAGACCGATCAGCCAGATTTCACCAACGTCTCGGCCGTAGTAGAAACCACCCTCCCCCCGCTGGAGCTGCTCACCATTTGCCTCGAGGTGGAGCGCCAGCTTGGCCGCGTCCGCCACGAGCGCTGGGGGCCGCGCGTCATCGACATCGACATCGCCGCCTATGAGGGCGTGCGCATGGATACCCCCGAGTTGACGCTCCCGCATCGCCACGCCCACGAGCGCGGCTTCGTCCTAATACCTCTTGCCGAGATCGCGCCGGACCTCTTGATTGGCGACAGGACGGTCGCCGAGCTGGCGGCCCGATTCGCGAACGATCCGATCGAAAAGCTCGGACGCGCCGGAGGCCTGCCATGACTGCTCTTCAGGTAACTGTCGCCACGACCGAGGAGGCGCAAGCGGCCATCGCTGCCGGCGTCACGATGATGTTCGCCGCCGGTAGTGTCGCGGGATTGCCGGCCCCTCTTTCGGTGGCCGAGCTGCGGGCTATCCTGGCCCTTGCCGGCGAACGGGCCGAGGTGGTCGCCGCGGCCGGGAATCTCACGCCCGAGGGGCTGGCCGATCTCGCCGCGACCGGCGTCGCCGCGCTGGTCTTGCCTGTGCCGGACGGTGACGCCGGGGCGGCGCTTCTGTCGCGGATCGGTCGGTCGATGGCAACCAGCGTCAAGCTGATTGCCGCCTTTCCTCCCGAGGCGGGGCCGGACTTCGATCTCATGCCCGTGGCAGCCATCGCAGGTTTTTCCGGCGTCTGGCTTTCAGCCCCCGAGACACCGGACGGGCTGACGAAAGCCGTCAAACTCGCCGACATTGCCCGCTTCATCGCCTCAGCGCGCCGATCGAAGCTGACCGTTGCCCTCACCGGCGGTCTGCGTGTCGTCGATGTCGGCACGCTGTTGCCGCTGCGACCCGACCATCTCGGATTCCGAGCTGCCGTATCGGAGAATGAAGATCCGGCCAAGCCGCTCGATCCGGCGCGCATCCGCGCCGTCGCCGCGGCCTTTGCCATCCACACCAGCCACGTTGAGCCAGAAGCGTAAGCCCTCTCAGGCGATCCAGCCGCTTTCGAGTGCCGAGGCCCACTCGGGCCGGCCGGCCTCGCGGGCGAGGCGGACGACATTGGCCGTGTCGTAAGGCACGGCGTAGTGCACCACGGCCCAACCGGCATAGCGCTGCTCGGCAACCGCGTAACGGGCCTCGGGCGCGCCCACCTGCATGATGTGCACTGGCGCGTCGTCGGTGTAGCCTTGCAGACCGACGCTGCCGGGGTTGACGACGACAGCCCCGGATTTCAGTCGAACGATTCGCGGCATGTGAGTGTGGCCGCACAAAAGCAAGCTCGATGGTCCGATGGTGCCCACGGGAGTGTTTGCCCGAGCTTCCACCAGATCGCGGTCGGCCAGCCGCATGCGGCCGCCCTCTACCGTCTCCAGCCAATACTCAAGGTCGGAGGCCGGCGTGCCGTGCCAGGCGATCACCGGACCAACCGATAGAGAGGCCGGGAGTCCCTTCAGCCAGGCGATATGAGCGCCGGAAAGCTGGTCATAGGCGTGACCATCCGACAGCCCCATCTCCGCCCGGGGCGTGCTCACCAGCGCACGATCGTGGTTGCCGGCAATACAGGCAATCGAAGAGGTCATCAGCATCTCAGCCGTGCGCCGGGCTTCGAGCGGTCCCGACAGATGGTCGCCAAGACAAATCGTGGCGTCCACTGAGCGGCTGTTGAGATCGTCGAGCACCGCCGCAAACGCATCGGCGTTACCATGAATGTCTGAGAGAATGGCAATACGCATGAAGGCTTCCTGAGAATCACTCGCAAGCCTTAGCGGATTCCGCCTGACTGTCCAACTGCCTGCAGTGACGGAAAGTTGGCCCCGTACAAGCGCGCAAAAATTGAAGGGGCCTCGCGGTTACCCGCGAGGCCCAAACTCTACCAGCAAAGAAGATATCCTTACGCCAGCCGGGCCAACGCTTCGCGGACCTTGACCAGCCGCTCGGCGTAGCCATCGCGCTTGGCCTTCTCCTCCTCGACCACCTCTTCCGGGGCCTTGGCAACGAAGGCGGCATTGCCGAGCTTCTTGTCGATGCGTTCGATCTCGTTCATCAGCTTACCCTCCTCCTTGCCGAGGCGGGCACGCTCGCTATCGAGGTCAACCACGCCGGACAGCGGTAGGGCGATGACGCCATCGGCGGTGACGATCTGAGCCGACTGGCCGGGCGCCACATCGGCGGTGGAGACCTCCGACACGCGAGCGAGACGCAGGATGGCCGGCGTATGGGTGGCGAGCCATCCCCTGACCTTTTCGGAAGCCCCGACCAAGACCAGCGGCAGCAGCGTCGCGGGCGCGACGTTCATCTCGGCGCGTACCGAGCGGATCTCGGTGATGACGTCGATCAGCCAGTTGATCTCGTCTGCCGCATCGGTCGTCTCACGGCTGCCTTCCGGCCAGGACGTCAGAACCAGCAGGTTGTCACGAGCCGGACCGGTGTCACCGGTCTTGGCCCACAGCTCCTCGGTGATGAACGGCATGAAAGGATGCAGCACCTTCAGGATCTCGTCGATCACCCAGGCGCAGGTGGAGCGCGTCTCGTCCTTGGCCGGACCATCGTCACCCGTCAGCACCGGCTTGGTGAACTCGAGGTACCAGTCGCAGAAGGAGTTCCAGACGAAGCGGTAGATGGCGCCGGCCGCGTCGTTGAAGCGGTAGGCGTCAAGCGCTTCGGTGACCTCGGCCTCAGTCTTGCGCGCTTCGGTGACGATCCAGCGGTTGAGCGTCTCGGTCACCTTGTCGGGATCGAAGCCAGCCACGCGAACGCAGCCGTTCATTTCCGTGAAGCGAACGGCGTTCCAGAGCTTGGTCGCGAAGTTGCGATAGCCACCGACACGGCTGGTGGCGAGCTTGATGTCGCGGCCTTGGGCGGCCATTGCCGCCAGCGTGAAGCGCAGGGCGTCGGCGCCGAACTCGTCGATCAAGTTGAGCGGATCGATGACGTTGCCCTTGGACTTCGACATCTTGGCGCCCTTCTCGTCGCGGACGAGGGCGTGGATGTAGACGTCCTTGAAGGGCTCGGTGCCCATGAAGTGCTTGCCCATCATCATCATCCGGGCGACCCAGAAGAAGATGATGTCGAAGCCGGTGATGAGCACGTTGGTCGGATAGTAGCGAGCAAGCTCGGGCGTCTGGTCCGGCCAGCCGAGCGTCGAGAAAGGCCACAGCGCCGACGAGAACCAGGTGTCGAGCACGTCTTCGTCGCGCTTCAGCTCGACCGGCTCGCCGTAGTGAGCCTTCGCCTCATCGGCAGCGGCCGCCTCGCTCTCGGCGACGAACACCTTGCCGTCCGGCCCGTACCAGGCCGGGATCTGGTGCCCCCACCAGAGCTGGCGCGAGATGCACCACGGCTGGATGTTCTCCATCCACTCGTAATAGGTCTTTTCCCAGTTCTTCGGCACGAAGCTGGTGCGCCCCTCCTTGACCGAGGCCAGTGCCGGCTCGGCCAGAACCTTGGCATTGACGTACCACTGATCGGTGAGGAAGGGTTCGATCGGCACGCCACCGCGATCGCCGTGCGGCACCTGATGGACATGCGGTTCGATCTTGTCGAGGAAACCGGCCGCCTCGATGGCGGCGACCACCAGCTTGCGGGCCTCGAAGCGATCCCGGCCATGCAGGTTGTCGACGGTCTGATCGAGCTCGGCCGTGGGCGTGACACCTTCAAAGAAGTCAGCGTTGCCCTTCAGCGTCACCGCGCCCTCGACATCGAGGATGCTGATCGGCTTGCAGCCATGCCGCTTGCCCACTTCAAAGTCGTTGAAGTCGTGCGCCGGGGTGATCTTCACCGCGCCGGTGCCCTTGGTGGGATCGGAATATTCGTCGGCGACGATCGGGATCAGGCGCCCGACCAGCGGCAGGCGAACGAACTTACCAACGATCGCGGCATAACGCTCGTCCGTCGGATGCACGGCAACGGCGGTATCGCCCAGCATGGTCTCCGGACGGGTGGTGGCGACGACGATATAGTCGCGCGTTTCGAACTCGGTCGGCTTGCCGGCCTCGTCGAAGGCGATCGGGTACTGATAGGTGACGCCATCGGCCAGCGGATAGCGGAAATGCCAGAGATTGCCTTTCAACTCCGTCTGCACGACCTCAAGGTCAGAGATGGCGGTGAGCAGCTTGGGATCCCAGTTGACGAGGCGCTTGTCCTTGTAGATCAGCCCTTCGCGATAAAGCTGCACGAACACCTTTAGCACGGCCTTGGAAAGCCCGGCGTCCATCGTGAAGCGTTCGCGTGACCAGTCGCAGGAGGCGCCAAGGCGCTTCAACTGACCGACGATGGTGCCACCCGACTCGGCCTTCCATTCCCAGACACGCTTGACGAAGTCCTCGCGACCGATCTGCCGACGATGGATCTGCTTTTCAGCCAGCTGCCGCTCCACCACCATCTGCGTGGCGATGCCGGCGTGGTCGAGACCAGGCTGCCAGAGCACGTCGAGACCGCGCATGCGCTGCAGACGCACGAGGATGTCCTGCAGCGTGTTGTTGAGCGCGTGGCCCATGTGCAGGGAGCCGGTGACGTTCGGCGGCGGAATGACGATGGTGAAGGTGTCCTTGCCCGGCTTTTTGCCGGCGCCGGCGGCGAACGCCTTCGCATCTTCCCAGGCCTTGGCGATGCGCGGCTCAACGTCCGCCGCTTCGAATGTCTTTTCCAGCATGATCCGACGTCTTTTTCCTGTCGTCTTGGGGTGAGCGACGGTTAGCCGCTACGCCCCCGAAAATCAACAAGAAGCGCCCTTCCCGCCGTCAAAACTGGTCCATTCCGCCTTGATGCTCGGCCGCACGCCGCATCGCGGCCTCGGTAGAGCGACCATCGAAAAATCCAATGTCACGCAGCATATGATCGTTGAGGTCCTCGACCCTTCCGTTTCGCCACCTGCAAAAGGAGGTGAAGCTTCCAACAAGTCCGGTGAAAACAGAAGGAAATCCGGCGCGCCAGCGGTCGCGCCGGACCATGGACTGATCCAGGCAGGTCATCGTCATATCCCTTGATCCGTTGATGCGATAAGGGTAATCTAGCTCCAGAAAGACGAGTGTTTCCAATCGAACCTTCGTCTCCATCCATAAAGAGAGCTTATGCATGAAGCTGGGCCGCCAGATACCGCTCAACGCGCTACGGGTGTTCGAGGCGGTGTCTCGCCTGATGAGCTTTACCCGCGCCGGCGAGGAACTCGGCATGACGCAGACGGCGGTGAGCTACCAAGTGAAACAGTTGGAGGGTGTGCTGGGAGAGCTGCTATTTCGCCGGCTGCCACGCCGGATCGAGCTGACCGAAGCCGGGGAGCGCTTGAAGCCCAAAGTGAGCGAGGCCTTTGCCTTGTTGGAGGAGGCCATGGCGGCTGCTCGGATGGCAGTCGAGGAGCAACTCGTCATCAACACCACACCGACGTTTGCCGCCCACTGGCTCGCCCGCCGCATCGGCAACTTCCAGCTCGGAGCGCCGCATATCGCCGTGCGGCTGGTCGCCGACAATACGCCGATGGATTTTGGCCGCGATCCCGGCGACGTCGCCATCCGGTTTGGCAAAGGCGACTGGCCGGGACTTGTCGCCCATCACGTCATGGACCTCGACTGCGCCCCGATGCTTAGCCCCTCTCTGCTAGACCGGGTCAAGCCGCTCGACAGTCCGCGTGACCTCCTCAAATGCAAGATCATCGATCCCGGCGACCCCTGGTGGCGGTTGTGGTTCCAGGCCGCAGGCGTGCACGACGCCGATCTTGAGGGACGACAACGCAACCTGTTCGGCTCGCAGACACTGGAAGCGAGCTCGGCCATCGCTGGTCACGGCGTCGCCATCCTGACGCCGGCATTCTACCGCGAGGAATTGACAAGTGGTCGGCTTGTCATGCCATTCGACATCGTCTGTAGAGATGGTTCCGCCTATTGGCTGGTTTATCCGGAAAACCGACGCAGCCAGCCAAAGATCCGAGCCTTCCGCGACTGGTTACTGAAGGACATTGAGGCGCACCCATTATAACGACAGGATTCGTTAATATAATGGGCTGCGCTGTTAACCATATTTTCCCGAGTTTTCCGCGCCTGGTTTTGCATAATGCCACGTCTAAAGCTGCAGAGGGAGTTTTCCCCGGAGGCAGCAGATGTCGTCCCTATCGGCCTTGAGCAGCAATATAAGCAGCCTCGCCTCCCTTTTTGGCTCGTCGAGCAGTAAGGGAACTTCGGCTACCACCGCCTTCTCGTCGCCGTCTTCCGAAGATCAGGGCAGTAGCTCGACGTCCAACACAGGCAGCAGCTCGACATCTAGCACTGTGTCGTCGGGCAGCGCCTTTTCGTCGCTTGCCAGCGAAATGCAGTCCTTACTGCTGTCGTTGCAGGAACAGACAGCCGGCGCCGATAGCGCCGCGATGTCTTCACCGCTTTCGGACTCCTCAACGGCAGCGGCGTCTTCCAGTTCGGCCACTACGACTTATAGTGCCGCTTCAGCGTCCAGCGATAGCTCAACCGAGGAATTCGACGCGACACAGATGCCGCCGCCGCCTCCCCCACCGTCGAATTCATCGGCAGCCTCGAGCACGGCGTCTGCTACGACCAGCGACACCGCTTCGACATCCAATGACGGCTCATCCGAAGAGACGGATGCCACTCAAATGCCACCGCCGCCGCCCCCGCCACAGGGAATGATGTCCAGTGCGCAGAGTTCGGCGGATGACGCCACCTCTTCTTCGAGCAGCGCCAGCACAACGTCCAGCACGGGTACGACATCGGCGACCGACTCAACCTCGTCGACAACCGACAGCGCCTCGTCCTCGGGTAGTACCTCCAGTGCTTCAGATAGCAGCGATAGTAAGAAAGTCGTCAGCACGACCTACCTCGACAACGCCGACGGCAGCACCACCATCACCACCAGTTATTCCGACGGCACGACAAGCGTGTCGACGACAGGTGGCCAAGGACAGTCGGCCTCCGGATCGGATTCCTCGCAGCAGAACACGCCCTATAACTTCGGTAGTGATAGTGGCAGTAATGCAAGACTGTCGCAAACGGTCAGCAATCTTTACGCCAGCGTCGCCAACAGCGCCACGATGGCCTCTTCGGCCGGCGTCGCCGCCTGAGGGCAACATGTCAGCCAGCCGCCGCGCGCGGTCCTAGAAGAATGATTGCCGCGCCAACCAAGCAGACCGCGCCTCCCACCAGGTCCCAGCGGTCTGGCGCCTGCCGCTCCGCCGTCCACAGCCAGGCAAGCGAAGCGGCGATATAAACGCCGCCATAGGCCGCAAAGACGCGCCCAGCAGCCGTGCTGTCGATGCGCGTCAGGATCAGCGCAAACAGGATCAGCGAGAGTATACCCGGCAGCGCCCATAGCGGAGATTTGCCGAGGCGCAGCCATGCCCAAAAGGCGAAACAGCCTGCTATTTCGAAGAAAGCCGCGATAAGTTGCAGGAGGACGGACCTCACGCCGCTCAACGCCCGCGCGATACGCGCTCGATCTCGGCGCGCACCAGCCGCTCCACGATCACCGGCAAATTCTCATCCAGCCAAGCATGCAGCATCGGCCGTAGCATCTCCTTGACGAGATCGTCGAGCGTCCGTCCGTTGGCAGCAAGCACGGTGTGGCTCAGTTGGCCGAAAGCGGACTGGACAGTCGCACTGGCGGCAGCGGAGACCAACGGCTCTTCAACGTCCAGCTCAGGCGCCGGACGAGCACGCGGCACTTCCATCTTTGGGGGCTCGGGCCGGCGTGGCGGCTCTGGCTCGGCGAAGGCGACCTCGGCCTCGTCGTCTTTCAACCCTTCCACAAGGTCCAACGGCTCATCCTCGTCGACAGTGCCGACATCCGCGAGATCGAGCACTTCCGGCTCATCCCCATCGTCGGCATCATCGACATCCATCTCCGGTTCGTTATCGTCGTCGCCCGACTGGGCGAACAGTTTATCGAGATCATCCTCGGAAATATGCTCTTCCTCGACCGCCGGCTTAGCCATTGGCTCGACCTCCGGTTTGGGAGCAGCCGCCTTGGCCGGAGTGGCTTTAGGCGCCGCCGGCGCCGCCTCCTTGCCTTCGGGTTCGTCGGCAATGATCCGCCGGATGGAAGCCAGGATCTCTTCCATTGAAGGTTCGGCGGACGCAGCTGCCTTGGCCATTGGTCTCTACTCCGAGTGGGTCACCCCACTACATTCTACACTATCGATCGCGGCCCTGCTTCCGCACAAACACCCGGAGGCGAATCGACTCCCAACCAGTCCGTCGGCGGCGGGCCGGAACGCCGATAACCGTGGCGATCGGCAGGCCGGACGCATCGACAAGCCTGATTCGACATCCGAAGTATAGATTAGTTAACGCTGCAGAAAACGGTTTGCGGCGGGAATCCGGCGGTTATCCCCGGCGCCCCTGCCAAAGAAGATCAGCGGCCGTCCGGCGTGCGCAACCCAATCCACTTGTCGCGAACCTGCTCGTAGTGGTGCTCGGGCTGGTAGGCGACCACTTTGAGGTTCAGGCGCTCACGATCCAGGCGCCCCATTGCCGCGGCGACGCTGTAGCTGGCCACCACCAGTTGGGCCCGCGCACTCACCTGTGACAGCCGCGCATCGATCAAAGTGCTCTGAGCGTTGAGGACGTCGAGCGTCGTCCGCTGACCGACTTTCTGCTCCTCGACGACGCCTTCGAGCGCCAAATTACTTGCATCAACAGATGCTTGAGCCGCCACGATCTGCGCCTTGGACGATTCGAGCGTGCTCCAGGCCTGGATGAGCGAAGCATCCACCGACATGCGAGCTACATCGACCTGTAGCTTGGCTTGGCCCAGCTCTTCCTTGGCCTTACGGACGGAGGCGTACTCGGCGCCGCCCTGGTAAATTGGAATAGACAGGACGGCGGCGACCGACGCATCAAGGGTGCGCCCTTTGTCAGGCGTGTTGGTATCAGTGGTCGTATTCGCGGCGAGCGTGTTACCGACCGCCCCCTGCAAAGAGAGGGTGGGCAGCAATGTGCCTTCTTCGATCTGAACATTGAATGCGGCTGTATCGGCGTTATAAATCGCCGCTCGGATGGCCGGATGCTCGGTTCGCGAGGCATCGACGGCCACCGACAGCTTATTCGGCAGCAACTTGGTGAAAGGCCCGGGGTCCTTTAGATTTTTCGGCGCATGGCCGACCACCTTGACGTAGTTGGCCTGAGCGGTGATCAAGTCGGCTTGAGCCACACTGACGGCCGACGTGGCCGCCGCCATTGCCGCTTCGGCCTGCGATACGTCTGTACGGGTGCCCTCACCCACCGAAAAGCGGTCGTTGGCAGCGCGAACCTGCTCCTGCAGGAAGGCGACGTTAGACTTCCGCAAGTCCAGCGCCTGACCATACATAATGACCTGCATATAGGCCGACGCCGTATCCAGCAGCGTCGACTGCTCCTTGGAGCGAAGCTGCTCGCGCGAAGCCTTTACCGCTGCCTCGGCCTGGTTGACGCCGTTTTCGATGCGCCCACCGGCGTAGAGCGGCTGGATAATCGTTATCTGGCTCTTTACCGCCGCGGAATCGGTATAGACGCTCGCCCAGTCCGTATAGGAGCGATACCTGTAGCGGGTGTCGCTGGCGCTCAGCGACGCCGAGATTTGGCCGGTGATCGTCGGTCTGCCTTGCGCGAGCGCCAGAGGCACGTTTTCGTCGGCGGCACGCGTTCCCGCTCGTTGCGCGTTGAGTTCGGGGTTGTTGGCGTAGGCGGCTGCCATCGCATCCTGCAATGATTCCGCCGAGGCGACACCTGACATCACAACGAGGAGGCCGAAGGCGGCCGACAGATACAGGGAAGGACGGAACGCCACGGCACACCTCATGTTCATCGCCACTCGTGCGATATAGCCAACGATCAAGGCTTCGTCTTATCACGCCTTCGCGAGAAAGCCGTGAGATCGCCACATTTCCTAAGAAAATGTTAATCGTACGGCGACGGACTATAGCCGATGAGCGGGCGAACGGAAGCTCGGCCGGCGGCGTGGCGGCGAATTCAGTCAAATCGATGCACAGAAATCACATCACCACGCCAGTCCATTCGCGTGGCTTTACGCTCGCGAATGGAAGGGGATAGTGACGTAAAATGCCCCGTTAAAGGGCGAAACTAGAAGGCGAAAGCCGCAACCGCTTCGAATCCGGGAAGAACCGGAATCGAGGCATTGAACAACACGCGGCCAGACACACCAGCGTCGCCGCGCGTGTAGAGCTTGGCTCTGGGCGCGCTTTCCCCTTCTTCGACGAGAAGAAGCCGCCCACCCTTGGCGAGTTGACCGGCAATGACGTCCGGGAATGTGGCAACGGCACCGTTGAAGAGGATGACATCAAAGGGCGCGGCGTTCGCAGCACCCTTGACGAGTGGCGCTTCGACGACAGCTACGTTGGCAAGGCCCGCGAGCCGGAGGCGAGCAATGACTGCCAGATCCGGATCCTGCTCCAGCGCCACCACCGATCCGGCGAGACGCGCCAGCACGGCGGCGCCGTAACCGGAGCCCGTACCGACTTCCAGCACCTTGTCGGTCGACTTGACTCCTGCGTATTGCAGCAAGCGGGCAAGCACCATCGGCTGGATCAACACCCGCGCCGCACGACCGTTGCCGAGCGGCAGGTCCCGATCGAGATAGGCAAGCGATTTCTGATCCTCCGGCGCGAAGTTCTCTCGCGCCACCTCGCCCATCGCGTCGATGATACGAAGATCGGTCACGTCGTTCGGCCTCACCTGGCCGTCGACCATCTTTGTGCGCAACGCCGGAAAATCGACCATGGATCGCAAGTCCCCTGCCGGAATACTCTTCCGGCTCTTCCAATAGCCGCCCCCCTCATCCGAAACAAGAGCTTCTACGCAGCTTTGCGGAGTGGCCGACCAAGGATCAAGGCGAGAGGGCGAAACAGGCCCGCCGTGACAAACGGCAAACACTGCGTTCACGGCGAGTTAGGGTCCATGAACGACCGACACTAGCTATATTTTTGGAGAATATGGAGGCCACGGAGGGAATCGAACCCCCGTACACGGATTTGCAATCCGCTGCGTAACCACTCCGCCACGTGGCCCCATGGGGAAGGCTTCATAAGCGAGCGCGGCGGCATAGACAAGGGGCAAGGCGCGAAAATACATCCCGTCAAAGTCCTTTGCCGCCATGATCAGGGTGACATCCACCACAACCAGGGATAAGCTATTTTACTGACTGTTGAGGCTAGTTATCCGACCCGACAGAAAGGATGGGCCATGAACCATGTCGCCTCCCCGTTTCCTTCCACTGTCACACCGGCGGACGAGATCCCCGGTACGGTGCCGGAAGCCGAGATCCGCAAGGCGCGCTTTCCCGACGGCTTCATATGGGGTGCGGCGACCGCCGCCTATCAAGTGGAAGGCGCCTGGGACGAGGATGGCAAAGGCGAATCGATCTGGGACCGATTCGCCCACACACCCGGCAAGATACGCGGCGGTGTGACCGGTGACATCGCCTGCGACCAGTACCACCGCTACGAAGAAGACGTGGCATTGATGAGGAAACTCAACCTCAAGAGCTACCGCTTCTCCATCTCCTGGCCGCGAATCCAACCCAATGGCACCGGCGCCCCCAATATGAAAGGGCTCGACTACTATAGTCGGCTGGTTGACGCTCTGCTCGCCGCCGGTATCCGGCCATGGTGCACGCTGTATCACTGGGACCTGCCACAGGGACTTGAGGATCGCGGCGGCTGGCCGAACCGCGATCTTGCTGGCTATTTCGCAGATTACGCCGGCCTCCTGGCAAAGCATCTTGGCGACCGCATTACCACCTGGGCGCCGTTCAACATGCCATGGGCCATCGCGTACATGGGATATGCCGCAGGCGCCCTGCCTCCCTGCCGCACCAGCCTAAGTGATTTTCTGAAAGCGGCGCATACGCTGGGCCTAGCGCAAGGCGAGGCGCACCGCGCCGTCAAGGCGGCGTCATCAAAGGCAACCTTCGGCAGCGCTTATGAGATGGCGCCGGCCTATCCGAAGACCGACAGCCAAGCCGACCGAGCCGCGGCGGCGCGTTATCACGCCATGAACAACGTGTTCTTTCTAGAAGCGGCGATGAAGGGGCACTATCCCAAGGCTTTCGTCGGCGAGGCGCCGCTGGAGCTGATGGACTTCCGACCGGGCGACGAGACCATTCTCAAGGCACCGCTTGATTGGATCGGCTTTCACTACTACACGCGCCGCGTCGTCGCGGACGCAAGCCATGAACAGCATTTTGGGGGCGGCAGCTTCAGCGGCACCGAAATCGAGTCGGGCGGGCCGGGTGGCCGCGATCCTTACACTCGGTTCAATGCCGAAATGCCCAAGGAAGGGCCGCTCACCGAGGCGGGTCTTGAGCTATGGCCGCGTGGCATCTACGACCTCGTAAGCCAGATTTCTCGGGAATACGACGGCTTGCCCATCGAAATCACAGAGAGCGGATGCAGCTATCTCGACGCGCCCTACGAGGAAGATAATGGCAGGGTGCCCGACTTCAGGCGGATCGAGTGGTATCGACAGGTTCTGTCCGAGCTCGCCCGGGCGATCGCCGACGGCGCGAACGTAAGAGCATTCCATGCCTGGACGTTGCTGGATAATTTTCAATGGGGCGAGGGCCATACCGAGCGTTACGGTCTGATCCATACTGATTTCCGCAACCAGAAGCGCACCATCAAGGATTCCGGGCTGTGGTTCAGCCGGGTAGCCGCCACCAATCGGCTCGACTGGTAGCGGCCGTTTTGTGTGTGGAGTTGTTGCATGGGGCGGCCATCATTCAGACGGCAACCGCCAAACTGGTTGAGGAGCCATTTTGGCCGAACCGCTGTGCCACAGCACCCTGACCGGCGAGGTGACGCGCCGCCGCCCGCTTGGCCTCGTCAACCGAGCTGTAGAGCTCGCCGTCGAGATCCCAGACGTCATACTTGACGGCAACGAAACGCACCTGATCCCCGGCGGGAGCGGCAACCGCGACGGCCTTTCCGGCCACTTCAATAACACTTGGCTTGGACATAATATTGCTCTCCTGGTCTTGCGCCGTGTGCGAGACCATCATCCTGTCGATTACGTTTTTCGTGTGAAGTGTCAGATGCTTAGCAAAGACACATTCGCCATTGGCGTTTCGAGCCAAGATGATTGGGATGGATCGTCGAACGGCATACATTCGTTCGCGCGATCCGCGTGTGCGAAATGTCTGTCATTTTGACCTCCTTTCCCAATTACGAGAGAGCGCTTCTCTCTGGGGCAAACCGATAATCATCAACCGCGACCGAAATATGACGCCGTCCGTTTCGGCTCAGTGTCGTATCTCGTCAACATCGCGATCGCATCGCGCTTGTCCTGCATCTAACTTGCCATAGGTGGAGTCCCCACTCCAGGAACGAAATATCAAAGTCAGGCACATTCGCGTGAATGGATTCCGGCAAATCGCTCGCGGGGGGCCAACGCTTATTCGTTCGTCTAAGTGGAGCCGCCGTCGCGCCCTCTCCAGCGATTGTAGCGGCGGAGCACCCAGACTTCTGCACGCCGCCTGAACCGGCGAGCTAGAGGCGAATCCACCGAGAGAATGGCAAGACCGACCGGAATCATCCAGAAGCCGACGACCGGCATGAAACCGACAAGTCCCATGGCAATGAAGGCGAACCCCATGACGACGCGAAGAGGCCGGCTTCTCGGTAGTCGCACCGTCCGTCCCCAAAGCTTCATTTTCGGCATGGATCGCCTTTCAAAACCGTCGCAGTTCCGGCGGAAAACAGGTCCCGGACAAATAGGAAATCACCGATCCCTTTTCAAAGACCGCTGGTGGGAGGTGCGGAAAAACACTGGCCTGGTGAAGGAAAAAGCCTTTCCAGCCCATACTGTTAGCAATCAGATATCCACCTTCTCCGGCCTTTTCGCGCCGCCGTCGCATTTTCCTTGCCGAGGGGGCTTTGCAAACCGGGACAGCTTTGTTATACGCACCGCCACCGAAGCTGTTCCGCGATAGCTCAGTTGGTAGAGCAGGTGACTGTTAATCACCGGGTCGTAGGTTCGAGTCCTACTCGCGGAGCCATCGGTTTCCCAAGGAAATCAGGCGTCTAGCACTTAGATGTGCGTCTACGGTGTTGTGCTGCGGTAACGCCGCATTCACATCGGGATTGAGAAGAAGCTGTCGATGGCGAGCGCCGCCGCGCCGCGTGCCCAGGCGTCGTCGTTCCAGAACTCGACGAACACCTCGGTGCCGCGCTGGAAGTTCTTTTCCTTCAGCGTGGCAACCAGCGGATCGAGCAACGCCGGGCCGAACAGCACGCCTTCGCCGCCGATCACCATGGTCTCCGGATCAAACAAGCTGGCGAAGGTGGCCGCCGCCGCGCCGAGCCGCCGGCCGGCGGTGTCGAGGATCTCCCGCGCCACTGCGTCGCCCTTCGCCGCGAGCGCCGCCAGAGCGGCCGGATCGATGGTGCGATCGGATGGCCGAACGATGCCGTAAGCGTTCAGGATGGCCGGCAGCGATGTTACCGCCTCGAGACAGCCGAGCCTGCCGCATTCGCAGCGCGGGCCACCCTCAATCACAGTGAGATGACCGATCTCGCCGGCGCCACCGTACCGGCCGCGCAGTAGCTGGCCATCGACGATCATTGCCGCGCCGATGCCGCGACCGAAGGAAAACACAGCCAATGATGACGCCTTTCGCCCGGCACCGAACAGATGTTCGGCGAGTGCGAAGGCGTTGACGTCGTTGTCGACCCAGACAGGCGCGCCAGCCAGATCGGTAATCAGCGCCGCGATCGGCACATCCTTCCAACCGAACCGGTCGCAACGCAGGCAGATCCCCCGCTCGGCGTCATGCTGACCGGGCATGGCAAGGCCGATACCAATCAGCCGCTTCTTGTCCTCTCCCGAGCGTTCGAGGAGATGGGCGAGCGCGTCGGCAATTGCCTTTGCCACCGCCTCCGGGGAGCGCGCATCGACATCGGCGGTAAGGGTATCGATGACGTTGGTGCCGAGATCGGTCAGCGTCGCGCGAAAGCTATATTCCATCAGCTTGACGCCAAGCGACACATGGCCGGCATAGTTGAGATCGAGCCGCGTCATCCGGCGCCGGCCGCCATCGGCCACAGCGTCGCGCTCGGTGATCACCTGCTGTTCCAAAAGCTCGGACGACACGTAGGAGATCGCCGCCGGGCTGAGCCCCGTCGCAGCGGCGATATCCGAGCGGGCCGTCGGGCCGTGCCGACGCAGATGATTGAGCAGCAGCAATCGGTTGAGAGTGCGCGAAGTGCTCTGGTTTCCCTTCAGCGAGGGCATGAGGCTGCTTTCGTTGGTCAGGAGCCGGAGGCCCTGTTGGCTTCACTTATAGAAATGAAAAAGGGGCCGATTTCAACTCTGCGGTCGCTTTCGTGTTTGCTCCGCACCTCTTCCGAAGTGCCTATCAGTCAGCGAAAATCCGGCGGAAATCTGCAAAAATCGCCTTGCAGCTCCTGTCGATTGCCGGCCCGCCTCGCCGAAGTGATAAATTCGGGCGGCGAAATTACGCGACTTGACTCGTACTACATTTCATTTAATTAATTGAAATAAGATAGATCATCAACAGCGGTCGCCAAAATGCCTCGCTCTACTCGCGCCCAGTTTCCCGACGATTTCCGGTGGGGCGTTTCCACCTCCGCTCTGCAGATTGAGGGTGGAACGGATGCCGACGGTCGCCGTCCCTCGGTTTGGGACACGTTTGCTGCCGAGCCGGGCCGCATTCGGGGTGGCGATACGCCAGCCTTGGCTTGCGATCACTATCATCGTTGGAAAGAAGACCTCGATTTGGTGAAGGCGCTCTGCGTCGGCGCCTATCGCTTTTCCGTGTCGTGGCCGCGCATCCTGCCAACGGGAACCGGCGCGGTGAACGAGGCGGGCCTCGCCTTCTACGACCGTCTGGTCGATGGGCTGCTCGAACGCGGCATCGAGCCCTGGTTGACCCTTTATCATTGGGATCTGCCGCAACCGCTCGAAGATGCCGGTGGCTGGCCGCACCGGGACACCGCCCTCGCCTTCGCTAATTTCGCCGACGTGGTTTCCCGCCGGCTTGGCGATCGCGTCAAGCGCTGGATCACCCACAACGAGCCCTGGTGCAGCACCATCAAGGGCTATTACGAGGGCGAGTTCGCACCGGGCAAGCGAGACCTCGCGGCGGCGATGCAGGCGACCCACCACGTTCTGCTATCGCATGGCCTAGCGCTGCCGGTGCTCAGGGCCAACGTCACCGACGCCCGATGCGGCATCGCGCTCAGCCTGCACCCCATCCACACGGCGTCCGACTCCGAGGCGGACCGGTTGGCAGCCATCCGCCATGATGGTCTCAGGAACCGTTGGTTCCTCGATCCCCTGCACGGCCGCGGCTATCCGCAGGACGTTCTGCGCGAGCTCGGCGCCGCCGCCCCGACGATCGTCGACGGCGACCTTGCCATCATCGCCGGGCGGACCGATTTCCTCGGTATCAACTATTATTTCCGCGAGATCATCGCCGACGATCCCCAGGGGGGCCCGATGCGGTCGCGCGTGGTGGAACCAGAGGCCACCGACGTCACGGGCTTTGGTTGGGAGGTCTATCCCGAAGGCCTGACCGAACTGCTTTCCCGCGTCAAACGTGACTATCAGCCAGTCCCCATCGCCATCACCGAGAACGGCGCGACCTATCCCGACGTGGTCGGAGCGGACGGCAAGATTCATGACGAGAAGCGTGCCGTCTACATCCATCGCCATATCGACGCGTTGCGCGCGGCGGTGGACAGCGGCGTCGACCTCACCGGCTATTTCGTCTGGAGCCTTCTCGACAATTTCGAATGGGCGGAAGGCTATTCCAAACGGTTCGGCTTGGTGCACGTCGATTTCGCGACTCAGAAGCGGACCATGAAAGACAGCGGCCGCTGGCTCGCCAACTTTCTGAAGGGGTGATCCGGAGGACCGGAAGCGAGGGTGTTTTCCGTCCCGTCGGCCCGCATCTCAGCGGCCGAAGCGGATGAGGATGTTGGAGGGGCCCGAAGGGAGAGTATCGGGCCACGACGAAGGAGGAGAGAGATGTTCACGAAACTTGGAGTGCTGGGCTCGGCCATGGCCTTTGCCCTGACGACAACCACGCCGGTGTTCGCCGGCACCGCCGAGGTCATTCATTGGTGGACCAGCGGTGGCGAGGCAGCGGCCTTGAAGATCCTGGTCGAAGCCTATGAAAAGACGGGCAACACCTGGAAGGATAACCCGGTGGCCGGCGGCGAGGCGGCGCGCATGGTGGCGCGCACCCGCATCCTCGGCGGCGATCCGCCGACCTCCATGCAGTGGCAGGTTGGCGCACCTTTGATGGCGCTGGCCGAGGAAGGCCAACTCAACGACATCGACGCGGTGGCACAGGACTGGGACAAGCTATTACCCAAGGTGATTGCCGACAATGCCAAGTATAAAGGCAAATACGTCAGCGCGCCGATGGATATCCATGGCCACAACTGGCTGTGGGGCAACCAGGCCGTTCTCGACGACGTCGGCATCCCCATGCCGAAGACCTGGGACGAGCTGATCGCCTCGGCCGACAAGATCCGCGCCAAGGGCTATATCCCGCTGGCGCTCGGCGGCCAGTCCTGGCAGGAGATCTTCGTTTTCGAGAGCATCCTGATCGACGTCGGCGGCCGTGATTTCCTGACCAAGGTCACCTACAACCTCGATGACACCGCGCTGCGCAGTCCGGAAATGCTCAAGGCCTTCGAAACCTTCGCCAAGGTGCGCGATCTCGTCGACCCCGGCAGTCCAAGCCGCGACTGGAACATCACCGGTGGCCTGCTGATCAATGGCAAAGCGGCCTACATGATCATGGGCGACTGGCTGAAGGGCGAGTTCGTGGCGGCGAACAAAGCCCCCGGCAAAGACATCGCCTGCGAAGTGTTCCCGGCTGGCGGCAAGACACTGGTCTTCGGCACCGACGCCTTCGCCATGACCGCCGTCAAGGACCCGGCGACCCGCGAAGCCCAACTCGCGCTCGCCAAGACGATCATGGACCCGGTGGTGCAGAAGGAATTCAGCCTGCGCAAGGGCTCGATCCCGCCACGCCTCGACATAGACAAGACCGGTTTCGACCCCTGCGCCCAGATCGCCATGGGGGAAGCGGCCGAGGGTCACCTGTTCCTTGTGCCCGATAACGTCGCAGACGCCACAAGCATCGGCGCGCTGGTCGACCAGATGACTACCTTCCTGCACAGCAAGATGACACCGCAGGAAGGCATGACCGCCATGGCCGACGCCGTGGCAGCGACCCGCTGATTGGGGTTTTGACAAGTTGGGCCGGCGGCGGGAAACCGCCGGTCCATCTCCAATACGCCAAGCGAGGGCTCCGATCATGCGCAGATTTCTCCAGCGGCACGTGTCGCAAGTCGCCCTGTCGCCCTCGCTGGCGCTGATCGCGATCTTTCTCTACGGCTTCATCGCCTATACGGCGGCCGTTTCCACGACCAATAGCAAGGCCTTCCCGCGCTTCGACAGCTTCGTCGGACTGGAGCAATACTGGCGGCTGTTTCACACGCCGCGCTGGCACGTCGCCTTCACCAACATGTTCCTGTTCGGTGGGCTGTTCCTGCTCGTCACCATTTCGCTCGGGCTCGTCATTGCCATCCTGATCGACCAGCGCATCCGCGCGGAAAGCTTCTTCCGCTCGATCGTCATGTATCCGATGGCCATGTCCTTCGTGGTGACCGGCATCATCTGGCAATGGCTGCTCAACCCCACCCTCGGTATCGAGGTGATGGTGCACCAACTGGGCTTCACCAGCTTTCGCCTCGACTGGCTGACCAATCCCGACACCGTCATCTGGGCTCTGGTGGTGGCCGCCTTCTGGCAAGGCTGTGGCCTCGTCATGGCGCTGTTTCTCGCCGGCCTGCGTGGCATCGACGAGGACATATGGAAGGCAGCGGCGGTCGACGGGATTCCCGCCTGGCGGGTCTACGTTTACATCGTCATCCCGATGCTGGCGCCGGTGTTCCTCACCGTCGTCGTGCTTTTGGCTCTGTCGATCGTCCGCTCGTTCGACTTGGTGGTGGCGCTGACCAATGGCGGCCCAGGCGTGTCGTCCGACCTGCCGTCGGTGTTCATGTTCGACATGGCCTTCCGCCGCACCAATCTCGGCCTGTCGGCCGCCTCGGCGGTGGTGATGCTCGGCACCGTGCTGGCGATCCTGATCCCCTATCTCTACGTCGAAACGAGGGAGCGCGGCTGATGCCAGCCTCGACTGAAACAATGCCCCGGGCCGCGCGGTCCGGCTGGCTGACGCCCCGGCGGCGCAAGGCCATCCTGAGCCGGGGAGTGCTCTACCTGCTGCTGGCTATTATCGCCCTCTTTTTCGCCGGCCCGCTCTACATTCTGCTCAGCACGTCGTTCAAGACGATGCCGGAGATACAGTCGGGCGGATTGATGGCTCTGCCGCACGAACCAACGGTCCAACCCTGGGTCACCGCCTGGGGCGAGGCCTGTATCGGCATCACCTGCGGTGGCCTCAAGGGCTATTTCGGCAACTCGATGGTAATGACCATCCCCGCCGTGCTGATCTCGGTGATGATCGGCGCCATCAACGGCTATGCGCTCGCCAAGTGGCCGTTTCCTGGCGCTCGCTTCGTATTCGCCGCGCTGGTCGCCGGCAACTTCGTGCCCTTCCAGGTGGTGCTGGCGCCGGTGGCGGTGACGCTCCGCACGCTTGGCCTGTTCGGCTCGGTGGAGGGGCTGATCCTGATCCACGTGATCTACGGCATACCCATCACCACCATGCTGTTCCGCAACTTTTTCCTGTCGGTACCCAACGACCTGATCAAGGCGGCGCGTATCGATGGTGCCGGCTTCTTCTGGATCTTCTTCCGCATCGTGCTGCCGTTGTCGCCATCGGTGATCGTCGTGGCGCTGATCCTGCAGTTCACCGGCATCTGGAACGACTTCCTGTTCGCCGTCTCCTTCTCCAACCCGTCGAGCGCGCCGATGACGGTCGCCCTCAACAACCTGGTCAACTCCAATTTCGGGGTGAAGGAATACAACGTCCACATGGCAGCGACGGTGATCGCCGCCGCCCCCACCCTCATCCTCTACATCCTGCTGGGCCGCTACTTCCTGCGCGGCATGACCGCCGGGGCCGTCAAGGGTTGACCGTCATGATCGACATCCGCATTTCCAACTGCAACAAAAGCTACGGCTCGCTGAGGGTGCTGAAGGATATCAATCTCGAGATCGAACGCGGCGAGTTCATCGTGCTGCTGGGACCATCGGGTTGCGGCAAATCGACGCTGTTGCACATAGTCGCCGGCCTCGACCGGCTGAGCTCGGGGGAGATTGAAATCGGCGGCCGCGACGTTACCGACGTCGAGCCCAAGGATCGCGACATCGCCATGGTGTTCCAGTCCTACGCCCTCTATCCGACCATGAGCGTGCGCAGCAACATGGAGTTCGGTCTCAGGATGCGCGGCAAGCCGATGTCCGAGATCCGACCGCTGGTCGAGGAAAAGGCGCGCATGCTGCATATCGATCACCTGCTCGACAGGCGACCGAGCCAGTTGTCGGGCGGTCAGCGGCAACGCGTCGCCATTGGCCGGGCGCTGGTGCGCGATCCCAAGGTCTTCCTGTTCGACGAGCCGCTCAGCAACCTCGACGCCAAGCTGCGCGCCAGCATGCGCACCGAGATCAAGAAGCTGCATCTGACGCTGGGGACAACAGCGATCTACGTCACCCACGACCAGTTGGAGGCGATGACGCTGGCCACCCGCATGGTGGTGATGAAGGCCGGCGAGATCCAGCAGGTCGGCAAGCCGGAAGAGGTCTACCACCGGCCAGTCAACCTGTTCGTCGCCGACTTCCTCGGCAATCCCGGCATGAACTTCATGAAGGGAAACCTTCGGCTCGATGGTGGCCGCGTCTTGGCCGATATCGGCGCTATTACGCTGCCGCTCGACGGCTACGCCTTCGAGGCGGCTCCGACCGAGGGGCAAGCGGTGGTCATCGGCCTCCGCCCCGAATCCATCCAGCCGGTGTCCGTTCAGGCCTCGGGTGGCAGAGCGCCCTTTCCCATAACGTTGAAGCCAATTTTGACCGAGCACACCGGCTCGGACAACCTCGTCGTGCTGGTGATGGGGGAACAGGAGATCGTCGCCAAGTTCCCCTCCGACATGCTGCCGAACCTCGGGGAGCCAGTTACCGTCGGCTTTGATCTTAGCCGCTTGTCAGTATTCGATGCCGAAAGCGAGCGGCGTGTCTAAAGCCGATCAGCGCGGCCGGTTTGCCTGCAGGCCCGATATCATGATGTCGATGATGGCATGGGCCGCAGCTTCCTCGTTCACGCGACCACCACTGAAATGAACCATGCCGGCGAGCGCCCGAAGCAAATCGAGAGGTTCGGCGACGTTGCCGATTTCGCCGGCTGCAATGGCATTGCCTACCAGGAGGTCGATCGTCTGCTTGGTCGCTGCGCCGGAAGCGGCGGTAAGTGACGACTTGCCGTCGGCAAGCGAGTCCAAGAGCTCCATCATGCCGTGCTTGACGGACATGTAGGTGAAGAAGAGGCGCATCCACTCCCTGAGCGCATCGACCGGCGGTCGTGTTGCGGCAAGCTCGGAGGCTGCCCGCACCAACTGGTCGCTCTCGTTGCGATAGACCGCCTCGATCAGCGCGTCACGTGTCGGGAAATGGCGATAGAGGGTGCCGATGCCGACCGCCGCCGCACGGGCCACCTCCTCGAGGCTGGCAGCCCCTCCCCTCTCCGCGAACACCGACTTGGCGGCATCGATCAGTCGGGCGCGATTGCGGGCGGCATCGGCGCGGGGCTTTCGGGGCGGCTTTTCAGCATTCTCAATCACGTCCGCGTGAGCCTCTTGATAAACGGAGGTATCCTCCGTATTTAAAAACGGAGATACCCTCCTTTTTAGCTTAAAGCCAGGCGCCAGGCAACGGCTCGCCAGCCAAGAGGGGCGATCTCGGCATATGGAGACAGACATGACTTCAGCTTTCGGTGCAACCTCCACCACCGACGACGTGCTCGCCGGTATCGATCTTTCCGGCAAGCGTATTCTCGTCACCGGCGTTTCGGCCGGCCTTGGCGTCGAAACGGCCCGAGCGCTTGTCGCCCACAGCGCCTCGGTTGTCGGCGCGGCGCGCGACCTCAAAAAAGCAGAAACTGCAACGGCACCGGTGCGCGAGGCAGCGGCCGAAGGCCATGGCGCTTTCGAGCTTACCGAACTCGACCTCGCCTCGTTCGCCAGCATCCGCGCCGCCTCCGACAGGCTTGTCGCCGATGGCCGGGCGTTTGACGTCGTCATCGCCAACGCCGGTGTCATGGCGGCTCCCTTCGGCCATACAGCCGATGGCTTCGAGACGCAGTTCGGCACCAACCACCTCGGCCACTTCCTGTTCGTCAACCGGATCGCCGGACTGATCGCGCCGGGTGGACGCCTCGTCAACCTCTCCTCCGCCGGTCACCGCTACGCCGACGTAGACCTCGACGACCCGAACTTCGAGCGCACGCCCTACGACCCTTGGATTGCCTATGGCCGTTCGAAAACTTCCAATATTCTGTTCGCCGTGGAGTTCGACCGTCGGCACCAAGCGCGCGGCGTCCGCGCGGCGGCGGTGCATCCGGGTGGCATCAACACCGAACTGACCCGACACGTTGGCGTCGACAGGCTCAAAACCATGGTTGAACGCATCAATGCTGACCTCACCGCAGCCGGCAAGCCGCCCTTCCGGTTGAAAACCATTCCGCAGGGGGCCGCCACCTCCGTCTGGGCCGGCGTTGTCGCTGATGCTGACGAGGTGGGCGGTCGCTACTGCGAGAACTGTCATGTTGCGCCGGTCACCCAAAGCCCGACTGATCCCATCTCGGAAGGCGTCCGCTCCTACGCGCTCGATCCCGATCGCGCCAAGGCGCTGTGGGCCAAAAGCGAAGAATTTGTCGGTGAACGCTTCTAGCGCCGACCTCTCAACACCGGCCGGCAGTCGGATAAGTTATCGACTGCCGGCTAACCCTTTAGATAAATTACAAATATTTTTCAGTCCCTTACATGTCACAGGGGCTTCATGAGTCCGTCACGCCAGCGTCATGGCCCCTGCCTACCAAGGAACGCGCGCGCTTTTCGACGCGA
The DNA here is from genome assembly GCF_041320595.1 of Pleomorphomonas sp. PLEO. Lineage (NCBI taxonomy): Bacteria > Pseudomonadati > Pseudomonadota > Alphaproteobacteria > Hyphomicrobiales > Pleomorphomonadaceae > Pleomorphomonas > Pleomorphomonas sp. PLEO. The sequence continues at coordinate 4,424,314 of NZ_CP166625.1, forward strand.
TCCAATTTTACGGGGGCACATTATGCGGACTCTTCTTCTGGCGCTTGCCGCCAGCACGGCTTTGATCGGCACGGCCGGCGCTGCCACTGTTTATCCGCTCGACCGGGCGACCATCCTCGCCGGCTCTCCCTTCGACTTCAAGGTGGAGTTCAAGGGCACGGTAAAGGCCGAGGACGTCAAGATTGCCGTCAACGGCGCTGACTACAAGGCCGCGCTCGGTGGCGAAGTCGAATTCGTCGCCTCCGAAAAGGGCAAGGACGACGCGACGCTCGGCTCAGCCGTGTTGCTGCGCGGCGTGAAGATCAACAAGGCTGGCGCCTATACGGTCGATGTTACGGCTGGCGATGAGACGAAGTCCGTCACCTGGAACGTCTACGCAACGCCTGAGACGCCCAAGGCCAAGAACATCATCTTCCTGCTTGGCGATGGTCTCTCTGTCGCCCACCGCACTGCCGCCCGCCTGATGTCGAAGGGCATGACCGAAGGCAAGGCCAATGGCCGTCTCGCCATGGACGACCTCGATCATATGGCCTTCATCGGCACGTCTTCGACCAACGCGATCAACACCGACTCGGCCAACACCATGTCGGCCTACATGACCGGCCACAAGACGGCGATCAACGCCCTCGGCGTCTACGCCGACCGCACGCCGCCGTCGCTCGACGACCCGAAGGTGGAGAACATCGCCGAGGCGCTGCGCCGCACCACCAAGAAGTCGATCGGCGTCGTCGTCACCTCCGAGATCGAGGACGCCACGCCGGCCGCCGTCGTCGCCCATACCCGCAAGCGCGACGACAAGGCCGACATCGTCGGCATGCTCTATAACGTTAAGCCGGAAGTGGTGCTGGGCGGCGGCTCGGCCTACTTCCTGTCAAAGGACGTGCCTGGCTCCAAGCGCAAGGACGACAAGGACTTCATCAAGCTGTTCCAGGACGCCGGCTACAAGCTCGCCACCGACAAGACCGAGCTTGAGAAGGCCGCCGGTTCGGACAAGATCCTCGGTCTGTTCCACCCCGGCAACATGGACTATGCCCTCGACCGCATGCAGCTCAAGAAGGGCACCGTCGACAAGTTCCCGAACCAGCCGGGCCTCGTCGAGATGACCAAGGTTGCCCTCGACAATCTGTCGAAGAATCCAGAAGGCTTCTTCCTGATGGTCGAAGGGTCCTGCATCGACAAGGCCAGCCATCCGCTCGATATGGAACGCGCCGCGTTCGAGACCATCGAGTTCGACCAGGCGATCGCCGCGGCTCGCGAATTCCAGGCGAAGAACCCCGACACGCTGATCGTCGTGACCGGCGATCACACCCATGGCGTTTCGATCGTCGGCACCATCGACGACACCATCGGCAAGGAAGGTCGTGAGAAGTTCCTGGTCGGCGCCAACGCCGGCTTCCCGACCTACACCGACGAGGACAAGGACGGCTACCCCGACAAGATCGACCCGAGCCGCCGCCTCGCCATGTTCGTGTCGAACTACCCGGACCACTACGAGACCTTCAATCCGAAGCTCGACGGGCCGTTCGAGCCGGCGGTGAAGAACGAAAAGGGCGAGTATGTCGCCAACGAGAAGTACAAGGACGTGCCGGGCGCCATCTTCGTCGAAGGCAACCTGCCGAAGGACGAGTCGACCGGCACGCACACGGTTGACGACGTCGTGCTGCAGGCCGCCGGCCCCGGTGCCGAAGAGTTCAAGGGCTACATGGAAGAAAGCGACGTCTACAAGGTGCTCGCTGACACCTTCGCCCTCGGCGTGAAGCAGTAATCTCCACGCAAACCATCGCGGGCCGGACGGTCGACGGCCGTCCGGCCCGTAGCTTTTTCTCGCAAATGGAGACTTCCATGCCCCCTATGGCAGTCCCTGCGGTTAGCCGCCGGACATTTCTCACCGGCCTAGCCGCCCTCTCTTGCTCAGGTATCGCCAAGGCCGGCGACACGCTGACTTTCGACGAGCTCTACGGCAAGGTGTCGGTTCTCGGCCTTGCCTTTTCGGACAAGGTGAAAGCGCTGAACGGCAAGACCGCATCAATGAGCGGCTTCATGGCACCACCACTCAAGGCCGAAGCCAAGTTCTTCGTGCTCACCGAAATTCCCATGGCGCTCTGCCCCTTCTGCTCGTCGGACGCCGACTGGCCCAGCAACATCGTCGTCGTCTACATCGACGAGAAGACCACCTTCGTGCCACCGTCGCGGCTGATCGAGGTGACAGGTACGCTTGAGGTAGGCTCCTGGACCGATCCCGAGACGGGTTTCGTCAGCCTGCTGCGCCTCGTCCACTCCTCCTTCGAGACGGTGTGAGCCATGCTGCCGCTTGTCCTTTCCAACGTTGCCATATCCTTTCCGGGTCTCTCACAGCCAGTCCTCGCCATTGATGCCCTGACGATTCCAGCCGGTGGGCGGCTCGCCGTCACAGGTGCGTCCGGTTCCGGCAAGAGCACCTTCGTCAACCTGGTTTCTGGCCTCGAACGGCCCGACAATGGCACTATCCGTTGGCAAGACATCGACATCGCGACACTGTCGGAAAGCCGCCGCGACCGCTGGCGAGCAACAAACGTCGGTCTTGTCATGCAGGATTTCCATCTGTTCCCCGGCCTTGCCGCCATCGACAACGTGCTGCTGCCGGCCCGTCTTGCCCATGCCGCCACGGCCGAGGTGAAAGCGCGAGCCCACGAGCTTCTCGCCCGTGTTGGCCTCACGCGGCCGAACCAGTCGGTCGAGACCATGTCGCGCGGCGAGATGCAGCGCGTCGCCGTGGCGCGCGCCCTGCTTCGCCGGCCCGGCGTCATCATTGCCGACGAGCCAACCGCCAGCCTTGACGCCGAAGCAGGCGCCGAGGTCGGCCGGCTCCTCCTGGAGCTTGCTGACCAGGAGGGTGCCACGCTGCTCGTCGTCAGCCACGACGAGCGGTTGACCGGGCGCCTCGATCGCCGCATCCGCCTCGTTTCTGGCCGCATCGTCGCCGACACTGCCACGGAGACGTCATCATGATCCGCTTCATCCTTGCCGATCTCCGTCGCCTCTGGGCCGCCTCGCTGGTCATCGTACTGCTGGTGGCGCTCGCCACCGCCCTAGGTGTCGCGGTGACGCTGCAGGAGCGCGCGCTACGCCTTGGCTCGGCACGCGCAGCCGACAAGTTCGACCTGATCGTCGGCGCCCCCGGTTCGGAAACGCAGCTCGTGCTCTCATCGGTATTCCTGCAGCCCGCGGCGCTGCCACTGATGCCGGGCGAGGTGTTGACCAAGCTTGCCGCCGATCCCCGCGTCGCCTGGGCGGCTCCGATCGGCTTCGGCGACAATTTCAAAGGCTACCCTATCGTTGGCACCACCACGGCGCTGATCTCCGGCACGACGACTGGTTTCATCGAAGGACACATGTTTGCACGCGAGGGTGAGGCGGTGGTGGGCTCGGGTGTCGAGCTGCCGATCGGCGCCGAAGTAAAGCCAATGCACGGCGCGGCCGATGAAGGCGGTGAAACGCACGCGGACAGCACCTATCACGTGGTCGGCAAGCTTCAGCCGACCGGAACAGCCTGGGATCGGGCTGTTCTCGTTCCCATTCAGGCGGTCTGGCACATCCATGGCCTCGGCGAGGAGCATGAGCACGGGGGCGAGGCTGTCGCAAACGGCGCATCCCCCGCCGAGGCACAGACCAGCCAGACAGCGGCCGCGGGAGGTGAGGAGCACCACCACGGACACATCGACGCGGACGCACCGCTCAACGAAGACTTCAGCCGCCAACTGCCCGGCCTGCCGGCGGTGCTTGTCAAACCGAAAACGATCGCCGACGCCTATAAACTCAGACAAGAATACCGCACCGACAGCACGACGCGCGCCGTCTTCCCGGCAGAGGTTCTGACCTCACTTTACGCCACGCTCGGCGATGCCCGAACCGTACTGATGTATGTCGCCTATGGCGCGCAGGCGCTGATCGCCGCGGCGCTGATGCTGATCGCCGTGATCCACGTCGCCCAACGGCGCAAGCAGATCGGCGCACTCCGAGCCTTTGGCGCGCCTCGCTTTGCAGTATTCGGAATCGTCTGGCTGGAGTTGCTATTGCTTGTCGTCCTCGGCGTCGGCGCGGGTTTCGGGATGGGGTATGCCGCAGCCGAATTCCTGGCCGGCCTGTTCACCGCGCAAAGCGGTGTTCGCATGCCGGTGGAATTCACCGGCGCCGATGGCCTGCTGGCCGCGACCTTGATCGCCTTCGCAGCGCTCATGGCGGCGCTTCCGGCGCTGCTCGCCTATCGCCAATCTCCCGTGGAAGCGCTGAGGAGCTGAACGCGCGGCCCGCTCCGATCAAGCGGAGCGGACCGTTGCCTGGTCAGAACTTGACGCGTGCGAAACTCGAGCGATGATCGGACGGCCACGGTGTTACGACGACGTCGGCCTGCGGCGCTTTTTCACCAACAATTCCTGCCTTTAGCACTTCCAGCGACTTCGCCCTGCCGAAGGTGAAATCGATACGGTCGTGATGGTCTGAAGGATCGTTCGGCTCGCTGGTCGGCGTCCACGTGAACGCTGGCTTGGCCACCTCATCGGGGAAAACCTTGCGGAAAAGATCGACGAAACCGTCGGCCTCGACCCGCGCAGTAGTGGGAAACGCAACGGCAAGCGGCTGATGACCGGCCTTGACCGCCGCTTTGGTCCAGTCGTGGAACGAGGGTTCGTTGAAGTCACCGAACAGGAATACCGCATCGGCACCGTCGGCGGCTTTGAGGTCGGCTTCCAGCAAATCAAGCGCCGGACCACGCGCCGCCTTGGCAGCGGCAATCGCCTCATCAGCCGTCTTCAGATTGGGCTCCGCGCCATATTTGATGTTGAGCAACTGATAAGGTTGGTACGGATAGTCGGTCGGGTGGATATTGAAGGCCCAGACCTTGCGACCATCCACATCGATCGGAGCACCAAGTTTGTTCGGCGTCAGCGGGCCGATTGGATAACGGCTCAGGATGGCGTTTGCCCACAGCGCCGGGTTTCCGGCATCTTGCTCGACATAGTGGTAGCCGAGCTTTTCGGCCAGCGCCTTAGCGATACTTGGCCCGGTCGGCACACAGGATTCGGCCGTGCAGGGATCGGGCTCGGGCTTGACCTCTTGTACGCCGACGATGTCGGGGGAGACTGCACGGATGGCGGCGGCGGTTTCATCGACGGACTTGCCTGCGTTCTGCCCGCCACCCCAAATATTGAAAGTCATCACAGTAAGTTCTGTGGCTGCTGCGATCGACGGCACCACGGCGACGACAGTGCAGGCCAGCAGCGTCGCGCGAAAGCACGTTGGCATGAAAATCTCCGGGCGGTAGACAATTGGCGGCGAGATTGCCGCCTGCCGTGAGGCTAGCAGGCGCCAATGACACTCTATCGACGGCTCAGGGGGTAAAGACGATGCGGTGACCGTCGTCGGGTTCGCCCCAGACGCGCTCGATGTCAGTGAGCGACACGGGCCGGGCAGCGATGGTCAGTCCAGCCGGCACCGCTGCCCCCAGCACGGCGCCGGCAGCCATTACCAGTCGCTCAAAGGGTACCGAGCCGACGCCGCTGCCCATCAGCTCGATCGCCGAAGCACGCAGCACGGCACTCGGTAGGGTGATCGTTTCGCCGCTTACCGAGCCAACCTCGACAAAACGAAGCGGCATTGCATCGCGACCGGACTTGGCGGCGGCGATCAGCAGCCGCTCGGCACTCATGCCCCAGAGATAGTCGATCACCACGTCGATGCCCTCGGCGCATGCTTCGCTGAACCGCCGTTCCAATATGTCGGCATCGTCGTCGAGCGCGATCGTCGCGTCGGCGCCAATTTCGGCGAGGGCATTGGCGTTTCGACCGGTGGCGATTACCCTCGCTGCGCCGAGATGTCTTGCGATCTTTACAGCCAGACGGCCGGAAGCACCTGTGGCGCCATTGACCAGCACCGTTTCGCCAGGCTTGAGCTTGGCTCGCTCGGTTAGCGCAACCCAGGAGGACATGCCGGGATTGGCGATGGCAGCTGCCGTTATGTCATCAAGGCCAACCGGCAAGTCGATGCAATGTTCGGCCCGCACCAGTGTCTGCTCGGCCAGCGCGCCATGAGGCGCCTCGGGCAAGACGAAGTAAACGCGCCGACCATCGTCGGTGAGGCCGACACCGTCGACACCGGGCACGAAGGGAAAGGCGTTTGACGAGCTATAGTGGCGGCCGGATGCGCGGGCGCGGGTGACCTGGCTCAGCGCGGCGGCGGTAACCGTGACGCGGGCGAGCGAACCGGTCGGTTGCGGCTCCGTGAAATCGCCATAGGCAGGGGTGGCTCCAGCGGAGCGGACAATGGCAGCCTTCATGGCTGTTTCTCCTTCAGGTGTGGAATTCAGTTGAGAAAGAAGACGATGGCGAGCAGTCGGTTCTCATCGCTGCCGCTCCTCAGCGCGACGTCGCGGAGACTGTCGTCGCTATCGGCAACGATGCCATCGGCGGCGAGGCGCCCTATCACCGTCTCCGGAGCGTTGCGCGTCATCGCTGCCAGCGCGGCGATGGGCGCGTCCATGAGCGCTTCCTCAATCGGCCGTGCGATCTGCGGGCCGGTGATCAACCCCCAGGAAAACAACGCAGCGACCGTCAGCGCCGCAAAGATTGCGATGCTTACCCTGCCCCAGCCAGAGCTCAGGTGGTTACGGAAGGGGCGCCAGTTCAGGGCGAGATGAGCGCCGGCGCCGATGAGGAAGATCCAGGAGAACCATTGATGGACCACGGCAACAAGGCCGACGTCCAGTTCGAAAAACATCAGCACGCCAGTGATCGACATCAGCAGGAAAGCACCGATAACGAGAGGCGTCGCCCAACGGCGCAATGAGACCCTGATGGCTTGCATGGGCATTCCTTCCGGCGTCATTTATGTGTATAATGAGCATATATTTGACCCCACGAACGGAGTCAAGGAAAAGCGTGCAAAATACACTTAACTCTGACCAGATGCGCCAGTTGCATAGCGCCCTCCTCGACATTGTCGGCACTATGAACCGGCCGCAGCGCGATGAAGTGCTGATCCGCGAGGCCGGCATCCCGCTCGACCGGGCGCTATTTCCGCTCTTGGTCGGCATTGAGCGCTTCGGACCGATCGGGGTCGTCGAGCTCGCCGATCGAGCCGGACGCGACTACACCACAGTCAGCCGACAGGTGGCCAAACTGGAGAGTCTCGGTTTGGTGACGCGGCGCGCCAGCTTGGCCGATCGGCGTGTTCGCGAAGCGGTGGTGACGGAAAAAGGCAAGGCGACCACCGATCTCGTCGATGCGGCGCGCGAACGCATCGGCCGTAAGGTGTTTGAAAACTGGGATCCCCAGGAGTTCGACGATCTAGTTCGCTTGATGCGCAAGTTCGCCGATGCCATCGCCGATGGACTGCCTCAGGCGGACGGCTGAATGCCCGCCGCTTCTAAGGGGTAGCTTCGACCAAGATCCATTCCCGGAAGGCTGCTACGCTCGGATTGACAAGCGCAGCGCGCGGATAGATCAGGCTGTAGTTGAACGGCGACGGCTGGCTTTCGACAAAGGCGCGGACCAGACTGCCGTTGCGCAGGTCTGCCTCGACCAGCGAAGTGCGCACCAATGCGAAGCCCTCGCCACGCCGGCAAGCGGCGAGCATGTCGGCAAACGTCGGAAAGGACACGGCTGCCGCCATTCGATCGGCAAAGCCGGGGGCGACGCTTTCTGCATCGATCTGCTCAAACCAGCGCTGCCAGTCGAGCGCCGTGTGCCGTACGCCGTCATAGGTCAGGCAGGGAGCGGCAAGAAAGGCCTGTCGTTGCGGCAGCCGCTCGACCTGCGATGGCGCGCAAACCGCAAACTCATCATCCGTTGTCAGAGGCTCGGCTACGAGACTGCTCCCTCCTCCTCCTAGCCGAATCGCTAGATCGGCGCGCCCCGTCGAGAAATCCGGTGTCTGATACCCGATCGACAGCGCCAACTCGATATCCGGAAAGCGCTGGACGAAGCCGGCCAGTCGCGGCGCCAGCCACTGGCTCGAGAACTCCGGTGTCACTGACAGTTCTATTCTGTCACGGCCGGCATCGGCACGGGCGGTTCGCAAGGCCTCTTCGAGGCTGCGTAGCGCCTCTGCCACCGATGGATAGAGTCGCGCGCCTTTGGGAGTCAGACGAGCACCGGTGCGACCGCGTTCGAGGAGTGCACCACCAACCCAGCTTTCCAATTGGGCGATCTGGTGACTTACGGCCGTCTGCGTCGACCCCAATCGCTCGGCCGCCCGGCCGAAGCCTCCCGTCTCGGCGATCGCGCAGAAGGCTTTCAATCCGGCAATCGAGGGCAGCGGGCGGTTATTCATGAAATTTCTTCATGCTACGGCTGGAGACGTTTCATTTTATCCCCCTTTCATAGCATGGGAAATTTCCGGTCAGAAGCGAGACCGACCGGGAGCACCATCATGATCTTTCATGCCATTCGCTGGCTTTGGGCCCGTTGCCCCCGTCGGCGTCAAAAACGAGCCGATATCGCAACCTTAAGCGCCCATCTCCAACGAGATGTCCGCGCTGACGAGCCCTCAGTTTCTGAACGGTACCCCGACAGGGTCAGCAAGCCGTGACGTTGACGGCAAGACCGCCAAGCGAGGTCTCTTTGTATTTCGTCTGCATGTCGAGGCCGGTCTGGCGCATGGTTTCAACCGCCGCGTCGAGGCTGACAACGTGGCGACCATCACCGGCAAGCGCCAGCGAGGCGGCATTGATCGCCTTGATGGCGCCAAAGGCGTTGCGCTCGATGCAAGGGATTTGGACCAGACCGCCGACCGGATCGCAGGTCATGCCGAGGTGATGCTCGATGGCGATCTCGGCGGCGTTTTCCACTTGGGCGGGGCTACCGCCGAGGGCCGCGCAGAGGCCGGCAGCCGCCATGGCAGCCGCCGAGCCCACCTCACCCTGGCAGCCAACCTCCGCACCGGAGATCGACGCGTTACGCTTGATGAGGCCACCGATCGCCGCCGCCGTCAGCAGGAAGCCACGAAACCCATCGCGCTCACCACCGCAGAAGTCGCGATAATAGCGCAGCACGGCCGGCACCACACCGGCGGCACCGTTGGTCGGCGCGGTGACGACACGGCCACCGGCGGCGTTCTCCTCGTTGACGGCAATGGCAAAGCAGGAAACGTAATCCATCACCACCATCGGCGAGCGATCGTTGCCGGCCTCGCGCGCCTGAATCCGCTCATAGAGCTGACGCGCCCGTCGGCGTACACCGAGACCGCCAGCCAGCTCGCCATCGCGCTCGATACCGCGTTCGATGCAGGCGAACATGGCCTCGGCGATGTGGTCGACGACAGCTAGACAGTCCTTGTCCGCCTTGCGGGCGCGCTCGTTGTCGAGGGCTATGTCGGCGAACGAACGGCCCGTTGCGGCCGACAAAGCGAGCAATTCGGCAGCCGTGCCGTAGCGCCAGGGTAGTGGCGTTCCGCCGGCATGCTCTTCGGGCTCCCCCTCGCAAACAACGAAACCGCCGCCGATCGAATACCAAACCTCGGATAGAAGCTCGGCGCCGGTCACATCCAGAGCGGCAAAGCGCATGGCGTTGGGGTGACGTTCGAAAGTGGCGACGCAGTCGAAAATCACGTCGCGATCTGGATCGAAGGTGATCGCCCGGCCGTCCGGAAGAACCAGACGCCGCGCCGCGACGATGTCAGCCAACCTGTCGTCGGCGAGATCGGGGTCGATATCATCCGGGCGGAACCCGGCAAGCCCAAGAATCAGCGCCTTGTCGGTGGCATGGCCCTTGCCGGTCCAGGCGAGCGAACCGAAGGTCGTCGCCGTGACGCGAGCGACTTCCGACAGCCTCGCTTCCAAATGCTGCATGAAGACGAAGGCGGCGCGCATCGGTCCGACGGTGTGCGACGACGACGGCCCGATGCCAATCTTGAACAGCTCGCCAAAAGCGGCCGGCTGGCGGTCATCAGCGACAGCCGGCAGAATATCGGATGGCGAAATCAAGGCCGGCGATCTCCTCCGTTAGGCGCCTTGTGGCGCCCGAAAATTCCAAGCCATATGGCTTGGTTTGCAGTCGGCTGGCAAGAGCGATCGGAGCAGGCCATATGAGGGAAGATGAAAGCGCCAAGGCGCCGGTGATCGTCTGGTTCCGCGAGGATCTGCGGCTCGCCGATCATCCGGCGCTCACGGTTGCAAATGCCTCCGGCCGGCCGGTGCTCTGCCTGTTCGTGCTCGAGGAAGGCACCGAACGAAGGCCGCTCGGCGCGGCCAGCCGCTGGTGGCTCGACAAGAGCCTTGCCGCTCTCGACAATGACCTTCGCAAGCTCGGCGGGCGTCTGATACTGCGGCGCGGCGATCCGCGCCCCATCTTGTCGGAGATTGCCGCAAGCGCCGGGGCCTCAGCGCTGCACTTCAACCGTCGCTACGATCGCGAAGGAAACGAGGTCGATGAGGGCGTCACGAAGGAGCTGCGGCAGCTAGGTGTCACCGTGTCGAGCTACTCGGCATGGCTGCTGTACGAACCGGGCACGATCCGAACGAAGACCGGCAGTGCTTTTCGCGTCTTCACACCATTTTGGAAAGCGCATCGGCCACATCTTGCGCCCCGCGCCGCGCTGTCTCGCCGACCCGAGTCGATCTCCTTCTTCTTGGGCGATATTGCCTCCGAGCCACTTTCCTCCTTTGGCCTGCATCCCACACAGCCCGATTGGTCCGGCGGACTCGCGGCAAACTGGACGCCGGGCGAAGCCGGTGCCAAAGAACGGCTTCTGACCTTCCTCGATAAGGGGCTCTCCCGCTACGCCTTGGAGCGGGACTACCCCTCGGCCGGCGCCTCGTCTTGCCTGTCGCCGCATCTGCGGTTCGGCGAGATCGCCGTGGCGCGCGTTGTCCACGAGGTGATGAAGGCGGAGGTTACCGGCTCGATTCCAACCGACTCAGCCGAGAAGTTCCTTGCCGAAATCGGCTGGCGAGAATTCGCCTGGCACCTGCTGGCTGGCTTCCCCGACCTCGCAATCCGAAACTTCCAATCCGGTTTCGAGTCCTTCCACTGGCAGACGGACGCCAACGCTCTCAGGGCTTGGACCACAGGTCGCACGGGCTATCCGATCGTCGACGCCGGCATGCGCGAACTCTGGCAAACCGGTTTCATGCACAACCGCGTGCGAATGATCACCGCCTCCTTCCTCATCAAGCACTTGCTGATCGACTGGCGGCAGGGCGAACAATGGTTCTGGGACACGCTGGTCGACGCCGACCCGGCCGCCAATCCATTCGGTTGGCAGTGGGTGGCCGGCACCGGAGCCGATGCCGCGCCCTATTTCCGGATCTTCAACCCTATCGCTCAGGGCGCGAAGTTCGATCCAGGCGGCGACTATGTTCGCCGCTTCGTGCCGGAAATCGCCGCCCTGCCCGACAAGCTCCTGCACCAGCCATGGGAAGCGCCGCCGTTGTTGCGTCCGGCCTACCCACAGCCGATCGTCAATCACGAAGACGGACGAAAGCGTGCTCTCGCCGCCTTCGCGGCACGGCGATAACCACCCAGGGGATCGGGTGCATTTCGTAAGGCACAGCGGGCGACAAAGCGCTTTGCCTGCGCTATAGACGGTATTCATGTCGATGATCACAAGCACCTCCGCGCTCGCCGACGCCTGCGCCCACCTCGCCCGTTTCGACTTCGTTACCGTCGATACTGAATTCCTCCGGGAAAGCACCTTCTGGCCAAAGCTGTGCGTCGTGCAGCTTGCCAGCCCCGAACAGGTGTTCGTGGTCGATGCACTGGCGCCCGGTATTGACCTTGCCCCCTTCTTCGAACTGATGCGCAACGAAGCGGTGTTGAAGGTCTTCCATGCCGCCCGGCAGGACATCGAGATCGTCTGGCACCTCGGTGGATTCGTCCCGGTACCGCTGTTCGACACCCAGGTGGCGGCGATGGTCTGCGGCTTCGGTGATTCCATCTCCTATGACCAGCTGGTGGCGCGGATCACCGGCGTCGTACTCGACAAGTCGAACCGCTTCACCGACTGGTCGCGCCGGCCATTGAGCCAGGCTCAGGTTGACTACGCCGAGGCGGATGTCACCCATCTCCGCGACGTGTATCGCCATCTCGAGGACAGCCTCGCCCAGGCCGGTCGGTCCGACTGGGTCGACGAGGAAATGAAGGTGCTGACCTCCGAAAGCACCTACCATACCGATCCCGACGAGGCCTGGCAGCGCCTCAAGATGCGCGTCAAGAAGCCGCGCGAACTGATCATCCTGAAAGAAGTCGCCGCTTGGCGGGAACGCGAAGCGCAGAGCCGCGATGTGCCACGTTCACGTGTCATCAAGGACGACTGCATCTATGAGGTGGCAACGCAGGCGCCGACAACGCCCGAGGCGCTCGGCCAGCTTCGCACCATTCCCAAGGGCTGGGAGCGCTCGCGTTCGGGCGAAGACATTCTCGCCGCCGTGCGCCGCGCCCTCGAAACTCCCAAGGAAGATTGGCCGAAATTGCCGCGCCATCGTCAGGTCCCCGAGGGGACCGGCGCCGCCGTCGACCTGATGAAGGTGCTCCTGAAGCTGGTGTCCGAGGCCGAGGGCGTCGCCGCCAAGGTGATCGCCACCACAGACGATCTTGAGGATATCGCCGTTTCCGACGAGGCGGACGTTCCGGCCATGCGCGGCTGGCGGCGGGAAATGTTCGGAGAACAGGCGCTCAAACTGAAGCGCGGCCATCTGGCCATTACCTTCGACGGCAAAAAGATCATCGCCATCGATCGGTGATCCCGACACGTCCTATATTGCCTGCGCGGACAATCTCGAGAAGAAGCACTTCTGCAAGTGCCCCTTCTCGAAATGTCTTTTATTTGCCTACCCCGTGACGCGGATCACGCCGTCCTTGAAGCCGCCGACCTTCGCGAGCTGAACAAGGCGCTTCAGGAGGCGGTCGCCCGAGAGATCGCCGAGTTCGCCCGGCAGATTGAGGATCAACTGATCGCCCTCCATCGAAAGCCGGATACGCGGCAACACACCGGGCATCGAGGCGCTGACGAGATAGGCGACGCGCAGTACCGCGCCCAGTGTCCGCGCCCGTTCCTTGAGGCGGGTCGATGCCAGTTCGCGGATGCGCGGGGACACCGCGTCATCAAGCAGGCCGACATGCCGATAGAACACGGCGAGCGCCAGATAGGCTCTCCCCGGGTGGTCGATGCCGACGAAGGAGGCGTTGGAGAGGATGCCTAGGCTTTGCTCGCCGCGATAGTCGGGATGGGCGCGCCAACCGATATCCGAGACGAGACAGGCCGCTGTCCGCATGCGTTTCTCATCCTCGGTTTCATCGATACCGAGCAGCAAGAAGGCGGCATCCGACCAGGCGACCAGTTCCTTGGCGTGACGCGGCGAGCGAGAGCGCACCCAGTTGAGTTCCGACGCTGCCTCGATCAGGGGATCCTTGGAACGCTCCTCACTTGAGAGACGCTCGTAAAGATACCCCTCGCGAACACCGAGCGCCGAAATCACCACATGCGATGGGCGGATGGCCCGGATGACCTGCTCAAGGACCAGCGCGCCGTAAGGCAGCAAACCCCGGCGAGAACGGGAGACCACTTCGATCCGGTCGACACTTTCAGGATCGCGTCGGGCGACAACCCGGGCGAACTCCAGCGCTTCCTCGGCTCGGATGGAGTAGTTATGCATGACATGCAGCGGGTAGCCGGTCTCGTACATGTGCAGAAGGGCGAGCGAGCGCCAGGTGCCGCCCACCGCGAAGAAAGGCAGCCCGGCGCAAGGCATCTGCACGGCGGCAGGTTCCAGCGCGTCGGCAACGATTTTTTCGGCCTTGCGGATAGAGCCTTCGGAAGCCTCCAACAGACGTATGCCACCGAGCGGATAGGTGCGCCCGGTACCGACCATATCATTCTCGATGCGGATCAGCTCGAGGCTGCCACCGCCGAGATCACCAACGATGCCCGCGGGACGATTCATCCCGGACATGACGCCGAGCGCGGACAACCGCGCTTCGTCGGCACCCGACAAAAGGTTGACCTCGACGCCGCAGATCTGTTCGACGGCCTGCAAAAACTCGGGTCCGTTGGTCGCATCGCGAGCAGCGGCCGTGGCCAAGATATAGAGCTCCACCGAGCCACTCTGCTCGGCGAGGAGCCTGAAGCGGCGAATGGCGGCAAGTGCCTGGTTCACCGATTCCGGGTTCATCCGTCCAGTCGCAGCCAGCCCCTTACCGAGGCCGGCCAGCATCTTTTCGTTGAACAGCATGGTGGGCGCCCGCGAGAGGCGCTCATAGACAACAAGTCGAACAGAGTTGGAGCCGATGTCGATGACCGACACGGGGCCATAACCGGGCAACCGCCCGGGAGCTTCACACCGGCAGGTACTTTTCGTTCCGTCCGGCAATAGACTTGGGTGCATCGTTTTCAAGCGAGTGTCCACGTCCCGATAATGATGGGTGGGTCATGAAATAGCGGTGCGCGTTGAAAGGCTCTTCGCCTGGCTCCGGCACAATGCGTTCGTGGCCTCCGTCGGGCAGCAGGCGCCAGCTCTGCTGGTTGTCGCGAAGGTTAGCCACCATGATCTGATCGACAGCCTGGGCGTGCACGGTCTCCGTGGTTAGTGGCACCAGCACCTCGACACGGCGGTCGAGGTTGCGCGGCATCATGTCGGCAGAGCCGATGTAAACCGTGGCGCGGGGATTGGGCAATGGCTGACCGTTGCCGAAACAGAAGATGCGGCTGTGCTCGAGGAAGCGGCCGACAATCGACTTCACTCGAATGTTCTCGGAAAAGCCGGGAATCTGCGGCCTGAGGCAGCAAATGCCACGCACCACGAGATCGATCGACACACCGGCCTGGCTCGCCTCGTAGAGGGCGTCGATGATGTCCGCATCGACGAGCGAGTTCATCTTCATCCAGATCTGGCTGGTGCGGCCGGCCCGCGCATGCTCGATCTCCCGACCGATGCAGTCGATGATCGTCTTCCTCAACGTCAGCGGGCTCATCGCCAGAGCGTTGAGCGACTGCGGCTCAGCATAGCCGGTGATGAAGTTGAAGATGCGCGCCACGTCCTGGGCGATGGTCTTGTTGGCGGTGAAATAGCTGAGGTCGGTGTAGATCCTGGCCGTGATCGGATGATAATTGCCGGTACCGAGATGACAGTAGGTGGTAAGTTGCTGTCCCTCTCGGCGCACCACCAGAGACATTTTGGCGTGGGTCTTCAGCTCGAAGAAGCCGAACACCACCTGCACACCGGCTCGTTCCAGGTCGCGGGCCCAACGGATGTTGGCCTCCTCGTCGAAGCGTGCCTTGAGTTCGACCAGCGCTGTCACTGACTTGCCCGCGTCGGCCGCCTCGATCAGCGCGCGAACGATCGGGCTGTCGTTGGACGTGCGGTAGAGCGTCTGTTTGATGGCGATCACCTCGGGATCGGCCGCCGCCTGCCGTAGGAACTGCACCACCACGTCGAACGACTCATAGGGGTGGTGAACGATCAGATCCTTCTGGCGGATGGCCGCGAAGGCGTCACCGGCATGTTCGCGAATGCGTTCGGGATAACGCGGCGCATAAGGCTCGAACTTGAGATCCGGCCGATCGAGGCCGACGAGCTGGCTGAGATCGTTGAGGGCGAGCAACTCGTCGAGGAGCTGAACCTCATCGGGCATGCAGCCGACCGACTCGGTCACCAGTTGACGTAGCGCCACCGGGGTCGAGCGCTCAAACTCGGCGCGGATGACGAGTCCCTTGCGGCGACGTTTCAGGGCGCTTTCGAACAGGCGAACCAGATCCTCGGCCTCTTCCTCCACTTCGAGATCGCTATCGCGCAGAATGCGGAAGCTGCCCTGCCCGCGCACCGTATAGCCGGGGAACAGACGGCCGATGAACATGGTCACCACCTGCTCCAACAAGATGAAGCGGGCCACACCCGGATGGGACGTGTCATCGGGCAGACGAACGAAGCGATCGATCTTGGCGGCCATGCGGATGAGAGCCACCATGCTCTCGTTGCCACGCACCCTGACGAGATCAAGAACGATTGAGAAGCCGAGGTTGGGGATGAAAGGAAAAGGATGCGCCGGGTCGACGGCCAGCGGCGTCAGCACGGGGAAGACCGATGACAGGAAATAATCCTCGAGCCAGACCTCGTCGCCCGCCTTGAGCTTGTTGGGATCGACGAGGACGATGCCGGCCTTCTCGATCTCAGTACGAAGCTTGCGCCAGCGCGCCTGCTGCGCGTCGGCCAGCCGAGAGGCGGCTTCGGAAATCACTGTCATCTGCTCGGATGGCGTCAGCCCGTCGTCGGACCGGGTGGTAACGCGTTCGCGTACCTGCCCCTTGATGCCGGCAAAGCGCACCATGAAGAATTCGTCGAGATTGCTTGCCGAGATCGACAGGAAGCGCAGCCGCTCCAACAGAGGGTGGCTGGCGTTCTCGGACTCCTCAAGTACGCGGCGATTGAACCCCAACCAGGAGATTTCACGATTGATGAACCGCTCGGGCGATTCCATGGTCATCAACGGCGTTGTATCGGCTTTAGCCTCTATCGTATCGCTCACGGTTGCATCCGTTTCGCTCATCTCCACGACCTCACGCTCGCGGGGCTGGTAAGCCCAGGCTCCAGGCAGGACCGGCCGCTTGCGGTCAGTCTAGCTTACGGACCAAATCCATGCACGAGCTATGTGACAGTTTGTCTACGGCTTCCGATTCAGGCGACAATCTCTTCGTCGGCTTCCCATTTCGGGATCAACTTTCGCTTTCCGGCGCCAGCACCTCGGCAGCGATCGCCCGGGTGATGCGCCGGCCGCGGGCGAGCGATTCGCGATCAAGCGCATCGACAAGCGCGCAGGCGGCGGCGCACGACCGCTCCATGCGGAGCAGGATATAGTCGAGCACGCCGGCGTCGATGGCGAGCTGGCGATCGGCCAGAAGCTTGATCATGACCTTTTCGAGAAGCTCATCGTCGGGAGGGCCGAGGAAGGCCGGTTGAGCCGCCCGCAGTCGTGAAAGGAGGTCGGCAAGCGTCACGCCCCAGACCGATGGCACGGAATGAGCGGTGATCAGCACTGAGGCGCCACGTCCCCGTGCCGCATTGAGCAAGTGGAATAGCGCCTTCTCGTTCAGGCCGGGATCGTCGGCATCTTCCACCGCGACAGCGCCGGTCCCGACAAGCGCGGTTGGATCGGTGGAGGATAGGTTGGCCGCCGCGACGACGGCGGCTCGGCTCTTCGCCGCCCAAATGTTGACGAGATGCGTCTTGCCCGAGCCGTTCGGACCGATCAGCAGCACCACCGACGCCGGCCAATCGGGCCACGCATCGATAAAGGCCGCCGCCTCCCGGTTACCCTCTCCAACCAGGAAGTCCTCCCGGTTCATCGCAGCCTGATGTGGCATGGCAAGCGGCAACTGTCGCGGTTTCATGCTCATGGGGCGGAATCCTCGGGTGAAACAACCATCGTGCCTGTCGCGGGATCAGCGGCTCTGCCTGGATCGAGGCTGTAGAAAGGACTCTGGCGATACTTGGCAAAGGCGAAGCGGACCAGGACTGCCACCGAGGCCGCCGCCGGCACTGCGACCAAAAGACCGACAAAGCCGAACAGCGTGCCAAAGGCAAACAGGGCGAACATCAACCAGACCGGATGCAGCCCGATCGACGAGCCAATCAACTTGGGCTGGAGAATGTTGCCCTCGATAAACTGACCGACGGCGAAGATGCCGATGATGACGGAGATCCACGTCCAGTCCGGCCAGAACTGGTAGAGCGCCACGCCGATGGCGAGGCCACCGCCGACAATCGACCCCAGATAGGGGATGAAGCTGATGAGGCCAGCAAGCAGACCAATCAACAGGCCGAAGGACAGACCGGCAATCGACAGCGAAACAGCGTAAAATAGCCCGAGCAGCGCCGACACCGACACCTGCCCGCGCACGAAATTGGCAACGCCGATGTTCATGTCGCGCGCCAGCGCCCGGATGGTCTCCCGATGATGACGCGGCAGGTTGTCGTCAATGGTCGCGACCATACGATCCCAGTCGAGAAGCATGTAAAAAGCAACGACAGGGGTAACCACCAGCAATGAAATGACCGAGATCAACGTCTGGCCGCCATTCCATACCGACGAAATGAGCGTTGTCATGATGGTCGAACCATCGCTGAACAGCGCGCCGAGCGAACCGCGGATGTCGGTCGCCGAGATGCGGAGCGCTTTAAACAGGCGGGTTCCGGCCTCATGACTCAGCCAGCGCTGGGCGGCATCGAGATAGGCAGGCATATTGGCGATCAGGCCCTGGAGCTGGCTGCCCAGCACCGGCACGATGATCATCAGCGCCAACAGCGCCAATAGAACGAAGACAATAAGGATCAACGCCGTGGCCAGCGCCCGCGAAAGGCCAAGCCGCTCGAGGCGATCTGCCACCGGATCGAGCAGGTAGGCGAGTGCCATGCCGGCAACGAAGGGCAGCAGGATCGAAGAGAAGACATAAAGCAGCAAGCCGAAGGCCAGCGCCGCGCCAGTCCAGAAGAGAACGGTATTCCTTAGTTTCACGCGCTGTCCTTACCCTTGCATGAACGCAAGCCAGCCCCTGACGTAGGCGGCGGCGGAGACCAGGGTCAAGGCCGCCACGACCCAACCCATGATATCCACAAGCGACCCTAACTGCCATGCCAGACCAAGATCACCCAACAACAGGGCGGCGTAAAGAATCTGGGCCACCGTGTTGGCCTTGGAAATCAGCAGCGGCACGATCGGCACCGGCTTCGACGCCAGCCAGGAGACGATGACGCCACCGACGATCAGCACATCACGGCTGACCACCAGCACGGTGAGCCACATCGGCGCATGTCCAGTGGCTGCCAACACCACGAAGATCGAGACCAGCAGCGCTTTGTCGGCCACCGGATCGAGCAGGCGGCCAAGTTCGCTCGCCTGTCCCGGCACGTGGCGGGCAATGGCGCCATCGACGCCGTCGGAGATGCCGGCAATCACGAAGACGGCGAAAGCATAGCCGAAATCACCATCAAGCAGCAGCAGGACCACCACGGGAACGGCAATCAGGCGGGCCAGCGTGATAAGGTTGGGTATGGTCAATGGCATCCCCGGCGGAAGGTCGTCCGAAGCGTTCGCCGAACCGACCCGAACGTTAAATCGGCAAGACAACGCCGCTCGTCATCTGCCTGAGCATCCGCCTTTCGAGCAGGCCGGCCGGACTTAACCGGCGGATGCGTTGGATCATTTGAGCATCGCCGGCGTGGTTTCCAAGACCGACCTCCGGCCATATCAGCGGTTTTCCGGCACGAGAGGCGGGAAAGGCGCAGATTGGACTTGTCATTTTCCCTCGTTTCGGCTTCTTGCCGGATATCCATTGTAGCGGAGGCGCGAGGCTCCATGAACGGCAAGAACGGGCTCACCTATCGCGACGCCGGCGTCGACATCGACGCTGGAAACGCGCTCGTCGATCGCATCAAGCCTTTGGTCAAGGCGACACGGCGGATCGGGGCCGATGCCGATATCGGCGGCTTCGGCGGCCTGTTCGATCTCGCCGCCTGCAAATTTCGTGATCCTGTCCTGGTGGCGGCCAACGACGGCGTCGGTACCAAGCTTGCCGTGGCGATCGAGGCGGGCATCCACGGTTTCGTTGGCATCGACCTTGTTGCGATGAGCGTCAACGATCTGGTGGTCCAAGGCGCGGAGCCGCTGTTCTTCCTCGACTATTTCGCAACAGGGCGTCTTTCCGTCGATACTGCCACCGAGGTGGTTGCCGGCATTGCCGAAGGCTGCAAGATGGCCGGTTGCGCGTTGATCGGTGGTGAAACTGCCGAAATGCCCGGCATGTACAAGGACGGCGACTATGACCTCGCCGGCTTCGCCGTCGGCGCGGTCGAGCGGGACAGTGTTTTGCCACGTGACACCGTGCGGGCCGGCGATGTCATCCTCGGCATCGCCTCCTCGGGCGTTCATTCCAACGGTTTTTCGCTGGTGCGCAAGATCGTCGAGCGGTCTGGGCTTTCCTATTCTGCCCCATCGCCCTTCTCGGCGGATGAGACGCTTGGCGAGGCGCTGACCGTGCCGACCCGCATCTATGTGAAACCGGTCCTCGCCGCCCAGAAGGAAACGGGCGCCATCAAGGCACTCGCTCACATCACCGGCGGCGGCTTCGTCGACAACATCCCACGCGTGCTGCCTGCCGGTCTGTCGGCGCGCGTCGATCTTTCGGCCGTCGAAATGCCGAAGGTATTCGGCTGGCTGGCCAAAATTGGCGGGCTCGATCAGGCGGAACTGGTGCGCACCTTCAACTGCGGCATCGGCATGATCGCGGTGGTGGCGCCCGATGACGTTGACCGCGTTACCGCCGCGCTGTCGTCGGCTGGCGAGAAAGTCGTCCGCTTCGGTGAGATGGTCGCCGACCCCGAGGGACCGCGCACGTTGTTCGAGGGTGCATTGGAGCTTTGAAGGACGAGAGCGACGTGCGTTCCGACGAACGCAAATCGTTGCTCTAGAGCCTATCCGGCGAACTCAGGTTCGCCGGATAGGCTCTATCTCCTTGTTAAGACGCAATTCCGTACGCAAAACCGGTGTCCACTTTTGCTGGAATTGCTCTAGTTCTTTGTTGTCGCGTTGCTTTTTGCGGGAAACCGATTCCCACTTTCCCGCACAATGCTCGAGTAGGGACGGGTGATGGGCAAGCTCAAGGTCGGCATTCTGATTTCCGGGCGCGGATCCAACATGGCGGCGCTGGTCGATGCGGCGCGGGACCCGGCCTTTCCGGCCGAGGTGTGCTGTGTCCTCGCCAACCGTCCCGATGCCAAGGGACTCGACTTTGCCCGTGAGCGCGGTATTCCGGCCGTTCTCGTCGACCATAAGGCTTACGCTTCCAAGGCCGAGTTCGAGGCGGCAGTCACCGGCGCGCTTCTCGCCCATGGTGTCGACTTCGTCTGCCTTGCTGGCTTCATGCGCATCGTTTCCCCTGCCTTCATCGAGCGCTGGCATAACCGGCTGATCAACATCCACCCCTCCCTGCTGCCGTCGTACAAGGGGCTCCATACCCATGAGCGGGCGCTTGCCGATGGCGTCAAGCTGACCGGTTGCACCGTGCATTTCGTGCGGGACGAGATGGACGTGGGACCGATCGTCGCCCAAGCGGCCGTGCCGGTGCTCACTGGCGACACCCCAGACAGCCTGGCGGCCCGCATATTGACGGCCGAACATCGCCTTTACCCCCTCGCGGTGCGGCTGATTGCCGAGGGCAAGGCCACGGTCAGGGGTGAAATCGTCGATGTGGCACACGATGCCGTCGACGAAACCGGGCGACTGTTCTCGGCCGGCTAAGCCGTCAGAACAGGCTACCCTGCGCCGGCGGCTCGTCTTTGTCGGAGGTCGGAGCGATCTTTTGCTCGACCGGTTCCGCATCGATTGTGAGCGGTTCGGCGAGCGGGGCGATCAATGCCTCGTCGTCATTGGCTACGCTGTTCGCCCGCTCACTGACCGGGATCGCCTCTAGCAGGTCATCGGCGGCCGGCCGCAGCAAGTGAGCGACGTCGCGCGGGCGACGGTTGCCGCAGTCGAGCCATTCGTCCCAGTCCTTGGGATCCAGGATCACCGGCATCCGGTCATGAAGGGTCGCCATCAGCTTGTTGGCCAACGTCGTGAGGATGGCGCCGGTATCGATCTCGCTACCATCCGATCCAAGCCACGTTTCGCTCAAGCCCGCGAAAGCCATGGTCGAGCCATCGCGCGGGCGGATGTAGTAAGGCATCTTGGCCGTTCCCATCCGCCGCCACTCATAAAAGCCGGACGCCGGAACGAGGCAGCGGCGGTGGCGCATCGCCGTCCGAAACGACGGCTTGTCGGCGGCGGTTTCGGAACGCGCGTTGAATAACAACGACTGGGTTTGGGCATCCTTCGTCCAAGCGGGAATAAGCCCCCAGCGCACAAGACGAGCGTGCCGTATGCCATCAAGACCAGCATCAACGATGGCGATGGGCTGCGTCGGCGCGATATTGTAGCGGTGGCTTATGTCGAGAACACGCGGCTCATAGGTCGGATCGTAGCGGTACCCGAATAGGTTCTGCAGCGCCCTCAACGACTCGATGAGCACAAACCGACCACACATGCACCGACCTCAATAACCATCTGTTTGGCGAAGACCGTGATATCTGCTTTACCCATTGCGAAACAAATATCGTCGTAAGGTATTTGGCAACCTTGACCGCGTTATGTTTCCGAAAGCAAATTTTTCGGCGGGGGACAAATTGGCGGGCACGGCAGGCACGGAAGAGCTCGTGAGACCGGGGACCGATTTTTCTCCGGAGCGTCTTGCTGCCGCCAACATCCACCCCGACACTTGGCTCGCAACCGATTATCTAAACCATTTCAATGAAGTGGTGATGCTGGTCGATATGTTGCCGGTGATGCCGGACTGCGCGCCGGACGTCGTTGCCTGGCAGCCCTGCTCTTATGTCGATCATTTCCGCCTGTCGCACTTCAAAGAACGTGATCTCGCCATTGCCGCCTATCAAGCTTCCGATCCCGAGCGTCGACGCGCGTTCGACGATACCGTCGCCCGGATCGATGCTGCGATGGCTAATCTGCAGCAGATGATCATTGAAGCGCCAATGGATGCCCTGCCGATCGAGGCGCTGACAGACCTCTCGGAAATGCGCATCAAGCCGCTGCTGGCCCATGCCATGGGCCTCATCAATGGAGCGCCCGCGGCTTCCATGGTCACCGAGGACACTGGCGACGCCCAGTCGGCCGTCGACGCGCTGTTCGGCTGACGCCATGCCCAAAGCCAATTTCGTCCGTCAACCTCGTGTCGGCGTCAGCGTGGGAGTATGGCGCGGCGGT
Source organism: Pleomorphomonas sp. PLEO (assembly GCF_041320595.1). NCBI lineage: Bacteria > Pseudomonadati > Pseudomonadota > Alphaproteobacteria > Hyphomicrobiales > Pleomorphomonadaceae > Pleomorphomonas > Pleomorphomonas sp. PLEO. Next base: position 4,447,089 of record NZ_CP166625.1, read on the forward strand.
GAGGTGCTGTTGGTCGAACGATCGGGCGATCCGTCGGGCGGTCTCTGGAGCTTTCCTGGGGGCCATCTCGAATGGGGCGAAAACCTTGAGGATGCCGCTCGCCGCGAGGTGTTCGAGGAGACCGGGCTTCGAATCACGGTCGCGGGCGTCCCTCTCGTTCACGAGGTGATTCTCTCGGGCGGCGACGGCAGCACGTTCCGCCACTACGTGTTGATCGTCTTCGCGGCGACCGCCGCGGCCAACGCCGAGCCAGTTGCCGCCTCCGACGCACTCGCCGCCCGCTTCGTTCGGCCCGAGCAGCTTGCCGACCTCAGCCTGACGCCAAAGCTCGCCGAATTCATCGATCGCACCAGAGCACTGGTCGAAGGCTGACTATCCTTGCCCCTTGAAGGCTGACGGTCCAGAATGCCGGAAGGGTTCGGCGCAACGGGGAGCGTTTCTTGCTGAAGGTTCTGGCCGTGTTTGTGACGCTAGCCTCGGCGACGCCGCTTCTGGCCGCCGACGCCACCCCGCCGCCCTATCAGGCCGACGTGCTTCGTCTGTCCGAGGTGCTTGGCGCGGCGGCCTACCTTGATGGCCTGTGCGGCGGACCGGCGGCGGCCGACTGGCGCGCCAAGATGGTCTCGTTTCTTGATGCGCAAGGCCTTGAGGGCCCGGCACGCCGCCCCTATGTCGAAGCCTTCAACCGCGGCCAGCGCACGTTCGCGGTCGCCCACCGGGCCTGTACGGCGTCCGCGCGGGGCGTCCTCCAACGCTATTTTGCCGAGGGGGCACAACTCTCCGACCGCCTCGACCAACGCTTCGGGCGGACAGGCGATTCGCCTGCCACGCCCGTCCGCTGATGGTTACCGAGCCGTTAACCGCGTTTCTTCAAACTCGTTAACGCTCTTTAACGGTTGGCGTTGCGTCTTGGCCGAACGATGATAGTGTGACCCCGTCGATGGCGCGGATCGGTAGACGGCATGTAATGTCGCGAGACGATTCCCGAAGGTGCGGATGGGGCCTATGTCGGATATGCGGGACGAGCTGCTTGAGCCGGTTGAGGCCACGGTGAGCGACAATTTCAAGCATCGGGCCATGACGCACATGGAGCGCGCCTTTGACGATGCCGACGACGACGGCATTCCGGTGGACGCCGTTGCCCATGCCGCTCTGTTTGCCGCCCTGACGACGCTCGTCGAGTGCTTCGGCGAGGAGAGCGTGGCGAGGCTTGTTGCCGAACTTCCGGAGAAGATCTCTTCGGGCAGCTATACTCTGCTGCGCACCCTTCAGTAAGGCGGGACTGGGCGGAACAGGCCTCCAAGTGAGGCCGGGGGAAGACATGCAGGTTTCCATCGGAACGATGTTGTTCGCCGCAACGATCGCGGCGAGCTTTTCGTTGTGGTCTGCGCCGATGAGCCTTGCCTTTGGGACCCAGTCTCCGACCGAAACCAACCGCTCACCGAGCAGCGGCTTTGGTTTTACGATTCCCGGCGGAGACGGATCCGACGCCGAACCAGGTACCGGCTTTGCGACTCCGCCCCATGAAGAGGCGGCTGATTCCCTACCCGAAGTGCACTACGATCTCTCGACGCTGCCGCCGCCCGTCGCCGCCATGCGCGAAAAGATCGTCGCGGCAGCCCGATCGGGCGATGAGGCGCAGATGCGGGCGGTGATCGGCCTCTCCAACCCGGCGCCGGTGTTCTCCTCGACAGGCGAAGGAGATCCTATCGATACTCTGAAGGCCGCTTCAGGCGACACCAAAGGCCTGGAGGTTCTAGCCATATTACTTGACGTGCTCGATGCGGGATGGGTGGTGAAGGGCGAAGGCACGCCGCAAGTGCGCTATATCTGGCCCTATTTCGCGGAGTTCCCCCCGAACGCTCTCAACCGCCGCCAGTTGGTCGAGGTCTACCGCGTGCTGACAGCCGGCGATTTCGAGGAAATGCGGGCCGTCGGTTCTTACGAGTTCTATCGCCTGGAGATTGCCGCCGACGGCCGCTGGCTCATGTTCATGGCCGGCGAATAACCCTGCCTGGATTGAGGATGCCTTCCGGATCGAGCGCGTCCTTGAGGCGACCCATCAGCTCAAGGTCGAGCGACGGCTTTACGTCGGCCAAAAGCTCGACCTTGAGTCGGCCAACGCCGTGCTCGGCGGCCACTGAGCCATCGTATTTCCGAACCACGGCGTGCACCACAGCATTCATCTCGTCCCAGCGGGCGAGAAATGCCTGACGGTCATCGCCCTCGGGCTGGCTGACATTGAAATGAATGTTGCCATCGCCCATGTGGCCGAATGGCACGGGCCGGCAGCCGGGAAAGGCAGTCCCGACAGCTGCCATGGCCTCGTCCAGGAAGTCGGGCAAGTCACCGATCGGCACGGATATGTCGTGCTTGATGGAGCCGCCTTCGTATTTCTGGACCTCGCTCATGCCGTGACGAAGCCGCCAGAAATCGTCGATCTGGGACAGCGACTGCGCCACCGCCGCCTCAAGCGCCTCCCCCGCGGTCATCGCACCGCTGAGAATGTCGAGGATCATCGCACCAGCTTCAGCATCGGACAGGCCAGAGCTGACCTCGACCAGCACGTACCACGGTGCGGGAGCTGTCGGCAGCCGGGCACCGGCGATATGGCGCAACGCGAACTCCATGGCGAGGCCCGACATCAATTCAAAGCCGGTGAGACCGAAGCTCGCCGTTGCCTGGGCGCGAGCGAACAGGTTGAGCGCCGCCGACGGCGAGGCGAGGGAAACGAAGGCGACCGACAGCCCGCGCGGACGATGATGAAGCCTCAACGCGGCCGCCGTGACGATGCCCAGAGTGCCCTCGGAACCGATAAACAATTGTTTCAGATCATAACCGGCATTGTCCTTGCCGAGCCGCCGAAGACCGTTCCAGACACGGCCGTCGGCGAGGACCACCTCAAGCCCAAGCACCAGGTTGCGCGCATTGCCATAGGCGAGCACAGCGGTACCGCCAGCGTTGGTCGCGATGTTGCCGCCAATCTGGCAGGAGCCAAGCGAGGCGAGCGTCAGTGGAAATATGCGATCAGCCGCTTCGGCCGCCGCGTGCACGGCGGCAAGCGGCATGCCGGCTTCAACGACCATGCTGTTGCCGAGCGGATCAATCGATCGAACCTTGTCAAGCCGTTCCAGAGAAACAACAATTTCCTGCTGCCCCGGCACGGGGATCTGGCCACCGACCAGCCCAGTATTGCCACCCTGCGGCACAATGGCCGTCTGCGTTTCGTGAGCCAGGCGCAGGATGGCGGCGACTTCCGCTGTATCGGCTGGCCTAAGAACGAGCGGCGTTTCACCCTGGTAGAGGTCACGCCATTCCACGAGATAGCGAGCCTTGTCCGCCGCGTCGACGAGCGCATGGCCGGGTCCGACGAGGGCTTTAAAGCGGGAGATGAGATCGGGCGTCGATGGGGTCTTCATGCGGCGGAACCTACAGCCGACCGCCACCGCCGTCGAGGGTCGGCGGCGGTCACGACAGGCGTCCCAACGAGGCCAGTCCTCGACTTGCTATTGTTATAATCCTTGTGTCATACGAGCACGACATCCGGATTTGATTAGGCGGGGTTACAAAAAATGGCAGGTGCTGTGGGTCTGATGGCGGGCAAGCGTGGCCTGATCATGGGATTGGCCAACAACCGTTCCATCGCCTGGGGAATTGCCAAGTCCCTCCATGCCGCCGGTGCAGAGATTGCGTTGACCTACCAGGGCGACGCGCTAAGAAAGCGCGTCGAACCGCTGGCCGCCGAACTCGATGCACTGGTCGTGGGCCATTGCGACGTGGCCGAGGCCGACACTGTCGATGCCGTCTTCGCGACGATCGCCGAAAAATGGGGCAAGATCGACTTTCTGGTGCACGCCATCGGCTTCTCCGACAAGGACGAGCTGACCGGCCGCTACGTGGATACCAGCGAGGCCAACTTCCAGAAGACCATGCTGATCTCCGTTTACTCCTTCACGGCCGTCGCCCGGCGCGCCGAGAAGCTGATGACCGGCGGCGGATCGATGCTGACGCTGACCTATTACGGCGCCGAGAAGGTCATGCCCAACTACAACGTGATGGGTATCGCCAAGGCCGCTTTGGAAGCCTCGGTCAAGTACCTTGCCGTCGACCTTGGGCCGCAGAATATCCGCGTCAACGCCGTATCGGCCGGCCCGATCAAGACGCTGGCCGCCTCCGGTATCGGCGACTTCCGTTATATCCTCAAGTGGAACGAGTATAACGCGCCACTGCGCCGCACCGTCACCATCGAGGAGGTGGGAGATAGCTCGCTCTATCTTCTGTCCGATCTCAGCCGCGCCGTGACCGGCGAGATACTGCATGTCGACAGCGGCTACCATACCGTCGGCATGAAGGCCGTGGATGCGCCGGACATTTCGGTCGTCAAGGACTGAACTAGACGGATTTCAGAGCAAATAGGCCGGGCCGAAAGCCCGGCTTTTTGCATTGGGACCCGTTACCTTGACAATTCACAGCATCGCTCCTAGATGACGGCCATGGGTGAGGGACCCCAGCCGCCCGCCGGCGCAAGCCATGGTGAAGTTCCCGTCGATCGCTTCCGTTTCCAGGCATCGAGACCTCTCGGCAATGCGGGCACCCTGCTTACGGTCATGTCCGATGCCATACGGAGAACGGTCATGTCGTCCCGATTGCCAACACTCGATGAGCTGAAGGCTCAAGCTCGTCGTCTCAGAAGTTCGCTCGCCGAATCCGGCAGCGATATCAGCCACTCGAAATCGCTGGAGCTGATTGCCCGCCAATACGGTTTCGCCGACTGGAACACGCTCTACGCCAAGGCCGGCAACGAGCCGCCCCGGCGCTCGTGGAATCCTGGCGACCGCGTGAAGGGCAGCTATCTCGGCAAGGCCTTCGAAGGTACCGTATTGGCGTTGAAAGCCGCCACCTCGGTGCCGGGCTACTACACCATCACCGTCGATTTCGACGAGGCGGTGGACGTGGTCGAGTTCGAGAGCTTTTCCGCTTTCCGCAAGCGCGTCACCGCCACCATCGACGAGGAGGGCATCAGCCCATCAAAAACGTCGAATGGCCGCCCTCACATGGTGCTGACGGCCTGACACTGCATCGATCCTGGAGTCCGCGTCCGGTTTACGCTGGCGGACTTCAGGATCGCTTTTGTGAAAAAGCGGTCTGCCTGACCAACTCAGGCAAGCAGTGCCTTTGTCGCGGCGGCGACGTCGGCCTGCCGCATCAGGCTTTCGCCGATCAGGAAGGTTCGGGCGCCAACACGCGCTAGGCGCGCCAGATCGCCCGGCACGAACAGGCCGGATTCGGCCACCAAGATACGATCGGCCGGCACAGCCTTGGCCAGCTCTTCGGTGGTCTCAAGCCGCGTCTCGAACGTGCGAAGGTTGCGGTTGTTGACGCCCAGGAGCGGCGACCGCAACCTCAATGCGCGTTCAAGTTCCGGAGCGTCATGCACTTCGAGGAGCACGTCCATGCCGAGTTCGAAAGCGGTATCCTCAAGACGCTTCGCCGTGTCGTCGTCGACGGCGGCGAGGATGATCAGGATGCAATCGGCGCCCCATGCCCGCGCCTCATAAACTTGGTAGGGCGAAAACAGGAAATCCTTGCGGAGCGCCGGCAGTTCCGTCGCCGCGCGAGTGGCCTTCAGATAGTCCGGATGCCCCTGGAACGACGGCGCGTCGGTCAGGACCGACAGGCAGGCTGCCCCACCGACCTCATAGGCATGAGCCAGAGCCGGCGGATCGAAGTCCGGCCGGATCAGGCCTTTCGACGGGCTGGCTTTCTTGATCTCGGCGATCAGTGCGTAACGGCCTTCGCCATGCTTCTTTTCGATGGCGGCCCGAAAGCCGCGTGGCGGCGCCTGATCGGCGGCCATTGCCTTGATTGCGGCCAGCGGAATCGCAGCCTCGGCGGCGGCGATCTCCTGCCGCTTGTAGGTTTCGATGCGGGCGAGGATGTCGGCCACTGCAATTCCTCAGGCGTTGGAGCGGTCAACCAGCCGATCGAGCGCCGCAAGGGCGCGACCGCTGTCGATGGCGTCGGCGGCGAGCGTCACACCGTCCTTCAACGTCGGTACGCGCTCTGCGATGATCAACGCGGCGGCAACGTTGAGCAATACCGTGTCGCGGTAGGCACCAGCAGCGCCGTTCAACAATGCCCTGAGGGCCTGGGCATTGTCTTCGGCCGAGCCGCCCCGCACCGCTTCGGGCGCGTAGTGCGGCAGTCCGGCATCGTCAGGTATGACTTCGAAGGAGCGCACAGTGCCATTCCTCAGCTCCGCGACGTAGGTCGGGCCGGAAAGCGTCATCTCGTCGAGACCGTCGGAGCCGTGAACCACCCAGACAGCTTCCGAGCCGAGGGCGGCGAGCGTTTCGGCCACCGGCAGCAGCCACTCACGCGCAAAGACGCCGACCAGTTGGCGCCGCACGCCAGCGGGATTGGAGAGCGGTCCGAGGATATTGAAGACGGTGCGCGTGCCAAGTTCGACGCGGCTCGGACCGACGTGCTTCATCGCCGAATGATGCACCGGCGCAAACATGAAGCCGACGCCCGCCTCGCGGACGCAGGCTGCGATGGTCTCCGGTCCGATGTCGATCTTCACGCCCAGCGCCATCAGCACATCGGCGGCACCGGATTTCGACGACAGTGCCCGGTTGCCGTGCTTGGCGATGGAGAGGCCGGCACCGGCCGCCACAAAGGCCGAGGCGGTGGAGATGTTGAGGCTGCCGGAGGCGTCGCCGCCGGTGCCGACGATATCGACCGCGTCCGTCGGTGCCTCCACCCTCAGCATACGCGAGCGCATCGACGCCACCGCGCCGGCAATCTCCTCGACGGTTTCGCCGCGCACCCGCAGCGCCATCAGGAAGCCACCGATCTGAGACGGCGTCGCCTCGCCGGTCATCATGATGTCGAAGGCCGACGTCGCCTCCTCGCGGCTCAAGCTGGCACCAGACGCCACCTTGGCGATCAGGGTTTTGAAATCGGCCATCGCTGGTTCCCGCCCGTCATGCAATCAATCCCCGGCATGCCGCTGAGCAATGCCGGAGAAGGTTTCGGAAAATCTTCGTCCACGCCGGACTTCCAAACGTGGAGCGCGAGGTTCTGGCCTATTTGGCCAGAACCCATATCAGTTGGTGCTGCCGGCACCGATCGCCGCGTTCATCAGCGACTGGTTTACGGTGGTGCCGAACTCTTCCTGAGCTGCTCCGAGATATTGCCCGTAAAGGCCCTGCCCCACGGCCGTGGCAATCTTGTCGGCAATATCGACAGCCTCGCCGGCCCCTTCGGGCATCGGCGGGTTAACGACCTCGGCTACCGAAAGCACGACTCGGGTACCATCCGGTCCGGGGATGGCAGCGACATGCCCCTTCGGGCCGGCGAAGGCCGCGTTGACGCCATCAGCCCCAAGGCCGGCATCACCGGCCTGGCGTGTCACGCCCGAGGCGGTCTCGACCTCCACCGATGCCGTCTTGGCAAGATCGTCGATCGGCGTACCCGCCTTCAACGCCTTGACCATCTCGTCGGCTTTGGCCGTCAGACGGACCTGCGCCTCGGCGTCGGTCCAGGCGACGATCGCTTTGTCTTTCACTTCGTCGAGCGCCCGTTCGCGGCCCGGCGTCACCTTGGAGACGTTGTACCAGATGAAGCCACGATTGATGGCCAGTGGCTCATTCTCGCCGCCTTCCTCAGCGGCAAAGGCCGCCTTCAGAAGTTCGGCCTGATCGGGCAGTCCGGCAACCGGCTGTCCCTCGGTGCTGTTGCCTTCACTATCGACCTGAGCCGTGACAAGCTTCAGCTTGAAACGGTTGGCGACTTCCTGCAGCGACGCACCACCGGCCAGGGCATCCTCTACCTCGTCATGCACCTCCAGCACGGAGCGCTCGGCCGCCTTGGCGGCGATTGCCTTGCGGATCTCGGGAGCAACCTCGGCCTGCGTCTTCGTATGAGCCGGCTGAATCTCGGTGACGCGCAGCAGCACGGTACCGAATGACGACTTCACCGGCTCGCTCGGAACATTGAGCGAAAGACCGAAAGCGGCTCCGGCCACTGCCGGATCGAGCACCTTGTCGCGGGAGAGAAGGCCAAGGTCGACATCCTCGGGCTTTGAACCGGCGTCGGTGATAAGCTGGTCGAAGCTGGCACCGGCCTTGAGCTTGGCCTCCGCCGCCGTCGCTTCTTCCGGCGTCGCATAGAACAGCTGCTGGATGCGGCGCTGCTCGGGCGCGCCATACTGATCCTTGGTGCGCGCGTATTCGCGGGACACTTCCTCGTCGGTCACCGACGAGGGATCGGCAACGGCGTCCGGTGTCAGGGCCAGTGCTTCGATGGCCCGGAATTCCGGCGCCCGGAAATCAGCCTTGTGCTCATCGTACCACTTGGCCAGCACGTCGTCGGCCGGCTTGCCGATCGGCTCCACCTGGGCGCGGGCCAGCGTGAGATAGCGGATATCGCGCGCCTCGTTCTGATAGCGGTAGATGGCGCCCACCATGGTCTTCGGCACGGTGAGGCCACCGACGAGACCGAGCGACAGCTGCCGGCTCAGTTCTTCCTTGCGCCGCTGGGCGATGAACATCGCCTCGTTGAGGCCGTTCTGACCAAGAAGCTGCGTGAAATAGTCGCGGTTGAAGCTCTGGGCGCCTGGCGCCCTCAACTGCGGATCGTCGGCAATCCCTTGTGCGAGACGCTCGTCGGAGACACCGAGCCCAACTTCGGCGGCCATGTCGGCCACGGTGGCGTCGGCCATCAGCGTCCCGAGCGTCTGTTGCGGCAGGCCGATGGAGCGGGCCAGGTCGGGCGTCAACGCTTGGCCGATCTGACGCGACAGCGCCTGCGACTGCCGCTGATAGGCACGCTGAAATTCGCCAAGCGTAATCGTGGTATTACCTACGGTAGCGAGCGTATCGGAATGCGAAGCTCCGAGGCGGGAGCCAACGCCCCAGCCGATGAAGGACAGCGTCAACAGGCCCAGAAAGATCTTCGCGGGAAGCTTGTTCGCCCCGCGGCGCATTGAATCAAGCATTATGTCGTCCGTCTCGGGGGCGCGCGCGCCCGTCCATCCCAGTCACGCCATCGGTCTCGCAGGGACCGCTTTGGCGCGCGGGATCATAGGGGCGACGGCCTCATGCCGCAAGCGCCGGTTTTGCCTGATAAACCGCCGAAATCCAGCCTCGTTCAATGCTTGGCCATGATCTTGTCGAGCACGCCGAGCATCAGCGCCGACGCCACGAAGGTGATATGCATGATCACCTGCCACATGATCTGCGGCTCGGTGTACTGACTGGCGTTCAGGAATACCTGCAAGAGATGGATCGAGGAGATGGCAACGATCGATGAGGCGACCTTGATCTTCAGGCTACCGCTATCGAGTTTGCCGAGCCAGTGAAGCTCGGCTTCGTGGTTGTCGAAACGTCCGACGAAGTTCTCGTAAGAAGCGATCATCACCATGACGAGGAGGCTGGCAACGAGCGCCGCGTCGATCAAGCCGAGCATGGCGAGAATCATCTCTGCCTCGTCATAGACGAAGACGTTGCCGATGACCTTCCAGAGCTTGACTCCAAAGGATAGACCGTAGACGGCGAGCGCCACCGAAAGCCCCATGAGGAAGACCACGAGAATCCAGCGGCTTCCCAGAATGATGCGCTCAACGACGCTCTCGAGTGCCTTCATAGTCAATAGCCCTTGCTAGCGTTTCGCACTTGCCGGATATAAATGCGCTTGCGGGTTTTCGCCTACAAGATCATCTTCCAGGCCGCTCAGAGGATTCACGCCGGGCCCGGTTCGGGATGATCCACGCCCACGAACGCATATCGAAGGAACGAGAGCATGTCGGTCAAGCCGCTGGTTGCCGGAAACTGGAAAATGAACGGCCTCAAGGACTCTGTCGCCGAATTCGAGGCCATTGCCGCCGGCTATGACGCCGCCCTCAAGGCCAAGGCCGAGCTGGCCATCTGTCCGCCCTTCACCCTCGTCGCCGCGTTCGCCCAGAAGGGCGTCCTGCCAGTCGGTGGCCAGGACTGCCACGCCAAGGTCTCGGGTGCCCATACCGGCGATACCTCGGCCGAGATGCTGAAGGATGCCGGCGCCACCTACGTCATCGTCGGCCACTCCGAGCGCCGCACCGACCACGCCGAGACCGACGCCATCGTCAAGGCCAAGACCGAAGCCGCCTGGCGCGCTGGTCTGATCGCCATCGTCTGCGTCGGCGAAACCCACGCTGAACGTACCGGTGGCAAGACGCTCGACGTCGTCGGCACCCAGGTTGCCGGTTCGCTGCCCGACGGGACGACGGCTGCCAACACCGTTATCGCCTACGAGCCGGTTTGGGCTATCGGCACCGGCCTGACGCCGACCGCCGCCGACGTCAAGCAAGTGCACAACTTCATCCGCAAGGAACTGGTCAGGCGCTTCGGCGCTGACGCCAACGGCATCCGCATCCTGTACGGCGGTTCGGTGAAGCCCTCGAACGCCGCCGAGCTGATGGCCGTCGAGGACGTCAACGGCGCGCTGGTTGGCGGTGCTTCGCTGAAGGCCACCGATTTCCTTGGCATCGCCGCCGCTTATAAGTGACAAGATCGGCTCCGGCGCGCTTCTCCCACAAAGCGCACCGGAGCCCCTGATGTTTGGATACCGCCAGGAGGGCGGGTCGCCACCCCTCTCTCCAGCTTTTCCCAAGAACGCGGGAAAAGAGTTTGTCGAGACGGCATGCCCCCTCCGGGCTGGGCTGACGGATCGATGGTCGGTCTCTCGCCGAAGTGCGAGCGGCCGCGCCTTTTCCCATTTGGGGATGGGCGAAGAGGGGTAAATCTAGCGAATAAGTGGAAAGACCGATAATAGGTCTTCCAGAGGCCTCGGGCCGCTCGCATAGGACCATGCCCCCATGACTTTCGACACCGTCCTCAGAAACGGAACCGTCGTCAACCACGACGGAAACGGCCAGCGCGACATCGGCCTTAGCAACGGTCGGATAGCCGAGATCGGCGATCTCGCCCAGGCTTCGGCCGGCGAGACGATCGATTGCACTGGCCTCACGATCTTGCCCGGCGTTATCGACAGCCAAGTACATTTCCGCGAACCGGGCGCCACCCACAAGGAAGACCTCGAGACCGGCTCTCGTGCCGCTGTCATGGGCGGGGTGACGGCCGTCTTCGAGATGCCCAACACCAACCCGCTGACGACCACCGCCGAGCGCCTCGCCGACAAGGTAGCAGCCGGAACGCATCGCATGCACTGCGATTTTGCCTTCTGGGTGGGCGGCACGCACGGCAACGTGCGCGACATTCCGGAACTCGAACGCCTGCCGGGCGCAGCTGGAATCAAGGTGTTCATGGGCTCCTCGACCGGCGATCTGCTGGTTGCCGATGACGAGGGCGTCGCCGCCATCCTCGGCGCCACGCGCCGCCGCGCCGCCTTCCACTCGGAAGACGAGGCCCGGCTGAACGAGCGCAAGCCGTTGCGTGTGGTTGGCGACCCGTCAAGTCACCCCGTGTGGCGTGACGTCGAGGCGGCATTGCAATCGACCCGGCGCCTGGTCCGTATCGCCCGCGACAAGGGCGCGCGGATCCACGTGTTGCATATCTCCACCGGTGAGGAGATCGATTTCCTGAAGGGCCATAAGGACGTCGCCACAGTCGAAGTAACGCCACATCATCTGACGCTCACCGAAACCGACCATCAACGGCTCGGCACCCTTGTCCAGATGAACCCGCCCGTGCGCTCAGCCGCCCATCGTGATCGTATCTGGTGGGGTGTCGCGCAGGGCATCGCCGACGTGCTCGGCTCGGATCATGCGCCTCATACCCTCGAAGAAAAGGCAAAGACTTACCCTGACAGCCCTTCCGGTATGACGGGCGTTCAGACGCTGGTGCCAATCATGCTCGATCACGTCAACGCGGGTCGGCTGACGCTGCAGCGCTTCGTGGATCTCAGCTCGGCCGGGCCAGCCCGCACTTTCGGAATGGCCCGCAAGGGGCGGATCGCCGTCGGCTACGACGCCGACTTCACCGTCGTCGACATGAAGCGCCGCGAAACCATTCGTAACAGCTGGATTGCCTCGCGCTGCGGCTGGACGCCTTACGACGGCGTCGAAGTCACCGGCTGGGCGGTCGGCACTATTGTGCGGGGGCGGACGGTGATGTGGGAGGGCGATCTCGTGACGCCATCCGCAGGCGAGCCCGTTCGCTTCCTTGAAGCGTTGCCGAGGGGAACCTGAGATGGCCTCTCCCCTCAGCCACCTCGACGAAAAAGGCGCCGCCCATATGGTCGACGTCAGCGACAAGACAAGCACAGCCCGCACGGCCATCGCCGCCGGAAAGGTCGTGATGAGGGCTGAAACGCTGGCGCTGATCATCAAGGGACGGGCACCAAAGGGCGATGTCATCGCCACCGCCCGCCTCGCCGGGATCATGGCGGCCAAGAAGACCTCCGACCTCATTCCGCTTTGTCATCCGCTGCCAATCAGCAAGGTGGCGATCGACATCACGCCCGACCCCACCTTGCCTGGCCTCGAGATCACTGCCATCGTGCGCTGTACCGGCAATACCGGCGTGGAGATGGAGGCGCTGACCGCCGTTTCCGTTGCCTGCCTCACCGTCTATGACATGGTAAAGGCAGCCGAGAAGGGCGTTCACATTGAGGCCATCCGTCTTCTTGAAAAGGATGGCGGCAAGTCGGGCCGCTGGCTCGCTGTCTATTGAAGCGAGTTTGACATTTGAATCCCGGTGAAGGCTGGTGCCGGATAGATGTGAATGTCGGAGCCGAACCACGAGTTAAGCCGGGGCGCGATGACACTGATACCCGTTGATGACGCCCAAGCGGCACTGCTCACCGACATCGTGCCGACCGAAGCGGAATGGGTGGATCTCGCAGCAGCCGGCGGCCGGACGCTTGCCGCCAACCTTGTTGCCTTGCGCACCCAGCCGCCAGCCAGCCTTTCGGCCATGGACGGCTACGCCCTTGGTGCGCCAGCGACCTCGGACGATTGGTTCGCCGTTGTCGGTGAGGCCGCCGCCGGCCACGGCTTCGATCGGCCGCTCGGTCAAGGCGAGGCCGTCCGCATCTTCACCGGAGCGCGGGTTCCGGGCGGCGCCGACCGAGTGGGCATCCAGGAGGATGCCGAACGTCAGGACAATCGCGTCCGCTTCGTCAGTCCGCCTTCCGCGGGCGCCAACATCCGTCAACGCGGCATCGATTTCACCGAGGGGGAAACGGGGCTGTTGACCGGCACCGTGCTCGGCTTCGGCGCGCTGGGACTTGCCGCGGCCATGAACCACGCCCGTCTGCCGCTACGGCGTCGTCCGCGCGTCGCGCTGATCGCCTCTGGCGACGAATTGGCGGCGCCGGGGACAGCCACCATGCCCCACCAGATCGTCGCTTCATCGACCATAGCACTTGCCAAACTGACCGAGGATGCCGGCGGTGAGGCCGTTGACCTGGGCATCGCCCCCGACGATCTTTCCGCGCTTCGAAGCTACATCCGGATGGCGCAGACCGACGGAGCCGACATCGTCGTGGTGATCGGTGGCGTGTCTGTGGGAGACCATGATCACACCCGCTCCGCTTTCGCCGCCGAAGGGATGGAGCCAGGCTTCTGGAAGATCGCCATGCGGCCGGGCAAGCCGCTGATGCATGGCCGCCTTGGCCGTGTCCATGCTCTTGGACTCCCCGGTAACCCGGTCTCGACTTTGGTTGCCGGCATGATTTTCCTCGCCCCGCTTATTCGGGCGATGCTTGGCAGAGCCGATGTGCTGCCTAGTGTCGAAAAGGCCATTCTCAAGGCGCCTCTTCGCCCGAACGACATGCGTCGCGACTTCCTGCGTGCCCGCCTAGCCGTCGACGCGGGGCGCCTCGTGGTTACGCCTGTTGCCAGCCAGGACTCCTCGCTTTTGTCGATGATCGCAGCGGCCAACGCCCTGATCGTGCGCCGCGAATTTGCGCCGGCCGTGGAGGCGGGAGACGAGGTGGACGTCCTGCGGATCGTGGGCTGAGATACGGGCTTTAGGACAACGCATCCTCGATCGGGCGCCCCGAAGGATCAAACAACTCCGGCAACGATTCGCCCTGGCTCGCCACTCGATTGCGCCCCCGCTTCTTCGCGGCATAGAGGGCAAGGTCGGCACGTTCGATGGCCTCCTGAGCTCGCCCACCTGAAACAACCAGAGCAAAGCCGATACTGACCGTGACGTGGCCGTATCGGGAATCCGGATGAAGGATATGCAGTTCCTCAATCGAGTGACGCAACGCTTCAAGGCGATTGAGAACGCTTCCGGCGCACGTGTCCAACAATACGAGCGTGAACTCCTCCCCCCCGTAGCGCGCGGCAATCTCTTCGCCACTCACCGAGGTCTTCAGGGTTTTGCCGACCGTTTGCAGCACGGAATCGCCGGTGCCGTGGCCGAACCGGTCGTTGAAGAGTTTGAAATGATCAATGTCGATCATGGCAATCGAAAAGCCGGCGCCGGTGCTTTCAAGGCTTTCGTCGCAATGATCCAGGTGAACCTCGAGCGCACGCCTGTTCGCAAGGCCAGTTAGGGCATCGGTAAAGCTCGCAAGCTCAAGCTTGTCGATCATCATGTTGAGGGTCGACGATAGAATTGCAAACTCAGAAAATGGCGACCGGGTTGTTACACGTTGGCTATGATTTCCAGCAGTAATAAGGCTGGCGAAGGATGTTATTTGCCGGAGGCTTCGCAGAACCAGGAACTCAAGGGCGATCAACAGGACCGCAGCCATCAAAAAGGTTTCCAGGCAACCCAAAGCAATCACCTCCACCATTTCTCGATGGGCCGCGGTGTATATTTGGCCGATGGGGACGGAAAATATGACGCGCCCAGCCGCCATGGGCAGCTTCATAACGCCAACCAAGGTCGAACTCTTGTTCTGGGTGCCGTGGATAATAATGCCGGTATCCGCTAAACGGGCTTGGCTCAGTGTTTGTTCATCAAAGGGCAGCGCTTCCTTATCGAACACAGCCTTGTCCAAAATTTCACCTTGCCCATTCATGAGAATGGCTTGGGCGACAGGAAGCTGAAACTGCTGAAAAGTCTGCCGCTTCATCGACGCAACATCGAGCGTCACCAGAACCACAAAGGATATTGTGCCCTCATATCGTACAGCGCGCGCCGAAACGACAGTGATTTGATTATTGACCTTGCTGATTTGCAGGTCACCCCACGCAATACCCTCGGATTGCGAGCTTTCCTTGAAATACTGCCGCTCTGAAAATGAAAGGTTGATAGCCTTGGCCTCAGACCCGCAATAGGCGATGCCTTGTGGCGTCAGCAAAGCTATAGCCTTCACTCGCTCGTGGGCCGCGACGACTTTCTGTAAGGTCCTGTTACACTGCTCTGGCGAACTGAACCGCAAGGAATCGATCAACGCCACTGTCGAAGAGAGATTTTCCAGTTCAGCCTTCGCTCCGACGAACAAGTCTTCCGTGCGATCTACCGAGAGTTGAACACTCTGCTCCGCTGTGGCGAGGGCCGTGCGCATATTCTTTTCAGCGACAAGGATCTGATTTACCAGAAACGGTACCAGGCTGAGGCCGATCAGGACAATTATCACTAGCCGTATACGCATATATCGTCCCATGGACCAAAAAAAGATCGACCAAGCTAGGCTAAACAAGCAAAGGCCACCCTAACTCTTGTAGGTAAATGATTGTCTTCCGCGATATTTCAGATTGAAAATATTCGTGGCACCTCTGAGGCTAAGAACCTCAGACGATCATGGTAATGGAACGCCCATCTGAATGGGGTTGTCCGTGTCCCGCGAATCGTGGTCATTCGACCCGCGAATACACGGCCATATTGCAAAATCATGTCACACACCGCCCTATCCGACCCGTCTGGCTCTCTCGTTGAGCGACTTGATTTACCCCCCTGCGGGCACGGTCGTTTGGATGGCATGACCTTCACGGTGAAGGACAATATCGATATCGCCGCCCACAAGACGTCCTATGGCAGCCCTGCGTGGAGGGACGCTCATGCGGCACCTGCTCACAATGCTGTTTGTGTTGATCAGTTGCTTGCGGCCGGAGCACATTGCATCGGCAAGGTTGTGGCAGACGAGTTTACCTACAGCCTAGACGGAGAAAGCCAGTTCTTTGGAACGCCGCGCAATGCGAAAGCGCCAGACCGAGTTCCGGGCGGCTCTTCCAGCGGATCGGCAGCCTCGATTGCCAACGGTCTAGCGGACTTTTCGATCGGCACCGACTCGGGCGGCTCTATCCGGGTGCCGGCAAGTCTATGTGGGGTCTGGGGCATGCGCCCATCGCTCCACAGAATATCGGAGGCTGGCGTTTTACCCTTCATGCCGAGCGTGAGCACGGTTGGTGTCTTGGCAGCGCGGTTTGAGAATCTGAACGCGGCTGTCCGCGTCTTGCTGCGTAGCAGCAATAGGTCGATCGCTCCCCTGCAGCGCCTCCTGCTCCTCGTCGATGCGCTGGAGATTTCCGACAAGGCCGTACAAAACCAGGCCTATTCCGCATTAGAGCGGATTTCTGACAGCGTCGGCATCACTGTGGAGCCCCTGCGTTTCTCACAGATCGCCGGAGGGAATACTCCTTTGGGCGACTGCAACACCAGAGCGCTACGCGACCTACAAACGGCCGAGTTTCAGAGCACCGTCGGCAATTGGATAGAGGCAACCAAGCCGGAACTCGGCTATACCTTCACCATGGCCTACGGCAACGTCCAGCGTTTCGACCGAGTTGCTGCTCTCGAGAGCCTTGTGCGTTGCGAACGGTTCTTTGAGGCGATCAATGCCTATCTCGTTCCCGGCACTGTCATTTGCTTTCCGACGACACCAGTGATCGCCCCCAAGAAAGGGACGCTGACGACCCTGGACAATGTGCTGGATTTCTACGATCGGACAATGACCGTTACTGCCTTCTCCGGCGTAGGCCGCTTGCCCGAAATATCCGCTCCGGTGTTGACAGTAGAGGGCTGTCCGGTGGGGCTGTCCTTCGCAGCGGGGCATTATCAGGACGAATTCCTGCTTGCAGCAGTTCAAGAGATGTTGGGCGAGGACGCAGACTGCCGAGCGTAGCGTTAGCCACCCGTTGATAGAGCGCACGAGCAGAGCTACGCCAGCCCATTGGGCTCCTTGCTTGCGCTTGCCTCCCTCCCCGCCTATGCTCACGGCGTCTCAAGGGGGTGTCCGGCTCGGCCGGACTGAGAGGAGCGATCCAACCCCACGAACCTGATCCGGATCATGCCGACGGAGGGATTGAGGCGAGCGGCCCCGGCCTGTCCGGCAGCCACACGTCTTCTTGTCCGCGGGCGATCGTCGTCGAAGGAGCCCGCGATGACCACCCTGACACTTGCCGATGTTCATGCCCTTCATGAGAAGGTGCGCGCCGAACGGCCACTCGTACACAACATCACCAACTTCGTAGCGATGTCCATCGCGGCCAACGTGCTGCTCGCCGCCGGGGCTTCACCAGCCATGGTGCATTCGGTGGACGAGGTCGAGGATTTCGGCCGGATCGCCCATGCACTGACGCTGAATATCGGCACACTGTCGTCCGACTGGATCGCCGGGATGAAGCTCGCGGCCAGCGTCTACAAGGCAGCCGGCAAGCCTGTCGTGTTCGATCCTGTCGCCGTCGGTGCGACCCGTCTCCGCAACGCCACCGCCGCCGACATCGTCGCCATGGGGCCGACCGTGATCCGTGGCAATGCCTCGGAAATCATGGCGCTCTCGGGCGTCGCCGGCATTGCCTCGAAGGGGGTCGACAGTTCAGCAAGTTCCAACGCCGCACTCGACAGCGCCATTGCGCTCGCCCGATCGAGCGGAGCGGTGGTCGCCGTTACCGGCGAGATTGACTATGTCACCGACGGTACGCGCACCGTTGCCATCGACGGTGGCCACGAATTGATGCCGCTGTCGACGGCGCTCGGCTGCTCGTTGACGGGCCTTGTCGGTGCTTTTGTCGCTGTCGCGCCAGCATTCGAGGGCACGGTGGCAGCGCTTGCCACCTACGCGGCGGCCGGTGCCATCGCCGGCAAGCGTGTCAAGGGACCCGGCTTCCTGCCGCAGGAACTCTGTGACGCGCTTTACGCGCTGGATCTCGCCGGCCTCCAGGCCAACGCGGCGATCCGAGAGGTATAAGGCAACAGTTACCCTTCCTCAGCCGCCACCTTCTTGGGCGTCACGAGGGGCTCGGGCACCGGCCGCGTCGTCAGGTGATCGCGGCCGGCCATGACGCCGCCCTGCACCTGAGCCACCAGACGCTCGGCATCGAGCCGGCGGATGGTGGCGAGTGCCTCCACAGT
This sequence comes from Pleomorphomonas sp. PLEO, assembly GCF_041320595.1. NCBI lineage: Bacteria > Pseudomonadati > Pseudomonadota > Alphaproteobacteria > Hyphomicrobiales > Pleomorphomonadaceae > Pleomorphomonas > Pleomorphomonas sp. PLEO. The sequence continues at coordinate 4,465,343 of NZ_CP166625.1, forward strand.
CCGTTCCTCACTACAGCCGAGCGCGCGCAGACCTTCGGCCCCCATGCGCAGAGCCGCATCGAAGGTCTCCCGCACCTCGACGTCGACACCGGCGCGGATCAGTTCGATCGAGTGGACGCGGTCGTAGGAGCGGACCAGCAGCCGCGCCAACGGGAAGTGGGCCTTGACGAGTTCGACGATACGGTTCGCCGCCTTGCGATCGTCGACACAGACCAGAATCACCTCGGCCTCGGCGGCGCCGGAATGCTGGAGCGTATCCAGTCGCGTACCATCGCCGTAGAAGATGCGGAAGCCGAACCGCCCTGCCTCGCGGATGCGGTCGGGATCGTTTTCGATCATGGAGACGTCGACCCCGCGCGACAGCAGCAGTTGCGCGGCGATCTGGCCGAAGCGGCCGAACCCGATCAGCAGCACACTACCGCGCAGATCGCGCGCCTCTTCGACACCATCGAGCGACTTTTCCTCCTCACGGCGGAAGTGGCCGGAAACGACGAGTACCAGTGGCGTCAGCGCCATGGAGAGGATGATCACCGTTGCGAAGAGAGCAGCGTCACTGGGCGCGATAACTCCGCCGCCGGCCGCCGCCGTGTAGAGCACGAAGGCGAATTCGCCACCTTGGGCGAACATCAGGGCGCGGCGGAAAGCCTGCCGATGGCGGGAGCCAAACAGGCGCGCCACGGCATAGATGCCGATCCCCTTCACCACGGCAAAGGCGAGGAGAAGGCCGATCAGCAGTGGCCAGCGCTCCACGACAACCCTGATATCGAGCGACATGCCGACGGCCAGAAAGAACAGGCCCATCAAAAGGCCCTTGAACGGCTCGACATCGGCTTCGACTTGATGCCGATAGCTCGACCCCGACAGCATGACGCCGGCGAGGAAGGTGCCCATGGCCATGGAGAGGCCGACCGCTTCCATCAGAAGGGCTGAACCCAGCACCACCAGAAGCGCACCGGCGGTCAACACCTCTCGTGCGCGAGCGCGGGCGAGCAGACCGAAGAAGGGATCGATGAGATACCGACCGGCCAGGAGCAGCGCCGCCACGGCTGCCGCGCCGAGCCCGACGCCGAGCCAACCAGCGCCACCGTGATCGTCCGGAGCCAGCCAGGCCACAAGAGCCAGCAGCGGCACAATGGATAGATCCTCGAACAGCAGGATCGACACCGCCTTCTGACCGTCGACACTGGCCAGCTCGCCTCGCTCTTGAAGCATCGACATGATGACCGCCGTCGAAGACAGGACGAAGCCGGCACCGGCGATGAAAGCAGGAATAAGCGGGAGCCCAAACGCCATGAAGGCAACGGACGTCAGCAGGCCGATGCAGACAACGACCTGCGCGAGGCCGAGCCCAAAGATCTGGACGCGCATCGCCCACAGCTTTTGAGGCCTCAGTTCCAGTCCGATCAGGAACAGGAACATGACCACGCCGAGCTCCGACACATGCAACATGGCGGCCGGGTCAGAAAACAGGCCAAAGGCGGAGGGACCGACCAAGGCACCGGCCGCGAAATATCCCAGCACCGAACCGAGGCCGAGCCGGCGGAACAGGGGGACCGCCAGCACGCCAGCCGAGAGAAGCACTACAACCGGGCCAATCGTCGCCCCGAGACCCGCCGCCGCCATACCACACCTCGTCTCAGTGTTTACCCGAGTGTGATCCGAAACCGTCCCGACACGCAAGCCGCGTCACGCAGCGGGCCTCCGCTTGGCCTGGTCCACAATTAAGGCGAGCATTGAGTAAGCAAAGCAGAGACCGAGCTGGATGAAAATCGTCGTTTCGACCGACTTCAGGTCAGCGCCCATCTGGTTGACGCGCACCAGAGCCGGCACCGCCGTCGTTGAGGGAATAACGAAGGCGATGGCATGCAGCAGCTTTGGCATGGCCTCGGCCGGCCAGGAGACACCGGACAGGAAAAACAGCGGCATGCCGAGCACGACCAGGAAAAAGATGACACCTTCCTTGGTGGGAATCAGTCGGGCTATGGCGAGCCCCATGGCGGTGACGGCGGCTAGAAAGGGCACGACCACCGCGTACATGACGGCGACATCGCCGATCCTGGGTAGCCGATAAACCCAGGGCAGCAGCACCAGCACAACGCCCGCCCACAGGCTATATAGGCCGACATAGACGATTGCGTCGGCCAAAGTGGAAACGGCTCCGGTGGGACGACGGCCGGCCTTGAGATTACCGATGCCCATCAAGAGCGTCTGTTGCAGGATGAGCACGAAGACGGCCGGGAGCACGAAACTCGCATAGCCGCCGGTCGGGTTGAACAGCGCGACGGTGGTAACACGCAACGGTTCGACAATGGCCATTGCCGAGGCCATGTCCACGCCTGAGGCCGTGAGTCTTCCGACCTCAACCTCGGTGCCGAGGCTGCGCGCAGCGTTGGACAGTGCCGACGACATCACCGAATTCAGCAGGAAATAGCCACCATCGGAGAAGGCGGCGATCGGCGCGGCGCGACCGGCCAGGAGATCGCGCTCGAACTTCGGCGGCACGACGACGATGCCATAGACTTCACGCTTCAAGAAAAGGGCGCGGGCGGAGGGCATGTCGGGTGCGTAACGGGCGACGGCGACGGTATCGGCGGCATCGATGCGGCGGATCAGTTCGCGGCTCAGCGTCGAGCCGTCCTGATCGATGATGGCCACCGGCATATCGCGCACCACCTCGGACAGGTAAGGCTGCGGAAAGAACACCGAGAAGAACACTGTCGCGCCCAGCATGGTCGACCGGGCGCCCTTGTCGGCCCAAATGGCCAAGATCGCCGCGACGATTTCGCGGAAAAAGACGGTGATCATCGGAGCGCCTCCGGAACGGGGACCGACCGCGACCGGCCGTGACGCCAGAGGAGAAAAAACATCGCCCCGCCGTAGATCCCGGCCAAGGCTAGCAGCGAGACAAAGGCCGGCAACGAGATATCGAAAGCCGCGCCGCGCAGGATGTTGTCGGTTCGAAGCTGAAGATAGTGGGTCACCGGTAGAAGGTCGGCCCAGACGGTAGAGAAGCCGTTCATGGAAAGACGCGGGAAGGTAATGCCGGTGAATCCGAAGGCCGGCCCGGCGATGACTCCGACGGAGGCGAGCGCCGAGACCGTATCGCGGGCGACAAGCGCCGCGACCACGCCGAGCATCTGCGAGGCGAGCACGAAGACGAAGCCGTAGGCGACGTGAAAGGCGAGATTGCCGCCGAAGCGGGCGCCCAGCGGGCCAAACAGCAGCGCATCGGCACCCCACAGCACGAGAAGATAGGCGAGCGTGTAGGGCGCAAGCTTACCGGCCACCGTTTTTATCAGCGTACCGCCGAGCCGAAGCGACCGGCCCAACCCAGCGACGCCTTGCCGGTCGCGAGAGAAGGACAGCGCAGCGCTCGCCGCGATGAAAATCTGCAATACTGTCGGCATGACCGCCGCCAGCAGGAACTGGACATATTCGAGGCTGGGATTGAAGAGCGCGCTCTGTCTTACCGGCACCGGCGCCACTGCCAAGGTGGCGCTTTCAACGTCTGCGCCACGAGCGACGCGCGCTTCGATGGAAATGCCGGCCACCACAGTGCCGAGAGCACCGCCAACGGAGCGGGCGACGAGACTTCCCGGCGTCATATACTGGTTGTTGTAGAACAGCACGACCTCAGGCCGGCGGCCAGCCAACACGTCACGCTCGGTGCGAGATGGAATCAGCACCACTGCATAAACTTGCCCCGAAAGAAGGAGCTGGCGTCCCCCGCCCAACGAGCTGGCCTCGTAGGCGACCGCCACTTCCGGCGTTGCATCGACGATGCGCACCATTTGCCGCGACAGCGTCGAGCGGTCTTGATCGACGATGGCGATGGGCAGCTCGCGCGGCAGGCCCATCTGAAACACGGCTGCCAGGAGTGCGAACAACAGCAGCGGAAACGGCGCCAGCATGAACATCAGCCCCGGCCGCGCGCCGATCTGGCGCAGTTCGGCGAGAAGAGCCCGCCGAAAGCCGGCCTTAAGGTGGGCTCGCCGCGCCATGGCTCAGCGTTCCATCAGCCGGGACCCCGACCAATCGATCAGCCCGCTCATGCCGGGCCGCAGCCCCTCAACAGGTCCGTCGGGCCGTGCCCGCACCTCGAAGGTGCGAAGATCGAAGTCGCCGGTCGCCTTGGTAGCGCGCCAATTGGCGTAGGAACCCTGTGCGTTGATGACGGTGACGCGGGTGTCGAGTTCGCGCCCGTCCAGCGCTGGAACGCGCACCTTCAGCCGATCGCCCACTGCAAGGCCATTCAATAGGTCCTCGCGAACGTTGAAGGTGAACCAGGCATGGTCGACGTCGACGATAGAGACGAGCGGGGTACCGGCACCGAACAGCTCACCGATCTCGGCGCTCCGGGCCGTTACCTCGCCGGCGATTGGCGCTTTCACCGTGAGTTCGGCGAGGTCGGTCTCGATCTGGGCGACGGCGGCGGCTGCCTGTTCGACCTGTGCCACCGCCACCGCCTTCTGCTCGGGACTGTTGCCCTTGATAGTCAGCTGGAGGTTGGCTTCCGCGGCTGCGCGGGCTTTCAGAGCGGCGTTGAGCTTGTTGGATACCTCGTCCAGCACCTGTTCCGAGGCAAAGGAGCGCTCCTGCAGTTGGCTGACACGGTCGTAGGTCTTCTGCGCCAGCAGAACGTCGGCTTCAGCCTTTTCCCGCTCGGCCCGGCGAGCGTCGATCATTTCCGGCCGAGTCGAGAACGCGAGATCGCGGTTCGAGCCGGCAACGGCGAGTGCTGCCTTTGAGGTGTCGAGCCCTGCCCGAAGCGCTGGGCTGTCGAGCTCGATCACCGGATCGCCAGGGGCCACTCGATCGCCGAGGTCGACCGGAGTTCTGAGGACACGGCCGGCAACGCGGGCGGCGAGATCGACGCGCGTCGCCTCCACTTCGCCCTGCAGCAAGAGCGGCGCGGGGTGATCGACCGCCCAGACAACGGAGAGACCGAGGCCGGCGGCGGCCAGTCCGGCGATAACGAGGGGACGCCAAGCGGACATGGATCTCATCCTTACGTATCGAAGCCGGCTCGAAATCCGCTTGGGCTTGCGATAATTTGGAAAATCATTGTTTTCTTTATTTCCAGAATCCACCTTGTGTCAAGAAAGAGGGATGCGGATGGTCGACAGCAATCAGGCGCCAACGCGCGGTCCAGGGCGACCGCCTGTGAGAAGCGACGAGGAAACGCGCGCCGTGATCATCGCGGCGGCGGCGCGGGCCTTTTTGGAGACGGGGTATATCCGCACCGGAATCGACACCATCGCCCGTGATGCCGGCGTGTCGACGCGGACGCTCTATCGCCTATTCTCGGCCAAGGAAGACTTGTTGAAGGAAGCCATGGAGGCGCGGATCGACGTGGCCTTCGGTAGCCTCGACGCGGCGCGAGTGGCTGGCGCCGATCCACACGAAAGCCTTGCGGCATTGCTTTTCGGCTACGCGGGCCTCGCACTATCCGACGAGGCAGTGCGCCTCACGCGGCTCATCGCGGCCGAGCGCCACGAAGTGCCAGCGCTTGCCAACAGCTACCGGCAGGCAACAGCCCGCATAACCGGCGTGTTTGAAGCTTGGATTGGCGAGCATCAACAAAGCGGATTTCTCCGCCCCGGCAACGCCGAAACGACAGCGCATCTGTTGCGCGGAACGATCAATGAGGCGCAACGCCAGATCCTGCTCGGCCTCAGAGAACCGTTCACCGTTGCCGAACAGCGCGACTGGGTGAAGGCATCGGTCGCGATGTTTCTCGACGGCCTCGCCGCAAGCTAACGGAACTCAGCGAATGCGAAGTCCGCTTGCCGGATCGAACAGAAGCACGCTTTCGGTATCGAATCCGATATCGAGTTTTTCGCCGCGCCAGCCGGGCGGCAGAAAGCGAGCCTCGGCGATCACCTGGTCACCATCCGGCGTCCGGCCATAGGCGTATGTCTGTCCGCCGAGGTTTTCCAACACCTCGATGGGCAGCGCCATCATGTGTGCAGCGGCCTCGCGGAAGTGCTCGGGACGAACGCCGACCAGCACCGACGAGCCAGATTCAAGATCGACTGAGATCGACAGCGCCAGTGACAGGTTGAAGGTTGGAATGCTGATCTCGGTGCCACTACCGGTCCGTTTGCTAACGATACCCTTCAGAAAATTCATCTTTGGCGAGCCGATGAAGCCGGCGACGAACAGGTTGTCTGGATCGGCGTAGAGATCGATTGGCCGTCCCACCTGCTCGACGCGGCCCGACTTGAGCACGACGATCTTGTCGGCCAGCGTCATCGCTTCCACCTGATCGTGCGTCACGTAGATCATCGTCGCCTTCACCTCCCGGTGCAGGCGGGCGATCTCCAGCCGCATCTGGACGCGCAGCTCGGCGTCGAGGTTGGACAGCGGTTCATCGAACAGAAAAACCTTGGGGTTGCGAACGATGGCGCGTCCAATGGCGACGCGCTGCCGCTGACCGCCGGAAAGCTGCTTGGGCTTGCGGCCGAGTAGCTCTTCAAGATGCAACACACGGGCCGCCTCGCCCACCTTGCGGGCGATCTCGGTCTTCGGCACGTGGTTGATCTTCAAGCCGAAGCCCATGTTTTCGGCAACCGTCATGTGTGGATAGAGCGCGTAGGACTGGAACACCATGGCGACGCCACGCTCGGACGGCGGCGTCTCGGTGACGTCAGCGCCATCGATCTCGATGCGACCTGATGTCGTTTCCTCAAGACCGGCGATGAGCCGCAGCAGCGTCGACTTGCCGCAACCGGACGGTCCGACGAAGACGACGAATTCGCCGCTGTCCACGTCTAGATCGACCGAATGGATTACGGCAAGTTCGCCAAAGCTCTTGCGCACGCTCTCGAGTTTCAGTCCCGCCACGTCATCCTCCCTCGGCTGCTCTTCCGTTCGCCGAACACATGAGACGCTCGGCAAGCCTCTTTGGTCGGCCTCCTACGGGGTGACCGATAGGCCATCCGCCCCCGACTTTGAGGCTAGTGGTTTTCCCCAACCGGCCTCTTTACAATTTCGTAAACTGGTCTACACTTTTTTGCAAGTGAGGCCGGCAAGCGTGAACCGGGCTTGGTTCAACCTTTATGTAGACCGGTCTCCACGCACTCGCGCAATTCGCGGCGGGAGCAAAAACAAGGACGAGCCGTTCGCGTTGGAAGCGCGCTCGTTCACCGGGAGGATAGGACAGATGGATCTGATGGGATCGGGCTTCCGCGTGGCTGGCGGAGCATCTCGCGCCACCGAACGACACATCTGGGCGGCACGGATGATCCGTCCACTGTCCGATGCCGGCGTTGGCACGCGGCAGCCCTTCCTGCGCAATTCTTTCCAGGGAAAGAGCGGCGGCAAGACAACCCTCCGCATCAGCGCGCTCGGCCTCTACCGCGCCTTCATCAACGGCAAACGCGTTGGAGACGATCTGCTCACCCCCGGCTGGACATCTTATTACGACCGCCTCAGCTACCAGACTTACGACGTCGGCGACCTACTGAGCGACGGTGACAATGTTATCGACGTCTGGCTGGGTGACGGTTGGTACCGTTCTCAGATGATGTGGGCGCATGAGCACGCCATTCTCAACACCTGGGGCGACCGTATCGCGGCCATCGTTGAACTTGAGGCGGACGGTAAAACGATCCTCGCGTCCGATACGAGCTGGTCGAGTGGTCTTACCCCCATTTTGAAATCGGGCATCTATTTCGGCGAGACTTACGACGCCCGCCTTGAGGGCGCGGCCGCCGATCAGGGCGTCGCACTCCACGAAGACTTCGACCCAAGTGTGCTGGTTGCTCACGAGGTGAACGGCGTCAAGGAGCTTGGCGCCCTCAAACCCGCCTCGTCTTTCACCGACGCCGAGGGACGCACCATTTACGACTTCGGCCAGAACGCCGCCGCCTACCTCGCCTTCACAGTGAAGGGCGAGGCCGGCGCGACGGTGTTGGTCGAACATTCGGAAATCCTCGACAAGGGCGAGTTCTGCAATACCAACCTGCGCTCGGCCCCCTGCCGCATCACCTATGTGTTGAAGGGAGAGGGCCGCGAAAGCTACAAGCCGACTTTCACCTTCCAAGGCTTCCGCTTTGTTCGCGTCACGGTGACCGGCAGGGCGGAGATCATCGACGTCGCCTCGGTACCGATCTCCTCGGCGGTCACACGCACTGGCTGGCTCACCACCGGTCATCCGCTGGTCAACCGGCTGGTCGAAAACTCGGTGTGGTCGCAACGATCCAACTTTGTCGACGTGCCGACCGATTGCCCGCAACGCGACGAGCGCCTCGGCTGGACGGGGGACGCGCAAGTCTTTGCCGCCACCGCCTGCTATCTTCATGACAGCCACGACTTCTTCGTCAAATGGTTGCGCGACGTGATGGCCGACCAGCGAGAGGACGGCGAGATCGCTCACGTGGTGCCCGACCCGACGCGCGGCCATGAAGACCTCTACCCAGGCTTCTATGGCTCGACCGGCTGGGGCGATGCCATCTCGATCGTACCCCACGCGCTCTACCGCCATTACGGCGACCTCGACATTCTGCGCGAGACGCTGCCGGCCATGATCCGCTGGAACGATTTCGTCTGGTCGATCAGCAACGGCCCAATCGTCCGGCCGCCACGGCCTTGGGCGGCACGTGGCTTCACCTTTGGCGACTGGCTACAACCGAAAGGGCCGAGCGAGAAACCGCTGCCGACCATCGGCGACGACGCGGCCGCAACCATCTATCTGTTCATCGCGGCCAAGCTGACCGCCAAGATCGCAGGCCTCGTCGGCGACACGACCAACGAGCAGCGCCTTTACGAACGGGCCGAAGCGGTGAAGGCAGCCTTCGCCCAGGAGTTCATTACGCCGTCGGGCCGCCTCGCCTATGACGATCAGACCTCTTATGCCCTCGCCTTCCTGCACGACCTCATTCCCGAGGACAAGCGTACGGCGGCAAAGGGCTATTTCAAGGCGACGATCGCCCGATCGGGCGGCCGCATCGGTACCGGCTTCATCGGCACCCCCGCCCTTCTGCCGGCGCTCATCAAGATCGGCGAACCTGAACTGGCCGGCGCCGTCTTCCTGCAAGAAGAAGTGCCGGGCTGGCTCTATCAGGTGAAGAATGGCGCCACCACCATTTGGGAGCGCTGGGACGCCATCCAGGCGGACGGTTCGGTGTTTGATCCGTCGATGAATTCCTACAACCATTACGCCTATGGCGCGGTCTGCCAGTGGCTGTTCGAGGAAGTGGCGGGCCTTCGACCGGACGAGGTCGAGCCGGGCTTCCGGCATATCGTGTTCGAGCCGGCGATCATCCCGGCGCTATCTCCGGTCGCCGCCGCTCACGACGTGGCCGCTGGCCGTATCGAAGCGGGCTGGCGCATCGACGGCGACACGGTCACTTGGGAAACCGTCGTCCCTGACGGCGCGCGCGGCACGCTGATCGTGCCGACCGAAGCCCAAAACGTCATCCTCGACGGCAAGCCTGTCACCTCGGCCTCCGTTCAGGACAAGCAGCGTCTCGCCGTGGGAAGCGGACGCCACGTCGTCACTTTCACCGTCGCCCCCTGAGGGGCGAGGGACTATTCTCCGCCCCGGCCGAGAGGACGGTCGGGCGGATGAAAATTGGGAGGAGAACCACATGAGCCGTACGATTTCCCGCCGTCTTCTGGTGGCAGCCGCCGCCGGCACCGCACTTGCGCTATCCTTTGCCTCGTCGGCCTACGCCGAGGTGAAGCTGAACTTCCTCGTCGACAACGCGCCGGCGACCGTCAAGGCCTCGGAAGCGCTGGCAGCCGCCTTCCACGCCAAGAACCCCGACATTACCATCGAGGTGGAATCGCGCGCCGCTGGCGGCGAAGGCGACAATATCGTCAAGACGCGGCTCGCGACCGGCGAGATGACCGATGTATTCATGTACAATTCCGGCTCACTGTTCCACGCACTCAACCCACAACAGAATATGCTCGACCTCACCGACGAGCCCTATCAGTCCGACATCATGGACAGCTTCAAGTCGGTGGTCAGCGAGAACGGCAGGATCTATGGCGCCCCATTCCAGATGGCCTATGGCGGCGGCGTGCTTTACAATAAGAAGATCTATGCGGAACTCGGCCTGTCCGTCCCCAAGACGTGGGCCGACTTCATGAAAAACAATGCGGTAATCAAGGAAAAGACCAAGGCAGCTCCAGTCATCCAAACGTTCAAGGATACCTGGACATCGCAGCTGTTCTTCCTTGGCGACTTCTATAACGTCTTGCAGGCAGTGCCGACCTTCCCTGCCGACTTCACGGCTAACAAAGCGAAGTTTGCAACGACGCCAGCTGCCATTAAGGGCTTCGAGCATCAGGCAGAAGTATTCAAGGCCGGGTATCTCAACGAAGACTTCGGTTCGGCGAGCTTTGACGACGGTCTACGAATGGTAGCGAAGGGCGAAGGCGTCCACTATCCGATGATAACGTTTGCCTTCGGCAACATCTTCGAGAACTACAAGGACAACATCAACGACGTCGGCTTTTTCGCCCTGCCGAGCGACGACGCTACCAAAAATGGTCTTACCGCCTGGATGGCCAATGGTATTTATGGCTATGCCCAGACCGAACATCCTGCCGAGGTGAAGAAGTTCATCGCTTTCGTTGCCAGCAAGGAAGGCTGCGACGCCCAGACCGAGGCGGTCGGTGCCATCGGCCCTTACATGAGCAAATCCTGCACCCTGCCTGCCGACGTCGCACCGGCGATTAAGGACCTCGTCGCCTACTTCGCCGAAGGTGGCAAGAACGCGCCGGCCCTCGAATTCCTGTCGCCGGTCAAGGGGCCGGCGCTCGAACAGATCACCGTCGAAATTGGCTCGGGTATCCGCTCGCCGATTGATGGCGCCAAGCTTTATGACGAGGACGTGCGCAAGCAGGCCCTGCAGCTCGCTCTGCCAGGCTGGGAATGAGCAGTTTGGCGCCAAAGCCGGTATCAGTCGACCGACTTTGAGAACCAACCCATTGTTTTAAAACTGGATCTATCCGAACGTCTCGACGACCTTCGAGATGAATGATCCGGACGTCCTCCTCCCCGAGAAGCGGCCCCGCGTTCGCGCGAGGCCGCGCCCGATAGAATGATGGCGCTGGAGTGCCCTGATGAATATTCAAGGAAAGAAAGGCACCCGTCGCGGACTTGCGGCGGCCTATCCGAGCTGGTTCTACCTGCCGGCCGCCATCATCTTCGGCGTATTGTTCCTGTTCCCCACTTTTGCCTCACTGTTCTTCAGCCTGACGCGCTGGACCTTGTTCCAGTATTCCTTCATCGGGCTGGATAATTTCCGGCAATTCTTCAGCGAGCCCTTCTTGGTCTGGGGTCTCGTCAACACGCTGATCTATGCCGTCGTGACGTCTGGCTCGAAGGTCGTGCTCGGCATGCTCTTGGGCATATTGCTCACCTCCAACGTCATGGTCCGTGGCCTCTTGCGTGCCATCGTATTCTTCCCGGTACTGGTCTCGACCATCGGCGTCGGCATCACTTTCACCATGCTGATGCATCCCACCAATGGCCTCATCAATGATGTCATCGCCACCTTCGGCGTGAAAGGACCGGCGTGGCTCACGGATCCGCGCTTCGCCCTGCTCTCGGTTGCCTTCGTCGATGTCTGGAAAGGCGTGGGGCTTGCCACCGTCATCTATATCGCCGGCATCGTCTCCATTCCGGCAGAATATTATGAGGCGGCCAAGATGGACGGCGCCAACGCGTTGCAGCGCTTCTGGAACATCACGCTGCCACTCGCCCGTCCGGCCACCATCACGGTGATCATCCTCAGTCTGATCGGCGGCCTCAGGTCCTTCGATCTCATCTGGGCGATGACCAAGGGTGGCCCTGGCTTTACGACCGACGTTGTAGCCTCGGTCATCTACAAGCAATACCAGGCTGGCTTCTACGGTCTATCAACTGCCGGCAATGTTGTGCTGTTCGTGCTGGTGGCGGCGATCGTCGTGCCGCTGTCCTTCGCCCTCAATCGCAAGGAGGTCGAGGCATGACCACCAAGAAATTCAAATATTACGCGACGGGCACTCTCTCGCTCGCCCTCGCCTTCTTCGTCTTTGTCGTGCCGTTCCTCTTCATCATCGTCAACGCATTGAAGGACAAGCCGGAAGCCGCGCTGTTGCATTTCACCTGGCCGAGCGAGACCCACCTCTGGGAGAACCTCATCGCCGTAGTCGAGGCGCGTGATTACATGCTGATCACCGCCTTCATCAACTCGATCATTTTGACCGTGGTGGCGGTAACCGGCCTCGTCGTCTTCGGTGCCATGGTCGGCTTCGTGCTGCAACGGCGGCCATCGCGCTGGAGCGGTCTCATCAATTTCATGGTGCTGGCCGGCCTGATCATGCCGCCAGCCGTGGTGCCGACCATCTGGCTTCTGCAATGGCTCGGCCTGTTCAAGACACTTTCCGGCCTGATCCTGATTGAGATCGCCTATAGCCTGTCTTTCTCGGTACTGCTGTTCCGTGCCTTCATCGCTACCATCCCGCGCGAACTCGACGAAGCGGCGATCCTCGAGGGCGCAGGCCCCTTCACGCTGTTCTTCCGCATCGTGCTGCCGCTCCTGAAACCGGTCGCGGTAACGGTGATCGTCGTGCAGTCGGTGGCGATTTTCAACGACTTCACCAACCCCCTCTATTACTTGCCGGGAGCAAAAAACGCGACGGTGCAACTGACGTTGTTCAATTTCCAAAGTATGTTCAATACGTCATACAACCTTCTGTTCATGAATATTCTGATCATCACCATTCCGCCGCTGATCATGTTCCTGTTCTTCAACCGGCAGATCGTCGAGGGCATGACAGCAGGCGCCGTAAAGGGTTGAGAATGATCGTTGCCGGCAAACTGCCGAGTGTATAGAGGAAGCTTGGAAAACGGCGGAAACGGGCGGGGAATCATGAAGCGCGCGACGATCAAGGACGTGGCGGAAGCGGCCGGAGTGTCGCGTGCCGCCGTTTCCAAAGTCTTGCGCAATGCTTATGGCCTTTCCGATGACATGCGCACTCGTGTCGAAGCCGCGATGACTGCGCTCAACTATCGACCGCAGACGGCGGCGCGAGGGCTTCGGGGACGAACCTACACGCTTGGCATTGTACTGCCGGACATGCGGAATCCTTTCTTCCCAGATATTCTCGACGGTGTCATCTCAACGCTCAGGAGCACCAGTTACGGGCCGCTGATCGGCTTTCGTCCGACGGCCGAAGCAACCGAAAAGCACGCCATCGACACCATGCTCGATCACAAGATCGATGGCTTCCTGATGGTGGCTCCGCGTCTCGAAGAGGCCTACCTCACCACCGTCGCCACGTCAGTGCCGACCGTGATGATCGGGCGCCACGATCGCGACTGCGGCTACGACACCGTCAATAATGATGATCGCACCGGGGCCCGCCTTGCGGTCGAGTACTTGATATCGCTGGGACATCGAGACATTGCCTATTTCGGTCTTGATCCAGACTCCGCGGCTCCCAACAATTCGACGACGCTGCGTCTGGTCGGCTATAGGGACACTATGGCGGCGCACGGGCTCTCCGATCGGATGGCGATTTTCGAAGGTACCCATTTCCGTGGCGAACGGTACGACGAGGAAGTGTCGCGACGCATTCTGCAAAGCGCGCGGCGCCCGACCGCGGTTTTCTGCTGGACCGACTCGGTGGCATTTACCGTGATGGCCGAGGCAGCGAAGCTCGGCATTCGCGTGCCGGAGGATCTGTCAGTGATTGGCTACGACAATTCCCGCCTCGCCGCGTTGCCTCAGTTATCGCTCACCTCGGTCGATCAGTCGGGTCATCTGCTCGGTAGCGAGGCGATGAAGCTATTGATCGAGAGGATCGAGGGGCGACACACCGATCAACACATTATTCTGCCTCCACACCTCGACGTAAAAGGCTCGACCGGGCCCGTCCCTGCGCGGAGCTGACCGTCAGGCGAGAAAGAATACCTCGCGAAGATCGTCCGACTTCGGACTGTTGTCCGGATTGGACGGCATTATATCGGCCATGTATGTCCACCACTTCTGACAGATTTCCGTGGCAGCCACCGCATCCCAGCGCTCTTCCGATTCAATCTCGACAGTTGCGAACAGTGTCGACGTCTTTGGCTCAAGGTAGATGGCGTAGTTGTGTGCGCCATGCGCCTTGAGCACAGCCGCCAACTCGGGCCAGATCTCGTCATGACGGCGCTTATATTCCGCGTGGGCATCTGGGTTGACCCACATGACGAAGGCTTTTCTGATCACGATACATCCTCCCGCGCTTGAGCAACTTCAGCAAAAATGGGAACCGGGTTTGCGTCTGAAATTGCGGAACAACAAAGGGATAGAGCTTTTCCGGTGAACCGGATTTCACTGGAAAAGCTCTAGTCGGTTTGTGCGTCCGCCGTCCTTGCGAAATCATATTCGATCCCAGCCAATCACTCCCAGTGGGATCATTACGCAAATCCAATCATTTTCAATCTCTGACCGAACATTTGATCGTTTCACCAGACTCTTCCACGACCAGCTAGAACTTTCGGCGATACGCAATTCTACCTCAAAAAGGGAAGAAAACGCCACTTTTCTCCACCATTTCAAACACAAAGCCTTCAGGCAAATCGCCGGTCGCAGTCGCAATTTAAATTTGTAGCAAATGCTACGGATATGATTGCGCTTGATCATTCATGATGGAATATGATTGATAATCCCAACGCCATAAAGCAGACACTGGCAGTGGAGCCAATGGGAGGAAACCGCCGGTCATGTCCGATAAATCGCCGATCACCAAAGCCTATGAGCTGGCCCGCGAGCATTTTGCTCGTGACGGCATCGATACCGAGTCCGTCCTCGGCAAGCTCGACGTCGTTCCGGTGTCGATGCACTGCTGGCAGGGCGACGACGTCAAGGGTTTCGAAAATCCCGACGCTGAACTCACCGGTGGCATCCAGGTCTCTGGCAACTATCCCGGCCGTGCTCGCAACGCCGACCAGTTGCGCGCCGACCTCGACAAGGCGATGTCGCTGATCCCCGGAGCCAAGCGGCTCAACCTGCACGCCCTCTATCTTGAGGCCGATCGCAAGGTGGAGCGCGACGCCATCGAGCCGAAGCACTTTCAGCGCTGGGTCGACTGGGCGAAGGAACGCGGCCTCGGCCTCGATTTCAACCCCTCTTGCTTCTCGCATCCCAAGAGCGCCGACAACCGCACGCTCAGCCATCCCGACGCCGGCATTCGCCAGTTCTGGATCGATCACTGCAAGGCAAGCCGCAAGGTTTCCGAACACTTCGGCCGTTCGCTTGGCACGGCCTCGGTGATGAACATCTGGATCCCCGACGGTTCGAAGGACTACCCCTTCGATCGTTATGGACCGCGCGAGACGCTGAAGGCGGCCCTCGACGAGGTGATCTCCGAGAAGATCTCCAAGGAATTTCATTACGACGCCGTCGAGAGCAAGCTGTTCGGCATCGGCGCCGAAGCGTACACGGTCGGCTCCAACGAATTCTACATGGGCTATGCGGCGACGCGCGGCACCATGCTCTGCCTCGACGCCGGCCATTTCCATCCGACCGAGGTGGTGTCCGACAAGCTGTCCGCTGTGTTCCAATATGTCGACCGCGTGCTGCTGCACGTGTCGCGGCCGATGCGCTGGGACAGCGACCACGTCGTGCTGTTCGATGACGAGTTGCAGGCCATTGCCAATGAACTAGTGCGGGGCAACATGCTCGACCGCACCGCCATCGGGCTCGACTATTTCGACGCGTCGATTAATCGCATCGCCGCATGGGTCGTCGGCATGCGCAACATGCGCAAGGCACTGCTCAAGGCCATGCTGGAGCCGGCCACCAAGCTCAAGGCGGCCGAGGCATCCGGTGACTACGCCCTGCGCATGGCGCTGTTTGAAGAACACAAGACGAGCCCCTGGGCGGCCGTCTGGGATCATTATTGCGAAAGCCGGAACGTGCCAGTCGGCGCCGCCTGGTTCGACGTCGTCAAGACCTACGAGCGCGACGTGCTCGCCAAGCGGGAGTCCTGAGCCACTATGACTGCGAACATGATCGACGCCTGGTTCGTCAAGGCGATGGTGAAGGCCACCACCGACTGCTGGGAGAAGGGCTGGGATGAGCGCAACGGCGGCAACATCAGCCTGCGCCTCACCGACGATGACATAGCGCCCTTCCTTGCCGGTATTCGCGAGCCGCGCCGTCTGCCGATGACCGAGCCGCTGCCGGGCATTGCCGGGCAGAGCTATATCGTCACCGGTACCGGCAAGTTCTTCCGCAACGTCCAGCTCGATCCGGAGAACAACCTCGGCGTCGTGCGGGTTGGCGCCGACGGCAGCTACCTCGAAGTGCTGTGGGGCTATCGCGATGGCGGCGCGCCGACATCGGAATATTCGAGCCATTTCAAGGGCCACATCGCCCGGCAGAACGCCACCAACGGCAGCGACCGTGTCGTGTTGCACTGCCATGCCACCAACCTGATCGCGCTGACCTACGTTCTCGACTGGAGCGACGCCAACGTGACGCGGGCCTTGTGGGAAGGCTCCACCGAATGCCTAGTGGTATTCCCGGATGGCGTCGGCACTATGCCCTGGTTGGTGCCCGGCACGGACCAGATGGGCGATGCCACCTGCCATCTGCTGGCCAAGCGGCCGCTGGTGCTATGGCCGTTCCATGGCGTGTTCGGTGTCGGCCCCACGCTCGATGACGCCTTCGGTCTGGTCGACACCGCCGAGAAGGCTGCGGAGATCCTGGTGAAGGTCCTGTCGATGGGCGGCCCGCGTCAGACAATGACGACGCAGAACCTGATCGACCTCGCCGCCCGCTTCAAAGTGGTGCCGCAGCCTGAAGCCATGGCGCTCGACGGCTGGAAGCTCACCGATCGCAAGCCTGGCTAACGCAATCGAGGCCGGCGCTTGCCCCCGCGGCGCCGGCACGCCATCGTCCCAGCCCCACTTGGAGCCGAGACAGTCCCATGCATGAACGCGAACGCCACCGCATCATCCTTTCCGCCGTTCAGGAACGCCCGATCCTGACGGTGCAGGACATCGTCGAACTGACCGACGCCTCCGAGGCGACGATCCGTCGCGACATCAGTGCACTGGCGCTCCAGAACCGCTTGAAAAAGGTGCGCGGTGGCGCCGAGGCGCTGCATCCGCCACAGATCGGCGTGCTGGCGGCTCGATCGTTCCGCGCCGACGAGACGGTCAACTCGGCGCAGAAGCGCGCCATTGCCCGCGAGGCGGTGAAGCTTTGCCACGACGGCGAAGCCATTGCCATCAACGGCGGCACCACCACCTTTCCCATGGTGCACTTTCTGGCGCAGTTGCGGCTGAAGGTGATGACCAACTCGTTCCCGATCGCCGAGCATCTGATCAAGCATTCCAAATGCACGGTGATGCTGCCGGCTGGCGCCGTCTATCGCGAACAGAACATCATCCTGTCGCCGTTCGACAGCGACGGCACCGGCCATTTTTATGCGCGCCGCTTCTTCATGGGCGCCCGCGGCGTATCGCCACTCGGCGTCATGGAATCGGACTCGCTGATCATTCAATCCGAGCAACGGCTGATGCGGCAGGCTGACGAACTCGTCGTCCTGGTCGACAGCTCCAAGTTCAAGACACGGTCCAGTCTGATCCTCTGCCCACTCGAACGCGTGAGCACGATCATCACGGACGACGGCATCGACGAGCGCGACCGGCGGATGGTGGAAGCCGCCGGTATCGAGCTGATCGTCGCATCCACGGACCGAAAAGAAGACATCCAGCAATCCCCGACCGTCGCCTGACAGAGGAGTGAGGCGAAGGTCGACGGAAGGTCGCAACGGGAGGAGACCCCAAATGACCCTGTTCAAGAAACTGATTGTTACCACGGCCGCTGCCATCGCGCTGATGGCCGGTTCGGCCAGCGCCGAGAACCTCAAGATCGCGCTCGTGGTCAAGACGCTCGGCAACGGCTTCTTCGATGCCGCCCACAAGGGCGCCCTGGAAGCGGCCAAGGAACTCGGCAATGTCGACATCATCTACACCGGCCCGACCACCTCGACGGCCGAAGCGCAGATCGACGTCGTCAACTCGCTGATCGCTCAGAAAGTCGACGCCATCGCCATCTCCGCCAATGACAAGGACGCCCTGGTGCCGGCCCTCAAGAAGGCCATGCAGCGCGGCATCACCGTCATCTCCTGGGACTCGGGCGTGGCGCCGGAAGGCCGTCTACTGCACCTCAACCCGTCGTCCAACCCGCTGATCGGCAATATGTGCGTGAAGCTGGCTTCCGACGGTCTCGGCTCGGACAAGGGCGACGTCGCCATCCTCTCGGCCGCCTCGACGGCGACCAATCAGAACATCTGGATTGAGGAGATGAAGAAGGTCCTGCCCAACTATAAGAACGTCAACCTCGTCGACACGGTCTACGGCGACGACCTCGCCGACAAGTCCTACCGCGAAACGCAGGGCCTGATCGCCAAGTATCCCAACCTCAAGGCGATCATCGCCCCGACGTCGGTCGGCATCGTCGCCGCTGCCCAGGCCATTGAAGACGCTGGCCTCGTCGGCAAGGTCAACGTCACCGGCCTCGGCCTGCCGTCGGAAATGGCTGGCCACGTCAAGGCCGGCTCGTCCAAGGCGTTCGCCATCTGGAATCCGATCGACCTCGGCTATTCGGCGACCTACATCGCCTATGAGCTGAAGACCGGCAAGGCCGAGGCCAAGCCGGACGCGGAGATTTCCATCGGCCGCATGGGCAAGATCAAGCTCGACGCCAACAACGAGGCGGCGATGGCCGACCCGTTCGTCTACGACGCCGGGAACGTCGAGGAATTCGCCAAGATCTTCTGATCCAGACATCAAAACCCCGGGCCCGGTTTTGGCCGGGTCCGGGATTGAATAGCCCAGACAGACGCCTCTCCTGTCCCTCCCCCACAAGGCGGAGGGGACGCGGTCGCCACCGATCGGAACTCTCTCCTCCCGGCTTCCGTCGTCCAACCCGATGCGCTCCCCTCCAGCGCAGTCGGCGGATCGTGCAGGGTCCCCTCCCCCTTGTGGGGGAGAGACAGGAACGGGGCAGTTCCGTCGATCTGATCCGAGCCAGCCGCAGCCCCGGAGAATGCGTCGTTACGACGGCAGTTCTCCGATCCCGCCCCGGTTCTTCGGGTCTCATGCCTCCAGCAGCAAAAAGCGCCGATGAACGCCATGCTTCCAACGGACACACCCATTCCAGAGCCCATCCTGAAGATGACGGGCATCTCCAAGACATTTCCCGGCGTCAAGGCGCTGTCCGACGTGGCGCTTGAACTGCGTCCCGGCCACGTCACGGCGCTGATCGGCGAAAACGGTGCCGGCAAGTCGACACTGGTCAAGATCCTGACCGGTATCTACCAGCCGGACGGCGGCAGCATCCAGATCGACGGCAAGGAAGTCGCTCTGCCGACCGCCGAGGCGGCGCAGGAACTCGGCATCACCGCCATCCATCAGGAGACCGTGCTATTCGATGAGCTGACGGTTGCCGAAAACATCTACATCGGCCATCAACCGCGCAATCGCTATGGACTGATCGACTGGTCGGCCATGCACGCCCGCGCCGCCGCCATCCTGCACGGCATCGATGCGCCGATCTCGACGCGCACCCGGCTGAAAGATCTCTCCATCGCCCAACGCCATCTGGTGGCGATCGCCCGCGCGCTGTCCATCGACGCCCGCATCGTCATCATGGACGAACCGACCGCCGCCCTCTCCTACAAGGAGGTGGAAGAGCTGTTCGGCATCATCGACAGGCTGAAGAAGGCCGGTAAAGCCATCCTGTTCATCAGCCACAAGTTCGAGGAAGTCTGGCAGATCTGCGATTACTTCGCCGTGTTCCGTGATGGCGGCCAAGTGGGCGCTGGCCGGCTCGACGCGGTGTCCCACAACGACCTCGTCAAGATGATGGTCGGCCGTGATGTGACGCAGGCCTTCCCCAAGTTGCCCGCCGAGATCGGCGAGGTGGTGCTGAAGGTCGATGGCTACTGCCATCCGACCGAGTTCGACCAAGTGTCGCTCGAGCTGCGGCGCGGCGAGATCCTCGGTCTTTATGGCCTCGTCGGGGCCGGACGCTCGGAATTCTGCCAAGCGTTGTTCGGGGTCACCCGCCCATCGGCCGGCAAGGTCAGTTTGTTGGGCAAGCCGATCACCGTGCACTCGCCGTCCGACGCCATCGACGCCGGCATCGTCTATGTGCCGGAAGAGCGCGGACGCCACGGCGCCATCACCGCCATGTCGATCGCTTCCAACATTTCGCTGCCGTCGCTGAAAGTCACCAGCCGGCACAATTTCCTGCGCATGGCCGAGGAGTTCGACCTCGCCCGCAAATATGCCGAGCGGCTCGATCTGCGCGCCGCCTCGCTCAGCCAGCCCGTCGGCACACTCTCGGGTGGCAACCAGCAGAAGGTGGTGATCGGCAAGTGGCTGGCGACACTACCGAAAGTGATCATCCTCGACGAACCGACCAAGGGCATCGACATCGGCTCCAAGGCCGCCGTGCACGCTTTCATGAGCCAGCTCGCCGTCGAGGGCCTTGCCGTCATCATGGTGTCGAGCGAGATCCCGGAGATTCTCGGGATGAGCGATCGCGTCATCGTCATGCGCGAAGGCCGAATGGCCGGAGTCTTCGAGCGCGAGGGCCTGACGCCGGAAGCGCTGGTGCGCGCGGCAACCGGCAACAAGGAGGCCGCCGCGTGACCTCTTGCCCCGCCCGCCCTGCAATTTTCGCCCCGGAGCTTATCCGATGAATACCATCCGCAGCCTTCTCGCGCGGCGCGAAGCGCTCCTGGTGCTGGCTTGTATCCTGCTGCTCGCCGCCATCACCGCCCGCTTCCCCGCCTTTTCGACGCCAAAGAATCTTGCCGGCGTCTTCAACGACACCTCGATCCTGATCATGATGGCCCTGGGCCAATCGGCGGTGATCCTGACCAAATCGATCGATCTGTCGGTCGCCGCCAACGTGGCGCTGACTGGCATGACCGTGGCCATGCTGAACCACGTCGCGCCCGGCCTGCCGGTCATCGTGTTGATCGTCGTCGCTCTCGGCATGGGCATGCTGCTCGGCGCCATCAACGGCTTCCTGGTGTGGTGGCTCGACATCCCGGCGATCGTCGTGACGCTCGGCACCATGACCATTTTCCGTGGTCTCGCCTTCGTGGAATCCGGCGGCGCCTGGGTCAATGCCCACGAGATGTCGGCAGCCTTCCTTGAGCTGCCTCGGGCGATGTTCCTGGGTTTGCCGGTTCTGTCGTGGGTCGGCCTGCTCGCCATCGTGCTGGCAGTGATACTGTTCACCCGCACTGGTCTCGGTCGCGCCTTCTATGCCACCGGCGGCAATGCCGTGGCCGCCATCTATGCCGGCATCGACATCGGCAAGACGCGGTTCCTCGCCTTTGTACTGTCAGGCGCGATGGCCGGCCTCTGTGGCTATCTCTGGGTGTCGCGCTATGCCGTTGCCTATGTCGATGTTGCCTCGGGCTTCGAGCTCGACACCATCGCCGCCTGTGTCATCGGCGGAGTCTCGACGATCGGCGGCGTTGGTACGGTCGGCGGCGTCGTGCTGGGAGCCTTGTTCCTCGGCATCATCAAGAACGCCCTGCCGGTGATCGGCATCTCTCCGTTCTGGCAGATGGCGATTTCGGGCGCCATCATCATCACCGCCGTCGTCATCAATGCCCGCGGCGAACGCGTCAAGGGCCGGATCATCCTCCGTCGCAAGGAGCTTCCGCTATGAGCGATCAATCCGCCGTCCTCTCGCCACGCCACATTCCCGACCGCCTCGACGGCCCATTCAAGCGAGCCCTGAAGAGCTGGGAAACGCTGCTGCTTGCCGTGGCGATCGCCATCGCTATCGCAAATTCGCTGGCCTCGCCCTACTTCCTCGATCCCTGGAACCTGTCGGACGCAACGTTCAACTTCACGGAAAAGGCCATCCTGGCGCTGGCCATGACCTTCGTGATCATCACCGGCGAGATCGATCTCTCGGTGGCCTCGATCATCGCGCTGGCCTCGACAGCCATGGGCGCCGCCGCCGAAGCGGGCGCCGGCACGCCGGTGCTACTCTTCATAGGTCTCGGCGTTGGGTTCGGCTGCGGTCTGTTCAACGGCTTCCTGGTGGCCAAGCTCGGCCTGCCGGCCATTGTCGCCACCATCGGCACCATGAGCCTCTACCGCGGCATCGCCTATGTTGTGCTCGGCGATCAGGTCTACAAGAACTATCCGACCGACTTCGCGGTGTTCGGACAGGGCTATGCCTTCTGGATCTTCTCGAACGAGTTCGTCACCTTCCTCGTGCTGGCGGTCATTGCCGGTGTAGTGCTGCACAAGACAATCTTCGGCCGGCAGGTCTACGCCGTCGGCAATAACGCTCTCGCGGCGAGCTTCTCGGGCGTCAGGGTGCGGCGCATCAAGTTCATCGTCTTCCTGATGACCGGCGTCGCCGCCGGCCTCGCTTCGGTGATGCTGACTTCACGGCTTGGTTCCACTCGCCCGTCGATCGCCGTCGGCTGGGAACTCGACGCGGTAACCATGGCCGTGCTCGGTGGCGTCGGCATCAACGGCGGCACAGGCAACATCCTTGGCGTCGTCATCGCCGCCTTCGTGATGGGCCTCGTCACCTTCGGCCTCGGGCTGCTCAACGTGCCCGGCATCGTCATGAGCATCTTCATGGGGCTGATGCTGATCCTGGTGATTGCCCTGCCGCTCGTCGTGCATCGTATCAACAACCGTCGCCGCACCGCCCGCTAATAACCTACCAAGTATAATGGAGAAAATAATGGCGCCGGTGCCGAGGTTCATCGCTGTTCTCGATGTGGGCAAAACCAACGTCAAGCTGGTGGTCCATGACCTTGAGACCGGCGGGGACGTGTTCGTCCGCACGCGGCCGAACGTCGTCATCGACGCACCGCCCTATCCTCACTACGACGTGGAGGGAATGTGGGCGTTCTTCCTGGATACGTTGAAGGAAGCGGCGACGAACCAGAGGATCGACGCCCTTTCCTTCACCACCCACGGCGCCACCTTTGCCCTACTGGCCGGCAACCAGTTGGCGCTGCCGGTGCTTGACTATGAGTTCCGCGGCCCCGACGCGCTTGATGATGCCTATGTCGCCGCGCGGCCATCCTTCGCCGAGAGTTTCACGCCGCGCCTGCCCGGCGGGCTCAATGCCGGTGCCCAGCTTTACTGGCAAGCCCGCTCATACCCGGATGCCTTTGCGAAGGTGACGGCGATTGTCCCCTATCCGCAATACTGGGCCTTCCGGTTCACTGGCGTGCTGGCGAGCGAGCCGACCTCGCTCGGCGTGCATACCGACCTCTGGGCGCCAAAGAGACGCGACTTCTCATCCTTTGCCAACGCGGAGGGTTGGAACCGACTGTTCGCGCCATTGCGCTCGGCCTTCGACAGGCTCGGCACGGTGACGGCGGATATCGCGGCGCGCACCGGACTTTCTCCTGACACACCAGTCTATTGCGGCATCCATGATTCCAACGCCTCGCTGCTGCCGCATCTTCTCACCCACAAGCCGCCGTTTACGGTACTTTCGACCGGTACGTGGGCGATCATCTTTGCCGTTGGCGGCGACGCCTCGGCGCTCGACGCCGGTCGGGACGGTCTCTGCAACGTCGACGCCTTCGGCAATCCGGTGCCCTCATCACGCTTTATGGGCGGGCGGGAGTTCGATCTCCTGACGGAAGGCCATGCAAAAAAGCCGACCCCTGAGGATGTGCGTACCGTTCTTGATGGCTGCATCTTGGTTCGCCCGACTTTCGTGCCGGGTTGCGGGCCTTTCCCGGCTGGGAAGGGGAGCTGGAGTGTTGAGCCGACCTCACTCACCGCTGGTGTGCGGACCGCCGCCGTTAGCCTTTATCTCGCACTGGTGGCACGCGCCGCGATGGAGGTGGCTGGTGCCGCCGGCCCGATCGTCGTCGAGGGACCATTCGGACGCGACACTCTGTTCGCCGAAGCGCTGCAACAGCTGACGGGTCGACCGGTGCTTATCGCGGCCGGCGCCACCGGCACGTCCACCGGTGCCGCCATGTTGGCGCTAGGTCCAGACGGACGCCCCAGCCTGCCACCCGATCGGCCCATCGGCGGTGGTTATGATCTCACCGGCCTCGACATCTACGCCGGTCAGTGGACCGGTTGAAGCTGCGGCCCGATCCGGCCTCGGACTCCATAGGCAAAACCGGCATCGGAAATATCCAGCGCCGTCACCTCGCCGCCGAGGACAACGGGCAACACGGTCCGCAAAAGCCGCTGGCCGAAGCCGCTGACTTCAATAGACGGCGTACCCAACATTCGCCAATCGAGGCGGAATACGCCGTCGGGCAGCAAGGCCCACGAGACCACCACCCGGTCGGGCGGTTTTTCGGCGGCGGCGGCGGCGGCGACCAGTTCGTGAGCGCCTAGCATCACATTCTGCGCAATGTCAGGACCAAGCAGAATCCGAGGCCCCTCCAGATCGACCCGGATGCCTCCGGCACCTTCGACGTCAGCCCAAGCGCGAATGATAACCTCATCAAGCAGGATGCCGCGCCACCCATTCTGGACCAGGAGCTCGTGAGCCGCCGACAAGGCCAGTAAGCGGCCGCCGAATGGCGTCAGGAAGGCGCTGGCCTCGGGGGCACCCTCGCCACTTTGCCTGGCGATGCCTTGCACGACCGCCAGAAGATTTTTGGACCGGTGCGTGAGTTCCCGCAGAATATCGCGCATCTCGCGCTCGTGTTCCTTGTAGCGGGAAACATCGATAGCCGCCGTCAGGACGCCACTGACATTTTTATTGACGATCACAGGCTCGACGAAGCCCTCGAACCAGCGTTGCTGGCCTCCCAAGGCGAATGAGATCTCAAAGCGCTCGGCCTTGCCGTTGGCCAGGACACGTCGGCCGATATTCACGAACTCAGCCGCTTCGACCGGCGGCAGAAGATCGCCTGGACTCCGCCCTAACACGTCCGCCTGGGTGAGCGGACGCGGTGGGTTGTGAGCCCAAGTAAAGATGAGATTGGCGTCGAGTTCTAATATGGAAATGTCGGAGCCATCCAACGCCATCTCGAAGCGATGACGAACCATTTCGAGTTCGGCGGTACGCCGAGCAACGCGACTTTCAAGATCGCGATTGAGATCACTCAGTTGGTCGATCAATCGCCTGTTCGCCGACTGCCCTTCCATAAGCAGGGCGTTGGCCTGGTTGGCCTCCTGGCGCGTCGGCTGGCCGACTAGCCTCGGAATCATCGGCCATACGGCGATCCCGACGACGAAGGCGACGATCGCCGTCACAACTTCTACCAGCACAAAAATGCCCTGCCCTGTTTCTCCTGGGATCATCCGGCCAATGGTACCCATGGCGATCGCCAGAACAAAGACGCACAGCAGGGCAGAGGTGCCCACCAGCCCACCGGTACGATGACGCATGCGAACGAGGTACGTCACAAGGCCCACCGACACGGAAGCGCAGGCAGCAACAGTTATTACTCTCGCCAGCGTCTTAAGTGTCTCGAGGTCATCGGACAATACCTTACCCTCCGCGTCAGACGGCCGACGTTCGGGAAGCTCACCTATGGCCGGCCAACCGTCACACGTTGTCCTTCAGCCGCAACGATGCGACCTTATCGAAGAACAAAGCCTGAGAGATCACCGCCTTCACCATCTCCTCGCGGAACGGCTTGGCGATCAGGAAGGTCGGCTCGGGGCGTTCTCCTGTCAGCAGCGATTCAGGATAAGCCGTGATGAAGATGACCGGCACTTCGAAACTGCCGAGGATATCATTGACAGCATCGAGCCCCGAAGAGCCATCCGCGAGGCGGATGTCGGCGAGAATGAGGCCTGGGCGCTCGCTGCGGGCCATGGCGACCGCTTCGTCTCGGGTACGTGCGTTGCCAACCACGGTATGGCCAAGTCCCTCGACAAGTCCTTCGAGATCCATGGCTATCAGCGGCTCATCCTCGATGACAAGCACACGCGAAGCGACCTGCTCACCGATCTGTCGCGCAGCTTCCGACAACAGGGCCGAAAAGGCCTCGGGGCCAACGTCAAGAATGCGGGAAGCATCGAAGGGAGAGAACCCTTCCATCG
Organism: Pleomorphomonas sp. PLEO; assembly: GCF_041320595.1. Lineage (NCBI taxonomy): Bacteria > Pseudomonadati > Pseudomonadota > Alphaproteobacteria > Hyphomicrobiales > Pleomorphomonadaceae > Pleomorphomonas > Pleomorphomonas sp. PLEO. Next base: position 4,491,375 of record NZ_CP166625.1, read on the forward strand.
CGGTCAGCAGGAACGCCTGCCGCGGCAGCGGGGTGATGGCATCCAGCCGGCGATCGGCAGCCGGCCGCTCGCCATCTTCCAACCTCATATAGTTCATGGGGTTGGCATTCCAAACCGAAGTGAACAATTTATATACGCCAAGACGCGGCTCGAGCGATTTATCGAAGCCATCGGGATCGGCGACCAAATGCTCCAACATGGCCACGACATGGCTATCACCGCTGGCCTGGCTGCCGCTCAAAGCTCGCGCATAGCGGCGAAGAAGAGGAAGCTGTGGCGCGATCAGGGAAGTGAGAGACATGACAAGCCTTTCCAACGCTTAAGCGAGCAATAAAGTTCAGAGTACTATCCTGCGTGAAAACGCCGGAGAGCGCAGTCGGTTCCGCTTCAAGCCGTTTATTTTTCCAGTTCGATCGGAACCGGAACCTGCCGTCTGCGTTCAGTGCAAGATGTGTATTTGCAGCCGTCGCCGCTAGGTCGTCGATAGGACTGTTGTTTGTAGTCGTCCTGAAAGAGCCGCTATGTCAGACAAAAAAGAAACGCCGGAACGCCCCGCTCTAGAGCAACCTATCCAAGCCCACCTCGGCGATCAGCTTAAGAAACTCTATGGGTCCATCCTATCAGAGCCCATTCCAGAAAAGCTCACCGCGTTGCTCGACCAGCTCGAGAAGGCGGAAAGAAAAGAGCGCGAAAGTTTATCGGGTGCCTCCGACGGAGGTGGCGATCAATGACAGCTGTCGCGGCCTTCAAGTCCGCTCTCCTGGCGGAGCTTCCTTCGTTACGCGCCTTCGCCATTTCGCTGTCCGGCAGCCATGACCATGCCGACGATCTCGTGCAGGAAACGGTGATGAAAGCCTGGGGCGCCCATGCCAGTTTCATACCGGGCACGAGCCTGCGCGCATGGCTTTTCACCATCATGCGCAACACTTACTTCAGTCAATATCGCAAAGCCCGGCGTGAGGTTCAGGACAGCGACGGCGAAGCGGCGGCCCGGCTGGTATCAGCGCCGGCCCAAGACGGCCATCTCGACCTCGCCGATTTCCGCGCGGCACTGGAAAAGCTGCCGGACGACCAGCGCGAAGCGCTCATTCTGGTGGGGGCGTCCGGCTTTTCCTGTGAAGAAGCAGCCGAGATCTGCGGCTGTGCCGTCGGGACCATCAAGAGCCGTGTCAACCGGGCACGCCAGAAGCTGCTGCAAATGATGGCGATGAAGAGCACCTCCGATCTTTAGCGCTTCGATGCAGTTTTTTATGTTTTCTGGGCCGGCGCGTCTCGCGTGCCGGCCTTTGATCATGACGGTAGCGATACTCGGCTTTCGACCTTGAATTCGCTGCGGATAGTCCGGCCAATCAAGAGCAGCGGCACAGCCAGCACCGCGCCAATAGCACCCCACATCCACGTCCCAAAGATGATCGACACGAAGACGAGAAAGGGGTTGATCTCGAATCGGCGCCCTAGAACGGCTGGAATGACCGCATTTTCGCAAACCAGATGGACAACCATGAAAGCACCGACCGGCCAGAGTGCGGACAGCAGGCCATAATCGAGCAGAATCCCACCTGAAGCGATGGCCAATGACACGACAGCCGGCCCAAGAAACGGTATGAAACTCAAGGCGAAAGCGAACAAGCCCCAGAGAACCGGTGCCGGCAACCCGGCCGTCAAAGCTATCAAGCCGGTGGCAAGACCAACACAGGCATAGATCACTGAAGTGGTCCCGAAATAGTGGGTCAGCGAAGCTTCAGTTGCATTGAATATACGAATAGCGGCGAGACGCTCCTCGCGGCCGACGAACGCGAGGATTGACTGCCGTCTCAGGCGCGCTCGGCCGGCAACGTAGAATACAAGAGTGGCAAGAAAGATCAGAAACTCGCCGAAGGCCGGCGTCAGCCCACCTATAAAGCCGGCCACAAGACCGAAGTCGAGCGATCCCAGCATCTTCTCCATGCTAGGAATTCCGCCCTCCGCACTCGTACTGCCTCCGGTGAGACGGGCCTGCAGCGTGGTGAAGGGTGCCAGTAAGTCTCCAAAGGCAGCGATCAAGCGTGGCAAGACGAGAGGAAGCCGTTCGACCAGCGTCGAAAGGGGCTCGGCGATTGCCTCAATCAGTAGGAACATGCCGACGCCCAAAATGGCAGTGAGCGCCAGACCGGCGATAACAGGCGGAATGCCGATGCGCTGACCTCTATCGCCGACGTGAGCCACAACGCTGCCGACGATGATTGCCGCCACCATAGGGACGACCAGCGAGGCCGCGGAGTGCAAAGCTAGCAAAAGCGCCAGCAAGAACAGACCAATGGTTGACAGCTCTGTGAGCGTACGGCGCGTCTCGGGCCACCCCTTGCCTTCTTGTGCCGCGGGCACCTCTGACAACCGCCCATCGAAGGGTGTCCGGCGAACGATATATTTCAAGGCAGCCCCTCCGTCGCGTTTGACGCCGTCTCAGAAGAGGGCGCCGAGTCCATCTCCCAATGCGCGAGCAGCGCTCCGGTTCCCTGCAATCGCCACGGCAGTATCGGAACCCGACGCGAATTCGGGCGTTGTTGGAGCAGATGCTCGTTGGGACTAGGCGAGCTTTCGTCACCCCGGCCCACCCGGACGTGCGCGCGTAGAAAGGAAAAGCCGATGCTGTCTCCTGAACCCGTTAACAAGAAGGACCTGGGCGCCTCTGCAACTTCCGCCGCTAAGGCTGCCATTGCCGACACGGCGGAGAAGATCAAAAAGGATCTCGAAATGTCGGAACATTCCGGTGCCAAAGCTGTCGCCGACAACGCGGCAAAGATTAAGAAGGACATCGGTGCCGCCGGCAGCGATCTCGCTGACAAGGCCGGTGATGTCGCGGCCGCGGCGCAGGACGCAATGGCCGAGATGAAGCGGATTATCGACGCGTTCGCCAGCAGAACCGGTGCAAAGGCCAATGAAGCGCTCGAAACCGTCAAGGCAACAGGAGTCGAGACTGCCGACCATGTGGGCGCGGCGCTGAGCGGGGCCACCGCTTTGGGGCGCGAAGGAATAGATGGCGTGGCCGACGCGGTTGCCAAGCGTCCGATGACGTCGTTGGCCGTCGCGCTCGGAGTCGGCCTGCTTGTCGGCCTCGCCTCGCGCGGCAGTTCGCGCGCATGAACGTCGCGCGACTCCTTGGCGTCGACGTAACTCGTCTCAAGCGGCGCGGCGGCCTTGCCGTCGTGTCCGCGGCGATTGGCATGATCATGGCGACGTTGGCCGTCGCTTTCGCCGCTTTCGCCGGTTACATCGCACTTACCCGTCATTTCCGACCTGAGATCGCAGCACTTATCACCGCGGGATCTCTGCTGCTTATCGCGCTGATCGCCTTAGTCGTGGCACGTCAGGTCATGAAAAAGGCGCGGCAGGAAATAAATGCGGCCGTGTCATCGAGCGCAATAATAGCCTTTGCCCCGACAGCCGCCTCGCTCGCCGCTCGGCATACTCGTCTGGCAGCTGTCGTCGCGGCACTGGGTATTGGCTTCTGGTTGGCGCGCAACGCCACCAAGCGCTGAGCCGAATGGTCGAGAGATCACTCAGCCAGCCGCGAACTCTATGCAGACATAGGTTCCAGGGTTGAGCTGTGAATAGGATATCTCGGCATCAAGGTTGCGGGCCATCGCTCTCAGCACTTTGGAGCCGATGCCTGTTCCTTGGGCCGGCCCTGTTCCGTCCCAGCCAATACCATCGTCTTCAACACAGATTTGAAGACGACCGTTTTCGAGCCTGCGGGAACTAACCCGAATTTCCCCACTTGTATCAGGTAGATAGGCATACTTGAACGCATTCGTCACCAGTTCGCCAACCATGACACCAAGCGTCACGGCCTTATCGGTCGGAAGCGATATTGCAATGAGTTCTGTCTTGACCATGTGCAGGGCACCGTTGCCTGCCAGTGAGGCCGACAGCTCACCGACAAGATGGCTGAGATAGGCACCTATATCGACCTCGCCAATGTTGTCCGAAGTATAAAGATGGCGATGGACACCTGCGACCGCCGAAATCCGGCTCTGCGTCTCCTCAAGAGCGTGGCGAGCATGGGGGTCGCTGACGGCTGAGGCCTGCATGCGCACCATCGCTGCCACGAGGCCTAATGAATTGGCAACGCGGTGGTTGACCTCCTTCAGGAGCATCTCGGCCCGGTCCCTTGCCTCGCGGATCAACTGCTGATCTCGGACACGCGCGCTTTTAAGCCGCCAACGCTCAAACGCCTGCTCCAGAGCGGCAATCAACAGATCAAAGAACTCTTCCGACGTGTCCTTGATCACATAATCGTCGGCTCCCTGCTTGAGGGCCTCTATGGCCAGTCGCGCGTCCATCGATCCGGTAACGTAGACCACGGGCGGGCGGGCGCCGCGCGCCCCCATGCGGGTAAGGATGTCCAACCCGGTCTCGGACGATAGCGTATGATCGAGAGCAACGATATCTACACCGCCTTCCGCGATGATCTTCAGCGCCTGGTCGCCGCTCGTCACGTGAATCGTCTCATGGCCACGCCGGGCAAGAGCCTTGCGGACCAACACGGCAAGGGCAACATCGTCCTCGACGTGCAGGACCTTGATGGACTCCTTGAGATCGGTCCCATATGGCAATTCAATCAAGCTCCGGAATCTGCATTACGGACAGGAATAGGCCGAGCTGACGGATCGCATTAGCAAAACTCTCGTAATTCAAAGGCTTGGTAATGTAAACATTGGCGCCGAGGTCGTAGCAGCGCTGGATCTCGCGCGCGTCGTCGGTCGTGGTCAGGACGATGACCGGCGTCCGCCGCGTATGCTCATTGGCCTTGAGGCGAGCGAGGATGTCAATGCCGGTCATATCGGGGAGATTGAGATCGAGCAGGACCAGCGACGGCCTGCCGATTGCGGCCAATCCCGATCCGTCGGCGCCCAGAAGATAGTTGACCGCGCTGGTGCCATTGCGAAACGAAATGATCTCGTTGGTGACGCCGGCGCGGCGAATATTCTTCTCGATAAGCCGAGCGTGCCCTTCGTCATCCTCGATCATGATGATGGCCACGGGCTTAGGTTCTTTGCTCATGCTTCGTTTCTCCCCATACGCAATACTAGATCACGGGCGATCGTCACACTGAACGTTGTCCCCGTTTCACCATCGCTTTTCACACTGACGTCGCCGCCGAGGCGGCGGGCGAGCATACGGGTATGGGCCAGGCCGATTCCATCGCCCGGCTTGTCCTGAATACCCGCGCGGCGGAACAGTTCGAAAATGCGTTCAAAGTCAGCCTCGGCGACGCCTCGTCCGTTATCTTCAATCTCGAAAACCGCCGATCCGCGTTCGAGACGGCCACGAACGGTGATTTGTCCTGGCCGGCCATCCTTCAGATATTTAGTGGCGTTGTCGAGCAGGTTGGTGAAGATCTGCTGCAAAGCGGAGCGATCGGAAACGACATCGGGAAGACGCCCATCGATCCGGACTTCGGCTCCTGCTTCGGCAAAGCGCTGATGGATGGAGTCGATACATTCAGAGACGAGATTTTGCATATCCAACGGCACAGGCTCAAGAACTCGGCGTCCAGCGCGCGACAGTTTGAGGATTTCATTGATGAGGCTATCCATGCGCTTCATAGATGAACGGATAAATCCCAATGCCTCAGGAATATCCTCGTCGACGGCAACGAGGGCATCGGCGCGATCCATATTTTCGGCGTCGCCACCGATCTTTCGGACATAAGCGGTGAGACGCTCAGTCGCCGATTCCAGTTCGGAGGTGAAGCCCATGATGTTGACGAGGGGCGCCCTGAGATCGTGGCTCACGATATATGCATAGCGCTGCAACTCTTCATTGGTGCGCATCACCGCCTCGGTGCGCTCGCGTACGCGAGACTCCAGCTCCCGATTGATTTCGATAAGTTCGTGCCGCGCCTCATCGATCTGCCGGATATGTCGAAGCATCACCATTGTGGCGCCGGCCGTGAGGACGACGATCATGGCGACACCCAGGCTGATCATGGTGGTGAGCATTGAGGCGGCGTCGCGCATCGCGGCGGCACGGGCGATGCGGACCGATGCGGCGACATCGCGGATTGTCGCACCCTTCTGACGGATCTGGTCCATCAACACGCGCCCGCGGTCTGAAGCAATGACCAGCCGCGTCGTGTCAAGATGCCCCGCCCGGAATTCCGCGAGATTATGCCCGACAAGGTCCATCTTGGCTTGGCCGAGCTTGATCAGTTCGTCC